>NZ_JACHNE010000001.1:6708965-7027126 GCF_014205255.1 Streptomyces caelestis | reverse complement strand
CCGCCGGAGGAGGTGCGCGCCCTGCTCGCCCGTACGGGCATGCCCGCCGCGACGGACAAGACGATCACGACGCCCGACGGGTTCCTCGCGGCGCTGGAGGACGTACGCCGCCAGGGGTACGCGATCGACGACAACGAACAGGAGATCGGCGTCCGCTGCCTCGCGGTCTCGGTCCCCGACTCCCCCACCGCCGCGGCCATCTCCATCTCCGGCCCGGCGGGCCGGGTCACGGAGGCGGCCACGCAGAAGATCGTGCCGGTGCTCCAGCAGGTCGCCGGCGAACTCTCCGAGGCCCTGGCCAGCCAGAGCCCCGCTTGACACCCTGACGCCACCGGCCGTCCGGGCGGCACCGGTAGTGCCGGGCGGGCCTCGGGTCACCCCGCGACAAGGCGGACATCGGGGTGGCGCTCTCCGCACCGGGTCCCGCGGACTGAGGAGCGCCCCGCAGCACGACCAACGGCCACGGCGGCACCCGCCGGTCGGGCCGGGCGGGCCTCGGGCCACCCCGCGACAAGGCGGGGCGACAACGGAGCGTCGCCGCGACACGACCGGACGGACACCGAAGCACACCGGGTGGACCGGGCAGGCCTCAGCGCACCCCGCGACCCAGCCGAACGGACACGCCGCGCGCGCCGGTTGCGCCGGGCGGGACTCACCTCGGTCAGGGTCCGCAGGTCCACGCACACCCGTTGGTAGGCCTGCCCGATTGCCTTGGCCGGATCGTTCACCTCTCGAGCACCGAGTTTGATGCAGCCCCGGTATTCGTATCCCAGCAGCAGGTCCTGTCCGAACTGGGCCCATACACCGAGTTGCTGGGTCCATGCCGCCTCCGCCTCGTCCAGCAACAGGTTCAGATCGGCGGTGGGCGGGATGGAGGGGTAGATGAGGAAGGTTGCCGCCCAGCCGAGAGCGACCATGTCCAGGTTGAACGTGCGCCGGCGCGGGTCGTCGCGCGGAGGCAGCGGATCGGACGAACCGCCACTGAACCAGGGCGCGGTGTAGGCGAGCAGACGTCCATTGCTCTCAACGAGCTCACCAGTGGCGATCACGGCCAGCTTCCGCTGGGAGCCGTCGGGGCGGGCCAGGCGTGTGGCCACCATGTCCGCCGTTGCGGGAGGTCTACATCGATCATCCTCGACCCGCTCGGTGGCGCGGTAGCCGACGTGGGCATCGACCAGACCGCGTTTGCGCACCGCAAGGCGTTCGCCACCGCGCAGATCTACGCAGGCGCCACAGCGGCATCCGGGCCGAAGTGACGCGCAGCGTCCGCGACATCGTGACAGGGCTGGCCTCCCTGGGCATCGGGGGCGGTTATGTCAACTACATCGACCCGGCCCTGCCGGACTGGGCGCGGGCCTACTACGGCCCGAATCTGGAGCGCCTGCGTTCCGTTGCCCACGACTACGACCCTGACGGGGTATTCGACTTCCCGCAGGGACTCACCAGTGCGTAACCGCTTCGTGCGCTTCCACCCCTATGAGACTTGGAACGTGCTCGGCGTTGTCGATCAGCACGGGCAGGCGGAGGTGGTTGGTACGCCAGCAGCGGTTCGCGTTCTGAGCTGGTGGTTGTCGTTGTCCTGGTATGGAGGGGATGGCTGAAACCGCTTACTGAGCCGGCGAGTTGGAGTCGGTGTTCACTCGGGAACACGCGTCGAGCGGTGCATCAACCGCCTGAAGCAGTGGCGCGGCCTGGCGATGCGCACCGACAAACTCGCCGCCTACCAAGCCGCACTCCACCTCGCCGCCATCCTCATCCGGGCTCGCAGATGACCGAAGAGACGGAACCTAGCCCTGCCCCCGCACCGGCCCGCCGAAGAGGTCCACGGCTCGGCGGACCTCCGCGAGGTCCGGGGCCAGTGCGCTCACCGAGCCGATCGCGCCCGCGATCAGCAGGAGGGAGCGGCGCAGCCGCGGGATTTCGGGGGTGCCGTCGGCCGCCATCGCGTCCAGGGCGGCGAGTTCCTCCTCGGCGATGGTCCGGTCGGCGAACCGACCAGGATGCGCGGCGAGCCGTCGGCGCAGCCGGGCGACGGCGGAGCGCAGCTCCGTCACGCGCGGATCCTCGTCGCCGCCGGTCACAGGCCCCTGCCGCCTCTGCTCAACGCTCCGCAACACAGTCCTCCCCCTCGCACTCCGTCGTGCGCGTGCCCTTCCGACGCGAAGTCCCCTGCACCGCGCACCGGTCGGCCGCCCGGCCGGTCGGTGCGGGCGACAGTAAACGACGCGGGCCACCAGGCGCCAGTCCATTGCGTCATCGACTTGCTCCGCTGCGTAACTTCTCGGCCTGAGGTCGTGCGGCATGTCGTGCGGTATGCAGGATCCATGACGGAACGGAAGACGACGAACAGGGCGCGTGCGGTTGCGGGGGTGCTGCTCGCCGCCGGAGGCGGGCGGCGGCTCGGCGGGCGTCCCAAGGCACTGCTCACCCACCGCGGACGGCCGCTCGTGGAGCACGCGGTGCGGGTGTTGCGCGAGGGCGGCTGTGAACGGGTCCATGTGGTGCTGGGCGCCCAGGCGGAGGAGGTCCGGGCACAAGCCGCACTGCCGGGCTGCGTTCTCGTCGGCAATCCCGACTGGGAACAGGGCATGGGGACGTCCCTGCGGGCCGGGCTGGACTCGCTCGCCGGTACGGGCGCGGCGGCCGCCCTGGTCTCGCTCGTCGACCAGCCCGGTATCGGCCCGGAGGCGGTGGCCCGGGTCCTGGGGGCGTACACGGGCGAGGAGTCGCTGGTGTCGGCCGCGTACGACGGAGTGCGCGGCCATCCGGTCCTGTTCGGCGCGGCCCACTGGGCGGGCATCGCCGCGACTGCGACCGGGGACCGGGGGGCACGCGCCTACCTCAAGGAGCACGAGCCGGCGATCACGCTCGTCGAGTGCGGGGACGTGGCCCGGCCCTTCGACATCGACACGGAGGCCGATCTGACCCACCTTGAGTGAGCGGGGTGGCACGGAGCGCCACCTTGCCTCGACCCGGAGAGTCTCGACATCAACACATGATTGAACTTCCACCATGAGGAAACTAGTATCCACTGTTCAGAAGCGCCCGAGGGCTCCGCGGGCGCCGAACGCCGTATCCGGGAAGACTGGCACCCGGTGCCGAACCGCCGGCTCGTCTTCGTAGCTCGCTGAAGGAAGTGACCGTTCATGTCCGCACCAGCGCCGTCCCCGCTGGCCATCGTCGACGCCGAGCCCCTGCCCCGGCAGGAGGAGGTCCTCACCGAAGCGGCGCTCGCCTTCGTGGCCGAGCTGCACCGGCGGTTCACGCCCCGGCGTGACGAACTCCTCGCCCGCCGCGCCGAGCGCCGCGCCGACATCGCCCGCACCTGCACCCTCGACTTCCTTCCGGAGACCGCCGCGATCCGCGCCGACGACTCCTGGAAGGTCGCCCCGTCCCCGGACGCGCTGAACGACCGCCGGGTCGAGATCACCGGCCCCACCGACCGCAAGATGACCATCAACGCCCTCAACTCGGGCGCGAAGGTGTGGCTCGCGGACTTCGAGGACGCCTCCGCGCCCACCTGGGAGAACGTGGTCCTCGGCCAGCTCAACCTGATCGACGCCTACACCCGCACCATCGACTTCACGGACCCGAAGTCCGGCAAGTCGTACGCCCTGAAGGCGAACGAGGAACTCGCCACGGTCGTCATGCGCCCGCGCGGCTGGCACCTGAACGAGCGTCACCTCGTCGACGCGGACGGCATCCCGGTGCCCGGCGCGCTCGTCGACTTCGGCCTGTACTTCTTCCACAACGCCAAGCGCCTGCTGGGCCTCGGCAAGGGCCCCTACTTCTACCTGCCCAAGACGGAGTCGCACCTGGAGGCCCGCCTCTGGAACGAGGTCTTCGTCTTCGCGCAGGACTACGTCGGCATCCCGCAGGGCACCGTGCGCGCGACGGTGCTGATCGAGACGATCACGGCCGCGTACGAGATGGAGGAGATCCTCTACGAGCTGCGCGACCACGCCTCCGGGCTGAACGCGGGCCGCTGGGACTACCTGTTCTCCATCGTCAAGAACTTCCGGGACGGCGGCGCCAAGTTCGTCCTGCCGGACCGCAACGCGGTGACGATGACGGCCCCGTTCATGCGCGCGTACACCGAACTCCTCGTCCGCACCTGCCACAAGCGCGGCGCGCACGCGATCGGCGGCATGGCGGCCTTCATCCCCTCGCGCCGGGACGCCGAGGTCAACAAGGTCGCCTTCGAGAAGGTCCGTGCCGACAAGGACCGCGAGGCGAACGACGGTTTCGACGGCTCCTGGGTCGCCCACCCCGACCTGGTGCCGATCGCCATGGAGTCCTTCGACAAGGTCCTCGGCGACAAGCCGAACCAGAAGGACCGCCTGCGCGAGGACGTCGACGTCAAGGCGGCCGACCTGATCGCGATCGACTCGCTGGACGCCAAGCCGACGTACGCGGGTCTGGTGAACGCCGTGCAGGTCGGCATCCGTTACATCGAGGCCTGGCTGCGCGGACTCGGCGCGGTCGCCATCTTCAACCTGATGGAGGACGCCGCCACCGCCGAGATCTCCCGCTCCCAGATCTGGCAGTGGATCAACGCGGGCGTCGTCCTCGACAACGGCGAGAAGGTCACCGCCGACCTGGCCCGCAAGGTCGCCGCCGAGGAGCTGGCGAACATCAAGGCCGAGATCGGCGAGGAGGCCTTCGCGGCCGGCAACTGGCAGCAGGCGCACGACCTGCTGCTGACGGTCTCCCTCGACGAGGACTACGCCGACTTCCTGACGCTCCCGGCGTACGAGCAGCTCAAGGGCTGACTCAGTCCGCGGACGGCTTGTCCGAGTGGCCCAGGGGCTTCCCCGGGGCCACTCGGTCGCGTACGGCCCGCTTCACGGCCGTCGGCTCCGGGAAGCCCTGCTCCCGACGGTCCCAGACGACCTCGTCGCCGACGCGTACGACGAACACCCCGCCCGTGCCGGGTTTCAGCGCCAGTTCCGTCAGCTCGGACTCGAAGGTCGTGAGCAGCTCCTGCGCCAGCCAGGCCGCACGGGGCAGCCAGCGGCACCGGGTGCAGTACTCGATCTCGACCCGTCCACTCATCCGAGGTGCACCGACCAATCCTGTTCGGCCGCGGGCTTGCCGTGCAGGTCGGGGACCTGCCGGAGCCACGCGGGGCGTCCTTGCCGACTGCGCGCCGCCCGGCCGGCCTCCTCGGCGGCGAGCTCCTCCCGGCTGGGGAAGTCGGTGGGCAGCCAGGCCCCGGAGGCCCGCACGCGCGCGTGGAGGTACGCCACGTACGCCTCGCGTGCCTCCTGCGCGGTGGCGAAGCCCGGCTCGTCCGCGAGCCAGGCGTCGGGGACCTCCGCGAGGATCCGGCGCAGCAGCTCCTCGGTCACCTCGGGAGCGAGCTCGGCGTCCGCCGCCCGGACGTCGGGCCCGTAGTGGCCGAGGGCGTGGTGCCGGAAGTCGTAGGCCTTGGCGGGGTCGGTGCCGTCCCAGCGGTGGTGGAAGACGAGCGCGGCACCGTGGTCGATCAGCCACAGGCGCGGAGGCGCGACGCCCAGGGTGGGCCAGACCATCAGGTTGGTGCTGTGGACCGTACGGTCGACGTTCACGGTCAGGGCGTCGAGCCAGACGATCTTCCCCGCCTCCAGGGGATCGACGGGGAAGACCCGCGCGATCTCCGGCGTGAAGTCCCGGGCGCCCGGCAGGTAGTCCATGCCGAGGTTCACGCCCGCGCTGGCCGCGTGCAGGCCCCGCACCTCCTGGTGCGGCTCGTCCTGCGCGATCTCCGGGTCGAAGTGCACCAGCACCAGCTCGGGGAAGCGCAGCCCGAGGGCGCGGGCCAGCTCCCCCACGATCACCTCGGCGACCAGCGCCTTGCGGCCCTGCGCGGAGCCGGTGAACTTCACGACGTACGTGCCCAGGTCGTCGGCCTCCACGATGCCGGGGACGGATCCGCCGGACGTCAGGGGTGCGACGTAACGGGTCGCGGTGACCTCTCTCAGCATGTCCTCAGGTCACCCGCCGGGAGCATTCGGGGAGTCTCGAACGGCATGCGGTTCTCCCTTCCTCCCCGGCAGTCCGTCAGTGGCCGGGCGTCCTCTGCTTCCCGCCTCCGGCATGAAGTGAGCATAGTAACCGAGCGGTGGGAGCCGACCGGGAGCGCCTTCCACGCCGCCGTCATGACCCACTCCTGGGCCACGGTGACGGAGCCGGTGTGGGGAATTCTGGACTCCGAGGCCCCGTTCGACGAGCGGCTTCGCGGATTTCTCACCATGGGGCTGCGCCGGCTGCGCCATGACGCGCGTTTCCGCGCCCTGCTGACTCTGACACTGGACGGCTCGCACAACGCGGCGGGGCTGTCCGAGGGCCGGGCCGCGAAGGCATCCGGGCTGGCCGACTGGCAGCGTCGGCTCGAAGCCGTCTTCAGCGAGCGGGCGACCACGCGAAGCCGTCGGGACGCGGCCGGAGGAAACGGCACGGCGGGCGAGCAGGCCGGCCCGGCGCAGCACCGCGCCAACCTGCTGGTCTGGCTCTGCGGCACCGCGCTCCTCGCGGCCACGGACCCGGCCCTCCTCCCTCCGGACGACGCCACCGGCGTCGCCCCCATCCTCAGAGGACTTCTGTCATGACTGAACACCGCACGGGTACACGCCCGGGTGCCGCCGTCACGGTCACCGGAGCGGCACTCGGCGTCGACATGTTCCTGTACGGCTGCATCGTCCCGCTGCTGCCCGGCTTACCCGCGGTCGACGGTTCACCGCTGACCGCCGGTGTGCTGTTCGCCGTCTACGCGGCAGCGCTCCTGGCGGCCACCCCGTTCATCGGGGTCTGGGTCGACCGGCGCGGACCCCGCACCCCCATGCTCGCCGGACTGCTCGGACTGGCCGCCGCCACCGTGCTGTTCGCCTGGGCGGTCGATGTCGAGGGCGGATCCGGACTCGCCCTGCTGCTCGCGGCGCGGGCCGCGCAGGGCATCGCCGCGGCATCCTCCTGGACCGCGGGGCTCGCCCTGATCGCGGCGACCCACGCGCCCGAGCAGCGCGGCAAGGCCATGGGACTCGCGCTGTCCGCGGTCGGCATGGGCGTGCTGCTCGGTCCCGCCGTCGGCGGCCTGCTCAGCGACCTGTGGGGGCCGCGCGCCCCGTTCCTCGTCGTCGCCGCGCTCGCCGCGGGCGATGCGGTGGCTGTCGTGCTCATCAGGGAGACTCCCCCGCCCCAGGCGCGCGCTTCCTACCGGGCCGTCCTGCGTGGCCCCCGCGTCGCCCTGCTGATCGCGCTGACCGGACTCGGCGCCGCGGCGATCGCCTTCCCGGAACCGGTGCTGCCGCTGCACCTGGACGAACTCGGCCTCGGCACGACGGCCATCGGGCTCGTCTTCGCCGGTGCGGCCCTGGGCGGCAGCCTGGCCGCCCCGGTCGCCGGACTCCTCACCGACCGGGCGGGGGCGACCAGGATCACGTCCGTCGGGGCGCTCGTCGCCGCCGCCGGTTTCTTCCTCTCCGGCCGTGACTCGGCCTTCTGGTCCGTGACCGGACTGATCGTGGTGGGCTTCGGCGCCCAGCTGGTCCTCGCTCCCACCCTGGTCCTCATCGGGGCGCTCGCCGAGCACACCGACCCGCCGTCGTACGGAGCGGCGTACGCCGTCTACAACCTGGCCTACACAGGAGGCCTCACGGTCGCGCCGATCACGGCCGGGGCCGCGGCGAAGGCGTTCGACGTACCCGTGACCACCTTGTTCGCCTGCGGTCTCGCGATCGTCATCGCGCTTGCCCTGGTGGCCCGGCGGGATCAGCCGGGGACCGGCACGGCCAAGTCCCCCGCCCCGACCACATCGGGTTTCACCACGGACGCGTAGTACCCCGGGTTGTGGCCGAACCCGCGGTGGACCGTGCGCAGCACGACGTATGCGGCCCGGCCGCAAGCCCGCGCCCGCTGACGCGACGGTGGCGGGGTCGACCTACTCCTCGGCTCTCAGCACGAAGAACAGGTGCGGCTTGGTCACCCCGAATTCCTCCCGCAGAGTGTCCTCAGCGGCCCGCAGATTGCCGGTCGCCGCCGCATAGCCGCCGTTGGAGAGCCGGTTGACGGCCCCGCTCCCGTAGACGCCCCGCGCATCAGTGCGGGACGGTCACCCGTCGCCCTCGAGGTCCCCCTCCGTCTCCAGGTAGACCTGCCGCAGCCCCTCCAGGACCGCCGGGTCGGGCTTCTCCCACATGCCGCGGGACTCCGCCTCCAGCAGGCGCTCGGCGATGCCGTGCAGCGCCCAGGGGTTGGCCTGCTGGAGGAATTCGCGGTTGGCCGGGTCCAGGACGTAGGTCTCGGTGAGCTTGTCGTACATCCAGTCGGCGATCACGCCGGTGGTGGCGTCGTAGCCGAAGAGGTAGTCCACGGTGGCGGCGAGTTCGAAGGCGCCCTTGTAGCCGTGGCGGCGCATCGCCTCGATCCACTTGGGGTTGACCACGCGGGCCCGGAAGACCCGGGAGGTCTCCTCGACGAGGGTGCGGGTGCGGACCGTCTCGGGGCGGGTGGAGTCGCCGATGTACGCCTCGGGAGCCGTGCCGCGCAGCGCCCGGACGGTCGCCACCATGCCGCCGTGGTACTGGAAGTAGTCGTCGGAGTCGGCGATGTCGTGCTCGCGCGTGTCCGTGTTCTTCGCGGCGACCTCGATGCGCTTGTAGGCGGTCTCCATCTCCTCGCGGGCCGGGCGGCCGTCGAGTTCCCGGCCGTAGGCGTAGCCGCCCCAGACGGTGTAGACCTCGGCGAGGTCGGCGTCGGTGCGCCAGTCGCGGGAGTCGATGAGCTGGAGCAGGCCGGCGCCGTACGTGCCGGGGCGGGAGCCGAAGATGCGGGTGGTGGCGCGGCGTTCGTCGCCGTGGGACGCCAGGTCCGCCTGGACATGGGCCCGTACGTGGTTGGCCTCGGCCGGCTCGTCCAGCGAGGCGGCCAGGCGTACGGCGTCGTCCAGCAGGCCGACGGTGTGCGGGAAGGCGTCCCGGAAGAAGCCCGAGATGCGCAGGGTGACGTCGATCCGGGGGCGGCCCAGCTCCTCGTACGGGACGGGCTCCAGGCCCGTCACCCGGCGGGAGGCGTCGTCCCAGACGGGGCGGATGCCGAGCAGGGCGAGGGCTTCCGCCACGTCGTCGCCGGCGGTGCGCATCGCGCTCGTGCCCCACAGGGAGAGGCCGACGGAGGTGGGCCAGTCGCCGTTGTCGGTGCGGTAGCGCTCCAGGAGGGAGTCGGCGAGGGCCTGGCCCGTCTCCCAGGCGAGGCGGGAGGGGACCGCCTTGGGGTCGACGGAGTAGAAGTTGCGGCCCGTCGGGAGGACGTTGACCAGGCCCCGCAGGGGTGATCCCGAGGGGCCCGCCGGGACGAAACCGCCCGCCAGGGCGTGCACGGTGTGGTCGATCTCGGCGGTGGTCGCGGCGAGGCGCGGCACGACCTCACGGGCCGCGAACTCCAGGACGGCGGCGACCTGTTCGCCGTGTTCGGCGGGAACCGCGGCCGGGTCCCAGCCCGCGTCGTCCATCGCCTGGACCAGGGCGCGGGCCTGCTCCTCGGCTTCGTCGGCGCTCGTGCGGGTCGCGGCGGACTCGTCCAGGCCGAGGGCCTCGCGCAGGCCGGGCAGGGCCGTGGCGCCGCCCCAGATCTGGCGGGCGCGGAGGATGGCGAGGACGAGGTTGACGCGGTCCGCGCCCTGCGGCGGGTTGCCGAGGACGTGCAGACCGTCGCGGATCTGGGCGTCCTTGACCTCGCAGAGCCAGCCGTCGACGTGCAGGAGGAAGTCGTCGAAGCCGTCGTCGTCCGGGCGGTCCTCCAGGCCGAGGTCGTGGTCGAGCCGGGCGGCCTGGATGAGGGTCCAGATCTGGGCGCGGATCGCCGGGAGCTTGGCGGGGTCCATGGAGGAGATCTGGGCGTACTCGTCGAGGAGTTGCTCCAGACGTGCGATGTCGCCGTAGGAGTCGGCGCGGGCCATGGGCGGGACGAGGTGGTCGACGAGCGTGGCGTGGACGCGGCGCTTGGCCTGCGTGCCCTCGCCGGGGTCGTTGACCAGGAACGGGTAGATCAGGGGGAGGTCGCCGAGGGCGGCGTCGGGGCCGCAGGCGGCGGACAGGCCGGCGTTCTTGCCGGGCAGCCACTCCAGGTTGCCGTGCTTGCCCAGGTGGATCATCGCGTCGGCGCCGAAGCCGCCGTCCTCGGCCCGGGCGGCGATCCAGCGGTAGGCGGCCAGGTAGTGGTGGGAGGGCGGCAGGTCCGGGTCGTGGTAGATCGCGATCGGGTTCTGGCCGAAGCCGCGCGGGGGCTGGATGAGGATCAGCAGGTTGCCGAAGCGCAGGGCCGCGAGGACGATGTCGCCCTCCGGGTTGCGGCTGCGGTCGACGAACATCTCGCCGGGGGCCGGGCCCCAGTGCTCCTCCACCGCCGTGCGCAGTTCCCCGGGGAGGGTGGCGAACCAGCGGCGGTAGTCGGCCGCCGGGATCCGCACCGGGTTGCGGGCCAGTTGCTCCTCGGTGAGCCAGTCCTGGTCGTGGCCGCCCGCCTCGATCAGCGCGCGGATCAGCTCGTCCCCGTCGCCGGAGGCCAGGCCCGGCACCTCCGTGTCCGTTCCGAAGTCGTAGCCCTCGTCGCGGAGCCGGCGCAGCAGGGCGATCGCGCTGGCGGGCGTGTCCAGGCCGACCGCGTTGCCGATGCGGGAGTGCTTGGTCGGGTAGGCGGACAGGACCAGCGCGAGGCGCTTGTCGGCGGGCCGGATGTGGCTCAGCCGGGCGTGGCGTACGGCGATTCCGGCGACCCGGGCGGCGCGCTCGGGGTCGGCGACGTAGGCGGGGAGGCCGTCGGCGTCGATCTCCTTGAAGGAGAACGGGACGGTGATGAGGCGGCCGTCGAACTCGGGGACGGCGATCTGGCTGGCCGCGTCGAGCGGGGAGACGCCCTCGTCGTTCTCCTCCCAGGCGGTCCGTGAGCCGGTGAGGCACAGGGCCTGGAGGATCGGTACGTCGAGGGCGGTGAGCGCGCCCGCGTCCCAGGACTCGTCGTCGCCGCCGGCCGATGCCTCGGCGGGCTTGGTGCCGCCGGCGGCGAGGACGGTGGTGACGATGGCGTCGGCGGCGCGCAGTTCCTCGATCAGCTCCGGCTCGGGGGCGCGCAGGGAGGCGACGTACAGGGGCAGGGGCCGGCCGCCCGCGTCCTCGATCGCGTCGCACAGGGCGCCGACGAAGGCGGTGTTGCCGCTCATGTGGTGGGCCCGGTAGTAGAGCACGGCGACGGTCGGGCCGTCGGTCTCCCGGTCCTCCCGGGGCAGCGGGCCCCAGGTGGGGGCGGCCGCCGGTGCCTCGAAGCCGTGGCCGGTGAGCAGGACCGTGTCGGAGAGGAAGCGGGCGAGCTGCTCCAGGTTGGCCGGGCCGCCGTGGGCGAGGTAGGCGTGGGCCTCGGCGGCGATGCCGATGGGGACCGTGGAGGACGCCATCAACTGGGCGTCGGGGGCCTGTTCGCCGGTGAGGACGACGACCGGGCGGCCGTCGGCGAGGAGCAGGTCGAGTCCGTCCTGCCAGGCCCGGATGCCGCCGAGGAGACGGACGACGACCAGGCCGGCGCCGTCGAGGAGGGCGGGGAGGTCGTCGAGGTCGAGGCGGGAGGGGTTGGCGAAGCGGTACGGGACCGGACCGCCGGCCGCGCGGGCGCTGAGCAGGTCGGTGTCGGAGGTCGACAGGAGCAGGACGTGGGGGTGCGGGGGGCGTTCCCCGGATGAGTGCAGCATGCGGCGGCTGGCCTTCCTCGGGGTGTCCGCGCCCCGGGCGGGTGGTGGGACGGCGGGAGTTCCTGGCTCGCCCGACCGGTGGGGGCCGGGCTTACAGTGGCGGGACCGCGCCGGACTCGCACCGGGCTTCCTCCCCTGTCGCCGTCGTGGCGTCGGCGGACCGGATGATCCACCGAGGAGCATAGTAAGGGGCGGGGGAAAAGGGCGGGGCATACACCGGGTGTGATGGTAGGTATGCTCGCCGCCATGTCCACGCCTGCCCTCCGTTCATCGCCCCAGGCCACAGCGGTCTCCCGGGACCGCGGTGACGCCTGCCCGGGGACGCTGCGGCTGCACGCGGCGGACGACGGCGCGCTGGCCCGTGTCCGGGTCCCCGGCGGCGTTCTGACCGTGCGCCAGGCGGATGCGCTCGCCGACGCGGCGGAGCGGCTGGGCGACGGGGAGTTGCATCTGACCTCGCGCGGCAACGTGCAGCTGCGGGGCCTGGACGACGGCTGCGGCGGGGAGTTGGCCGGGCTGCTGGACGCCGCCGGGCTGCTGCCCTCGCGCGGGCACGAGCGGGTGCGCAACATCGTGGCCTCGCCGCTGTCCGGTCTCGACGGGCGGGGCGCGCTGGACGTACGGCCCTGGCTGACGGCCCTCGACACGGCGCTGTGCGCGAGCGAGACGGCGCAAGCCTTGTCGGGGCGTTTCCTGTTCGCACTCGACGACGGACGCGGGGACGTGGCCGGTCTCGGTGCCGATGTGACGGTACGGGCGACGGCGGACGGCGGTGCGCACCTCGCCCTCGGAGCGGCCGGAGAGGTGTTGTGCGTCTCCGCCGAGGAGGCTGCCCGGGCCGCGCTGCTGGCCGCGGAGACCTTCCTGGATGCGGCGCGGTCGAGCGGAGCGCGGGTCTGGCGCGTGGAGGAACTCGCCCTCCCTGACGACGAGTTGCTCACTGCGGTCGGCCGGCGTCTGACCGCCGAGGGCATCCGCCACGAGCGTCGGGGCCGGGAGACCGGCCACGCGGACGGACCGCCCCCGGGGGTGGTCGGTGACGCCCTCTCCGTGCACGTCCCTCTGGGAAGGCTCTTGGCGGACCAATGGCGGGAACTGGCACGCGTGGCCGCCGGTGAGCTGCGTCTGACGCCGTGGCGCGGTGTGGTTCTTCCCACACAGGGGACCCACGCCGACGAGTCCCTCGACCGCCTCGCCGCCACCGGGCTCGTCACCGACCCCCACTCCCCTTGGCTACGCGTCGGCGCCTGCGTCGGCAGGCCCGGATGCGCCAAGTCGCAGGCGGACGTGCGGACCGACGCGGCCGGAACCCTCGGCGCGATCGCCCCGCACGGCCTGCCCCTGTACTGGTCCGGCTGCGAACGCCGCTGCGGGCACCCCCGGGGCGACCGCGTGGACGTGGTCGCCGAACCGGGAGGCGGCTACCGGCTCTCCACCGCCGTACACGGCGAGGGCCCCCGAACCACCACGATGCACGACCCCGCCCGACTCGCCGCCGCCCTGGCGGAGATCACCTCATGACCCGTACGACGACCGAGAGCAGCGAGAAGACCACCGTGACCACGTACGACTACGAGAAGGACGGCGCGGCCATCTACCGCCAGTCCTTCGCCACCATCCGCGCGGAGGCGGACCTCGCGGCCCTGCCCGCCGACGTCAGCCAGGTCGCGGTCCGGATGATCCACGCCTGCGGGATGGTCGACCTCGTACGGGACCTGGCCTACACGCCGGCCGTGGTCGCCCGGGCCCGTGCCGCCCTGCGCACGGGCGCGCCGATCTTCACCGACGTGCAGATGGTGGCCAGCGGGGTGACGCGCAAGCGGCTGCCCGCCGGCAACGACGTACTCTGCACGCTCTCCGACCCGTCCGTGCCGGAGCTGGCCGCGAAGCTGGGCACCACGCGCAGCGCCGCCGCGATGGAGCTGTGGCGGGACCGGCTGGAGGGCTCGGTGGTCGCCGTCGGCAACGCGCCGACCGCGCTGTTCCGGCTGCTGGAGATGATCGAGGAGGGTGCTCCGCGTCCGGCCGCCGTGATCGGCGTGCCGGTCGGCTTCGTCGGGGCCGCCGAGTCCAAGGACGCCCTCACCGCGCATCCGTCCGGTCTCGAGCACCTGGTCGTGCGCGGCCGTCGCGGGGGCAGCGCCATCGCCGCCGCCGCGCTCAACGCGATCGCGAGTGAGGAAGAGTGAGCGGCGAGCAGTCCACAGCGGGGCGGCTGTACGGGGTCGGGCTCGGCCCCGGGGACCCGTCCCTGATGACCGTACGGGCCGTGGAGGTCATCGCCGAGGCGGACGTGATCGCGTACCACAGCGCCCGGCACGGCCGGTCGATCGCCCGCTCGATCGCGGCGAAGCACATCCGCGCCGACCACATCGAGGAGCGGCTGGTCTACCCGGTCACGACCGAGACCACCGACCATCCGGGCGGCTACAAGGGCGCCATGGAGGAGTTCTACGCCGAGGCGTCGGCCCGGCTCGCCGCGCACCTGGACGCGGGGCGGACGGTCGCGGTCCTCGCCGAGGGCGATCCGCTCTTCTACGGCTCCTACATGCACATGCACAAGCGGCTCGCCGACCGCTACGACACCGAGGTGATCCCCGGCGTCACGTCCGTGTCCGCCGCCGCCGCGCGGCTGGGCACGCCGCTCGCCGAGGGCGAGGAGGTGCTCACCATCCTGCCGGGCACCCTGCCCGAGGAGGAGCTGACCGCACGGCTCGCCTCGACCGACGCGGCCGTGGTGATGAAGCTGGGCCGGACCTTCACCAAGGTGCGCAGCGCGCTGGAGGCTTCGGGGCGGCTGGGCGACGCCCGGTACGTCGAGCGGGCCACCATGGCCGGGGAGCGGCTCGCCGAACTGGCCGACGTGGACGCGGAGTCGGTGCCGTACTTCTCGGTGGCCGTGCTGCCGAGCCAGGTGGACACCGAGCGGCCCGAGGCCCGGGAGCGGGGCGAGGTCGTCGTGGTCGGGACCGGGCCGGCCGGTCCGCTGTGGCTGACGCCCGAGACCCGGGGTGCGCTGGCCGCCGCCGACGACCTGGTCGGCTACACGACCTACCTCGACCGGGTGCCGCGGCGGCCCGGGCAGGTCCGGCACGGCTCGGACAACCGGGTCGAGTCGGAGCGCGCCGAGTTCGCCCTCGACCTGGCCCGGCGCGGGCGGCGGGTCGCGGTCGTCTCCGGCGGCGACCCGGGCGTCTTCGCCATGGCGACGGCCGTCCTGGAGGCCGCGTCCCACAAGGAGTACGCGGACGTCCCGGTGCGGGTGCTGCCGGGCGTGACCGCCGCCAACGCGGCAGCGGCCCGCGCGGGCGCCCCGCTCGGCCACGACTACGCCACCATCTCGCTCTCCGACCGGCTCAAGCCCTGGGAGGTCATCGCCGAACGGCTGCACGCGGCGGCCTCGGCGGACCTGGTGCTCGCCCTGTACAACCCCGGCTCGCGCAGCCGCACCTGGCAGGTGGCCAAGGCACGGGAGCTGCTGCTGGAGCACCGGGCGCCGGACACCCCGGTCGTGGTGGCACGGGACGTGGGCGGCACCGGGGAACGCGTCCGGATCGTGCGGCTGGCCGACCTCGATCCGGCCGAGGTCGACATGCGCACGATCCTGCTGGTCGGCTCCTCCCAGACCCGGGCCGTACGGCGCGGGGACGGCGAGGAGATGGTGTGGACGCCGCGCCGGTATCCGGAGGCGTGAGAGAACGCGGCGGCCGGCTCGCCTCCGGCTTGGCGGCGGGCCGGGCTCGTTCTCAGCCGCCGGCGGGGAAGCCGCGTCCGTGGGACAACTCCCCGACCCACCGGGCCGCCTCCTCCGGCCCGGTCACGACCGGGACCCCCTCGGGGACCGGGGGGCGGCGGACCACGAGGACCGGGAGTCCGGCCTCCCGGGCAGCGGTCAGCTTCGGGGCGGTGGCCGCTCCGCCGCTGTCCTTGGTCACCACGACGTCGACGCGGTGCCGGCGCAGCAGTTCGCGTTCGCCGTCGAGCGTGAAGGGGCCGCGGTCGAGCAGCACCTCCATGCGGGCCGGGCGCGGGGCCTCGGGCGCGTCCACGGACCGGACCAGGAACCACAGGTCGTCCAGCGCGGCGAACGCGGCCAGGCCCATCCGCCCGGTCGTGAGGAACACGCGCCGGCCGAGCGCGGGCAGCAGCCGCGCGGCCTCCTCCAGGGAGCCGGCGTCGTGCCAGTCGTCGCCCGCGACGGGGACCCAGCCGGGGCGCCGCAGGGCGAGCAGGGCAACATGGGCGGTGGCGGCGGCCCGCGCCGCGTGGAAACTGATCGTCCCGGCGAAAGGGTGGGTGGCGTCGATGAGCACGTCCACCCGGTGCTCGCGCAGCCACGCGGCGAGCCCCTCCGCCCCGCCGAAGCCGCCGATCCGGACCTCGCCCGGCGGCATGCGGGGGCTGGCCACCCGCCCGGCGAGGGAACTGGTCAGGGTCAGGCCGGGCGTGTCGTGGAGCAGTTCGGCAAGACGGCGGGCTTCCGTGGTGCCGCCGAGAATCAGTACGCGCATGGAAGTCCAGGTCCGTTCATGAGCAGCGAAGTGAAGGGCGGCCGCAGGGCCCAGCTGGAGCACACCGGCCTGCGGCCCGGCTGGACCACCGGCGCCTGTGCGACGGCGGCCACGACGGCGGCGTACACCGCCCTGCTGACCGGCGCGTTTCCCGACCCCGTGACGATCAGCCTGCCGAAGGGGCAGACGCCGTCGTTCGCACTGGCCGTCGAGGAACTGGGCGACGGGCACGCGACGGCGGGGGTCGTGAAGGACGCCGGAGACGACCCGGACGTCACGCACGGCGCGCTGGTCCGGGTCACGGTACGGCGGCTGCCTGCCGGGTCCGGGGTCGTGTTCAAGGCGGGCCCGGGGGTCGGCACCGTCACCCGTCCCGGCCTGCCCCTGCCCGTCGGCGAACCGGCCGTCAACCCGGTCCCCCGCCAGATGATGCGCGAGCACGTCGCCGAGGTCGCCGCCCGGCACGGCGGCTCGGGCGATATCGAGATCACCGTCTCCGTCGACCACGGCGAGGAGATCGCCCGCTCCACCTGGAACCCCCGGCTCGGCATCCTGGGCGGCCTGTCCATCCTGGGCACGACCGGCATCGTCGTCCCGTACTCCTGCTCGGCGTGGATCGACTCCATCCGGCGGGGCGTGGACGTCGCGCGGGCGGCGGGGCGCACCCATGTCGCCGGGTGCACCGGGTCGACGTCGGAGAAGACGGTCGTGGCCGAGTACGGGCTGCCCGAGGACGCCCTGCTCGACATGGGCGACTTCGCGGGCGCCGTGCTGAAGTACATCCGCCGCCACCCCGTCGGCCGCCTGACGATCTGCGGCGGCTTCGCCAAGCTCTCCAAGCTCGCCGCCGGGCACCTCGACCTGCACTCGGCCCGTTCCCAGGTCGACAAGGGCTTCCTCGCCGGGCTGGCCAGGCGCGGCGGCGCGGACGAGGCACTGGCCGCACAGGTGGCGGACGCGAACACCGGGCTCGCCGCGCTCCAGTCGTGCCTGGCCGCCGGGGTGCCGCTCGGCGACCTGGTCGCCACGACCGCCCGCGACGAGGCCCTGGCCGTGCTGCGCGGGGCGCCGGTCGTGGTCGACGTGATCTGCATCGACCGGGCGGGGACGGTGGTCGGGCGCAGCGCGCCGGCCTGACGGCGGGGGCCGTGGACGTTCACCGCTGTCAGCACACGTGGCGTTCCCGCTCCGGCGAGTACAGGTGGCTGTCCCGGAACTGTTCCGCCCCGAGCGTCCGCCCCACCATGATCACGGCCGTGCGCAGCACACCGGCCTCCTTCGTCTTCCCCGCGATCTCGTCGAGGGTGCCGCGGATGATCAGTTCGTCCGGGCGGGAGGCGTAGGCGACGACCGCGGCGGGGCAGTCGGCGCCGTAGTGCGGGAGGAGTTCGGCGACCACACGGTCCACGTACTTGGCGGCCAGGTGCAGCACGATCAGCGCACCGCTGCGGCCGAGGGTGGCCAGGTCCTCTCCCTCGGGCATGGCGGTGGCCCGGTTGGCGACGCGGGTGAGGATCACGGTCTGGCCGACGGTCGGTACGGTCAGCTCCCGCTTCAGGGAAGCGGCCGCGGCGGCGAAGGCGGGGACGCCCGGGACGACCTCGTAGGGCACCCCGGCCGCGTCCAGCCGCCGCATCTGCTCGGCGACCGCGCTGAACACGGCGGGGTCCCCGGAGTGCAGCCGGGCCACGTCGTGCCCCTCCTCGTGGGCGCGCAGCAACTCGGCGGTGATCTGGTCCAGGTCGAGCTGCGCGGTGTCCACCAGCCGGGCGTCCGGCGGGCATTCGGCGAGCAGTTCGCGCGGGACCAGGCTGCCCGCGTACAGACAGACCCGGCAGGCGGCGAGCGTGCGGGCGCCGCGCACGGTGATCAGGTCGGCGGCACCGGGCCCGGCACCGATGAAGTACACGGTCATCTGTCTGCTCCCGAAGAGGTGTCGAGCGTTTTCCGTACGGCCCACTGGGTCACCGGCATCGCCTGCCGCCACCCGGTGAAACCTCCCACCGGCACGGCGTGCGCCACCGCGAGCCGCACCAGTTCGCCGCCGTGACGCCGGTGGGCGTCGGCGAGCAGCGCCTCGGACTCCAGCGTCACGGTGTTGGCGACCAGCCGCCCGCCGCCGGGCAGCGCCTCCCAGCACGCGTCGAGGAGGCCGGGCGCGGTGAGACCGCCGCCGACGAACACGGCGTCGGGCGGCGGGAGTTCGGTGAGGACGGCGGGCGCGGCGCCGGTGACGACGCGCAGTCCGGGCACGCCGAGCCGGTCGGCGTTGCGGGTGATCCGTTCGGCGCGCGCCGGGTCCCGCTCCACGGTGACCGCGCGGCACGCGGGGTGGGTGCGCATCCACTCGACGGCGATCGAGCCGGAGCCGCCGCCGATGTCCCACAGCAGTTCGCCGGGTGCGGGGGCGAGCACGCCGAGTGTGGCGGCGCGGATGTGCCGCTTGGTGAGCTGCCCGTCGTGCTCGTACGCCTCGTCGGGGAGCCCGGGCACGGCGCCGAGCCGCAGGGCGTGCGGGGCGCGGCGGCACTCCACGGCCACGATGTTCAGCGGATCACCGGGCTGCTCCGCCCCTGGCCAGTCGTCGGCGGTGACCTCGCCGGTCGTGCGTTCCTCCTCGCCGCCGAGCTGTTCGAGGACGCGCATCCGGCTGGGCCCGAAGCCCCGGTCCCGCAGCAGGGCGGCGACCTCGCCGGGGGTGGTGGCGTCCGCGCTGAGCACGAGGAGGCGCCGGCCGTGGTGCAGGGCGGCGGCCAGACGGGCGGCGGGCCGGCCGACGAGCGTGACGACCTGCACGTCCTCCAGCGGCCAGCCGAGCCGGGCGGCGGCGTAGGAGACGGAGGAGGGGTGCGGCAGGACGCGCAGGGCGCCGGTCTCCTCGGCGAGGGCGCGGCCGATGCCGTAGAACATGGGGTCCCCGCTGGCCAGTACGGCGATCCGGCGGCCGGCGTGCGCGGCGAGCAGGCCGGGGACGGCGGGGCGCAGCGGCGAGGGCCAGGCGACACGCTGCCCGGTGCACTCCGGCGGCAGCAGATCCAGCTGGCGGGGTCCGCCGATCAGGACCTCGGCCTCGCGCAGTGCGGTGCGGGAGGCGTCGGGCAGTCCCGCCCAGCCGTCGGCCCCGAGCCCGACGACGGTCACGGCGGCGGTCGGTGCGGAAGCTGCGGGGGTCACTGCGCGATACCTCGGGGTTCGGGGGCAACAGAGGCGCACTCTACTGGGCGCTGACCAGCGCGCCTGTGCTCGGGTGGCGCCCCCATCGGGCCGTCGGACCGCTCGGGAACACCTACGGGTTCGGATACGGTGCGCTCGGAGTCCTGCGAGGGGGAGGCACGATGGGGTCGGGGAGCCGGCAGGGTCCGGGGAACGTGGCGTGGCTGCTGATGGGGGTCGTGACGCTCGTCGTCTCAGTGGCCATGGCCTTGGAGGTCCGCGGGGCGCTGGACCGGGAGCGGGAGTTCCGTGCCGCGCCGGCCTGCGCCTCCGTCCCGGTGAAGGCGTCGGGATGCCGGTGGGAGCAGGAGTTCACCGTCCGCAAGGCCGACCTGAACCGCGGCAAGCGCAACCGCCCGCCGGAGGCGGAGCTGCTGCCGCCCTCCGGCAAGCCCTGGGACGTGACCTTCCGGCAGACCGATCCGGTCCTGTCGGAGATGGCGGCGGGCGAGAAGGTCGTCGGCCTGATCTGGCACGGGCACGTCGTCGAGGTACGGGACGCCGACGGGCGGCGGCAGCAGACGTCCCACGGGCCCATGGGCCGGGCCGAGGACCGCCTCGGCGGCGCGCTCGCCTGTTTCGCGTTCGGTCTGCCCGCCTTGGCCGGCGGGGCGTGGCCCCTGTTCGCGCGGGGCGACCGGCGCCACGCCAAGGCGGGGGTGGTGGTGCGGTGGCACGGCGTCTGCATGGCCGTCGCGGCCCTGTTCACCCTGTGGGCGCAGGCCGCCAACGGCTGGCCGTTCTGGGCGGTCCCGGCGATCTGGGGGCCGCTCGCGCTGCTCGGCCTGGCCTCCATGACGGCCTTCGTCATCGCCGCTTTGCGCGGGGACATGGACGACGAGGCCCCGCCCGCCCCGGAGCCGGGCCCGACGGCGACGGCGTCAGGTCGAGGACAGCCACTCTCACCCTGACCGCGAGCCCCGGCTCTCAGGTGCCGCGCAGCGGGTTGGGCAGCGGCAGGTAGCGCGCGTCCGCGCCGTCCGCCCCCGTCCAGCGGAGCAGCAGGTTCGTCTTGCCGGGGAGGGTGGCAGAGGCGAGCAGGGCGGGGATCTCCGGAAGGTCGTGGCGGGCGAGTTCGCGGCGGGCGGCGGGCCAGGGGTCGAAACCGGGGTGGCGTTCCGCGAGGGCGCCGGCGACCTCGCCGAGGTGGTTGACGACCAGGCAGTACACGAGCCGCTCCCAGCCCGCCTCCCGCGACACCCGCGGCAGGAGTTTCACGCCCTCGGCGTCCCGGTACAGCGCCTGCACAGGCGTGCCGCCGGTGTCCACGGCGACCAGGGTGTTCTGGAGGTGCGCCTCGATGACGACACCGTGCCGGGCGAAGGCCGTCAGGGCCGGGGGCACCACCTGCGCCAGGTACGCCGCCCACCAGGCCTCGGGATCGGCGGCCCCGTCGAGCGGGTTGCCGTCGAAGCCCTCGACGAGACCGGCGGCGAGCAGCGGGGTCGCGCCGGGCAGGAGACGGCCGCCGAAGCCGTCCCGGACGAGGACGGCCAGGGCCTCGAAGGCGAAGTCGGCGGTGCGGTACCCGCGGTCGCTGAGCCAGGCCGGGGGGCCTTCGTACGTCTCGAAGGCGGCGCGGACGGCCGCGTCGGTCCGGCGCAGGGCGAGCAGGTCGTGGCGCCACAGCCGGCGGATGTCGTTGGTGATGCGCACGTCCAGGCTGAACTTCAGGAAGAGGTCGGGCCCGGGTGCGTAGAGCGTGCGGATCGCGGCCGTCGGCCAGGTGTCGAAGGCGGTCGTGCCGAGCCTGACGAGTCTGCCGTCCGCGAAGGCGCCGGCGAGCTCCGGACCGGCCAGTTCGAGCTGCCAGGGGTGGGCGGGCAGCAGCCGGTAGCCGGGCGGGGCCGTGCCGAGGGCGTCGAGGGCCGAGGTGTCGCCCTCCTCGACGACGGTGTCCTCGCGCAGCCCGAGCAGGGTCAGCGGGAAGCGGGCGTACGCCTCGGGCGCGTACGGCAGCCAGCCGGCGGCGGGGCCGCCGCCGCGCGCCTTGGGGGCCGGGTGGTGGGTGTGGCCGGTGAGGAGGCACTGCTCGGAGCGCAGATAGGGGTCGTCGGGCGGGACCGCCCGGGCGCGGGCGGCCAGCAGCGCGGCGACGGCGTCCCGGCTGTCGATCATCTCGGCGGGCAGTTCGGAGTTGGACAGGCCGGTTCGGCGGCGGAGTTCCTCGGCAGTGAGCTTGACCAGTTCGGCGTGGGTGAGGGGGTGCCAGGCGCCGTCCGCGTGCACCTCGGGTCCGGTGGGCCGGCGCCGGCCCCGCACCCGCAGCAGACGGCCGCTGGTCCGCAGCCGGTACACGCCCGGCTCGACGGGCTCGGCCACCTCCCGCAGCAGGCAGTTCAGCAGCGGCACGGCGGCGTACGCGTCGGCCCGTTCGGCGAGAGGGCCGGTGACCGGGTCGTCCTGGGCGGACTCGCCGGGGGCCGACGCACCCTGGGCGGATGCGCCGTGGGCGGAGTCGTCGCCGTCGGGCGGGGGCATGAGGTCCACGCGTTCCACTCGTTCCCTGTGGTCCTTCCGGATTTCCGGACTTCCGGGCGGAGATGATCAGTATGCGTGTCGTCGTCATCCCGCCGTGACGCCCTATTCGTACCCGAGGAGCCCGCCCGTGCACCGTTCCCCCACCGCCGAGGCCGAGGTCACCGACGAACTGGCCGTCGTACGGCCCGGTCTCCTGCCGCGGTACGAGGCCGAACTGCCCGGTGCCCGGGCGGCCGTGCTGTCCCGTCTGTGGCGCGGTCTCGCCCACGATCCGCTGCCCTGGGTCACCCGCCGCGAGCAGGGCCGGGACGGGCTGACCCTGTGCCTGTCCGACGGGCGCCGACTGCACGGCCCGCGGCCGGATCCGTACGCGACCGGCGCGTACGTCACGGTCGTACGGCTCGACGAGGCGGAGTACGACGATCCGGCCCGGCTGGTGACGGACCTCGCCGTACCGCACTCCGCGTCCTTCGCCGCCGAACTCGGGCACAGCGTCGCCTCGTTGGCGCTGTCGAGGGCGGGGCAGGAGGGCCGCGCCACGGACGCGTGGCCGGGGAGCGACTGGGAGTGGGAGCAGCGGATCGTCGACGGGCATCCGTTCCACCCCACCTGCCGGTCCCGGCCCGGTTTCTCGGTGGCCGAGCAGCTCGCCTACGGGCCCGAGCACCGGCCGGTGGTGGAGCTGGGGCTGGTGCCGGTGCGGGCGGAGGAGTGCCTGGTGACGGGCGTGTGGCCGCGGGAGCTGCGGGACGGGGAGCGGGTGGTGCTGCCGGTGCACCCGTGGCAGGCGGCGCACGTGCTGAAGCGGGTGTGCGAGGAGCGGCGCGCCGGGCATCCCCTGATGGCGCTGCGGACGCTCGCGCTGCCCGGCGGGCCGCACGTCAAGACCTCGCTCAGTGCCCGGCTGACGTCGTCGGTGCGGGACATCTCGCTGCCCTCGGTCGCCGCGTCCGCGGTGCTGTCGGAGTTCGCCGAGACGCCGGCGGCGCACACCGACGGCCTGCTGCACGTGACCCGCACCCTGGGCGCGGCGGCGGCCGGCTCCCCCGACTTCGCGGCCGTCCTGCGGGAGCCGCCGGAGGCCTATGCGACGGGCGGCGAACGGGTCCTGCCGGTGGCGGCGCTCGCCACCACCGAACTCCCCCGCTCCCCCGCCTGGCTGGCCGGATTCGCGCGCCTCGCCCTCACCGTCGGCCTGCGGCTGCTGGAGCTGGGCGTGGCCCTGGAGGCGCACGGCCAGAACCTCCTGGTGATCCTGTCGCCGGCGGGCGATCCGCTGCGGCTGGTCTACCGCGACCTGGCCGACATCCGCGTCAGCCCCGCCCGTCTCGCCCGGCACGGCATCACGGTGCCCGGCCTGCCCGCCCGTATGGTCACGGACGACGAACGCACGCTGCGGCGCAAGCTGTTCGGCTCGCTGGTGGCGGGAGCGCTGGCCGGCACGGCAGGGTCGGGGCCGGCGCTCACGGAGGCGCTGCGGACGGCCGTACGGGATCTGCCCCGCACCCCGGACCTCGCGGCGCTGCGCGCGGACCCGCTGCCCACCAAGGCGCTGACGCTGATGCGGCTGTCGCCGCAGACGGCCGGGGACCAGTGGGCGGAACTGCCCAACCCGCTTGCCTGAACCCCGTTTTGGAACACCGCCCCGGTGATCAATAAGATCCGCCGATGATCACAAGAAAACGGCCGGTGGCAGCGGTCTGTGCCCTGCTCGCCGCGTTGACGGCCGGGCTCGCCTTCCCGGCCGGAGCGGTCGCCGGTGAACCCACGGGCCAGGACGCCCCCAAGGTCGACCTCGTCCTCGACGTGAGCGGTTCGATGCGGGCCCGGGACATCGACGGACAGTCGCGGATGGCCGCCGCGAAGCAGGCGTTCAACGAGGTGCTGGACGCGACGCCCGAGGAGGTCGAACTCGGCATCCGTACCCTGGGCGCCGACTACCCCGGCGACGACCGCAAGACGGGCTGCAAGGACACCGCGCAGCTCTACCCGGTCGGCCCGCTGGACCGCACCGAGGCCAAGGCGGCCGTCGCCACGCTCACCCCGACCGGCTGGACGCCGATCGGCCCGGCCCTGCTGAAGGCGGCCGACGACCTGGACGGCGGCGACGGCTCCAAGCGCATCGTGCTGATCAGCGACGGCGAGGACACCTGCGCCCCGCTCGACCCGTGCGAGGTCGCCCGCGAGATCGCCGCCAAGGGCATCGGCCTGACCATCGACACGCTGGGCCTGGTGCCGACCGCCAAGCTGAGCCGGCAGCTCAGCTGCATCGCCGAGGCCACCGGCGGCACCTACACCTCCGTGGAGCACCAGGACGAACTCACCGACCGGGTCAACGAGTTGGTGGACCGGGCGGCCGATCCGGTGGTGACGCCGGTGCCGGTGGAGGGCGCCACCGAGTGCACCGGGGCACCGGCGCTGAAGTCCGGGCTGTACACGGACCGGGAGGAGTTCGGGCAGCAGCGCTGGTACCGGGTGGACGTGCTGCCGGGCCAGGAGCTGCGGGCCTCGGTGAGCGTGGCGGCCGACCGGGCCGTGAACCCCGGCTACGGGGTACTGCTGCGGGCGGTCACGGCGCACGGCCGGGAGATCGTGCGCGGCGAGGCGGCGGGCAACGGCCGTACGGATGTGATCTCGACGGGGCTCAGATACCCCGAGCCCGAGCGTGACGACACCGACGGCGACAAGCCGGCCGCGGAGCGGGTGTGCCTGGCGGTCACCCACTCCTTCTCGGCGGCCTCCGGGGTGAAGACCACGCCCGGGCTGCCGCTGGAGCTGACCGTCGACGTCGTGGACGGTCCGAGCCAGGCGGGCGACGTGGCCTCCTTCGGCCTCGGCCGCGGCTGGTGGCTGCTCGGCGCGCTGATTCTCACCGGCTTCCTCGCCGGTCTCGTCTGGGGCTGGCTCTCGCGCTGGCGGGTCGCGGTCTGGAGGACCAACTGATGCGAACGGTACGTGCGTTGAGCGCCGCGCTGCTGACCCTCGGACTGGCGTCCGCTCCGGCCGCGGCGGACGCCTCGCCGAGTCCGTCGCAGGACTCGTCGGCGGCACCCACCCGGGCGGGCACCTCCTTCCGTACGGCCACGGAGATCGAGCAGGGGCAGCAGGCCACGGCGAGCGGCTCCACGGGCGACTACCTGTACTGGTCGTTCCCCGCCGACACCGGGCAGCGCCCCACGGTCAGGGCGACGGTGAAGCTGCCGGACACCCACACCGCGCAGACCTGGCAGATCGACGTGTACGACGGCCTGCGCCGCCGCCAGGCCTGCCAGTACGGGGCGCAGACGCGCACCGCGACGGCGGACGCCTCCTCCGTGGAGCTGACCTGCGTGCTGCGCACGGTCCGCGCCTGGTCGGAGCCGTGGGCGAACGACCCGCTGCCCGGCACCTACTACATCCGGCTGACGGCGACCGGCGTCGCCACCGCCGACCTGGGTCTCCCGGTCGGCACCGAAGTCCGGGCCGACTCCCAGGACATGGGCGGCGCGGTGGCGGTGGACGGCTCGCTGTCCGAGCCTCTGGTGCCGGGCATCGCGACGACGTCCGAGGATCAGCGGGAGAACGCGGCGGTGCTGGCCGGCCTCGAACCGGAGGACGGCTGGGCGTCCGGCTGGTGGTCGGACCGGTGGGTGTGGACCGGGATGGGTGGCGTGCTGGCGGCGCTGGCGGGCATCGCCGGGTACGCGCTGACGCGCGGCGCGGGCCGACCGTCACGAGTGCCACCGAGCGCCTGACCGTGTTTCAGAAGGCCCGCTGATCGCGGGCCTTCTTTCACGCCTCGCGCAGTGCCTTGGCGAGCGTGCCCTCGCCGCTCACCTCCACCCGGCCCTCCCGCACGGCCCGGGCCAGGCTCAGTTCCCCCCGGCTGAGCGCCGTACACGTGCCGGTGTCCAGGACCAGCCGGGCGTCCGGCTCCCCGGGGGCGGGCCCGTCGCCGTACACGAGCCCCTCCTCGGCACCGGCGTGCAGGTGGAACAGCCCTTCCTCCAGGCGGACTTCGACGAGCCCCTCCCCGTCCAGCAGGCGCAGCAGCGGCAGGGCGAACCAGTGCGCCCGCACCGCGTCCGTCGGCCGCCGCTCCCCGAGTTCCGCCTGCCCCCACTCCCCCAGCGCCTGGAGCACGGGCAGCAACTCCCGTCCTCGGCCGGTGAGTTCGTACACAGAGGCCGCGCCGGGCGGGGGCAGCCGGCGGCGGGTGGCGAGGCCGTCGCGCTCCATGTCCCTGAGCCGGGAGGCGAGTACGTCCGTGCTGACGCCGGGCAGGTCCGCGTGCAGGTCGGTGTAGCGGCGGGGACCGGCGAGGAGCTCCCGGACGATCAGCAGGGTCCAGCGGTCGCCGACGACGTCGAGGGCGCGGGCGGCGGAACAGTACTGGTCGTAGCTTCGGCGAGGTGGCATGCGACGCAGTCTAGACAAGTTGTTGGACTTTCCAAGCTGCTACTTGGTAAAACCAAGCAACACAAGTCGGCGAGGGGAAGCGCGCATGGAGTTCCGGCAGTCGAGCAAGCTGAGCGAGGTCTGTTACGAGATCCGCGGCCCGGTGATAGAGCACGCCAACGCGCTGGAGGAGGCCGGTCACAGCGTGCTGCGCCTGAACACCGGCAACCCCGCGCTCTTCGGGTTCGAGGCGCCGGAGGAGATCCTCCAGGACATGATCCGGATGCTGCCGCAGGCGCACGGCTACACCGACTCGCGCGGCATCCTCCCCGCCCGCCGCGCGGTCGCCCAGCGCTACCAGACACTGGGCCTGGAGGTCGGTGTCGACGACGTCTTCCTCGGCAACGGCGTGTCCGAACTGGTGTCGATGGCGGTCCAGGCACTGATCGAGGACGGCGACGAGATCCTCATCCCCGCCCCGGACTTCCCCCTCTGGACGGCCGTGACGACCCTCGCGGGCGGCAAGGCGGTCCACTACCTCTGCGACGAGCAGGCCGACTGGTACCCGGACCTGGACGACATGGCCTCGAAGATCACGGACCGCACGAAGGCCGTGGTCATCATCAACCCCAACAACCCCACCGGCGCCGTCTACCCGAAGGAGATCGTCGAGGGCATCCTCGACCTCGCCCGGCGGCACGGCCTGATGGTGTTCGCCGACGAGATCTACGACCAGATCCTCTACGACGACGCCGTGCACCACTCGGCCGCCGCGCTCGCCCCCGACCTGGTGGTGCTCACCTTCTGCGGCCTGTCGAAGACGTACCGCGTGGCGGGCTTCCGCTCCGGCTGGCTGGTGGTCACGGGTCCGAGGCAGCACGCGAAGGACTACCTGGAGGGCCTCACGATGCTGGCCTCCATGCGGCTGTGCGCCAACGCGCCCGCCCAGTACGCCATCCAGGCCGCGCTCGGCGGCCGGCAGTCCATCCGCGACCTCACCCTGCCGGGCGGCCGCCTGCGCGAACAGCGCGACGTGGCCTGGCAGAAGCTCAACGAGATCCCCGGCGTGACGTGCGTGAAGCCGAAGGGGGCGTTGTACGCGTTCCCGCGTCTCGACCCCAAGGTGCACAGGATCCACGACGACGAGAAGTTCGTCCTGGACCTGCTGCTGCGGGAGAAGATCCAGGTGGTGCAGGGCACGGGCTTCAACTGGCCGGCCCCGGATCACTTCCGCATCCTGACCCTGCCGCACGCGGACGACCTGGAGGCGGCGATCGGGCGGATCGGGCGGTTCCTCGGCGGGTACCGGCAGTAGGCGCGATTGTCAGTGGCAGGTCGTAGCCTTCGAGCAGGTGGGGCGAGTGCCCCGTGGCCTGTGCCGGAGAGGAGCGCGCCGTGACCCGACCGCCGACCGCCGCGCAGCGGCGGGTCATCGACGCCGCCGACCCGGTGACCGGCCGGCTGCGGGGTACGGAGGCACAGCTCGCGGCGCTGGTGAAGCGGGGGCTCGCCTTCCGGCACCCCCGGCCGCCGCACGATCACTTTCTGACGCCGGAGGGCCACCGGGTACGGCAGGGCGTCACCCAGGTCCCCGTGCCCGCCGCCGAGGCCCCCGCCACCGCCGGTGTGTTCGCCGCCCGCGTCGGCGGCGAGGAGGGGGCGCCGGAGACCGGGCCCGCCCGGCGCCGTGAGGTGCACAGCGCCTGGCAGGGACTGCTGGAGCTGCGCCGGATGACCAACCCGGACGGTGCGGTGGAGCGGCCGTGCGGCTGGGAGCGCACGCATCTCGTGCAAGCCGCCGCACTCGCGCTGGAGGCGGCCGGACACCGCCCGGCCGGGCAGGACGACGGGGGCTACCGGGTGCGGGAGACCCCGCAGCCGGAGGCCGTCGCCGTGTACGAGCCGGACGGCGAGGCGCTGCGGGCCTGCGCGGCCACCCTGGAAGGGGCAGGCTGGCAGGCGAGCGAGCACCGCGAGCCACGCACCGGAACCCGCTATCTCCTGGCCTCACCGCGCCGGGCGCGATGAGCATGCCAAGATCAGGGCATCGTTGCGCACGCCACGAGTGTCCGGTGCCAGAAGGGAAGTCCATGAGCGAGCCGTTTTCCGTCCCGGTGACCGTCCGCGGTTACGAGACCGACGTGCAGGGTCACCTGAACCAGAGCGTGTACGTGAACTACGCGGAACACGCCCGGTGGTCGTTACTGCAGGCCGCGGGCATCAGTCAGGCCGCCCTCATAGCCAGCGGCGTGGGCCCGGTCGCCCTGGAGACGACCATCCGCTACAAGCGGGAACTGCTCGCGGGCGACGAGGTCGAGGTGACCTGCGCGTTCGCCTGGGGCGAGGGCAGGACCTTCCGCATCGAGCAGACGGTCCGCAAGACCGACGGCACGGTGGCGGCCGAGATCACGGCGGTCAGCGGCCTGCTGGACCTGAAGGCCCGCAAGCTGGTCGCGGACCCCCAGGAGCACTTGAGGAAGCTGGCGTCGGACCCGGGCCTGTTCGGACTCTAGACCGCCTTCTTCCAGACGGTCATGTCCACCATGAGGAAGGCGAGCTCCGGCAGTGCGGTCGACTTCGTCTGGACCACGAGCAGGGCGATGTCGCCGGAGGGGTGCTTGACGCAGATCTGACTGCCGGCCGCTACCGAGGCCAGCGGCCAGCGGTGGCGTTCGGCACCGCCGAGCAGGAACCGGCACTCGTCGAGGGAAACTGCCTCGTCGGTGAACATCTGGACGAAGACGCTGGTGTCACTCTCCAGCGCACAGCTCGTGCTCTCGCAGTCGAAGCGGATGTCTCCCTTGCGGTCGTCGCGCCGGAGCGGCTTCTCGAAGCTCAGCGAACTCTCCGCGTTCAGCAGCAGGGGGGCCTGCGTGATGACCTGCGGTGACCTGGACGCGGCCGGGACGGATGCCGACGGCGATCCCGTCGACGACTCCTGCGCGGACTTCCGGGGCCGGGCGTCGACGGTGCGCCCGCCACCCAGTCGCGGAATCTGTTCCCCGCGTCCGCGACCGTCCAGGCCAGGCCGGTCAGCACCAGCACCCCCGCCGCCACGGCCGTGGCCGTGATCAGGGCTGTGCGCCGTCTTCGCGCCCGTCTCTCGTCCGGCCCCGGCGGTCGCGTGCTGTACCGGATCGTGCACGACGAACCCGACCTGCCCGCGCTGCCCGAGCAGCTCCGTCCGCTGATGGCCCGGTGTCCGGCCGCCGTCCCGGAGGAGCGGGCCGGCCTGGCGGAGATCATCGCGTGGTGCCGGCAGCGGCTGGGCGCGGACGCCGACGCGGGCGCGGGTCCGGCCGTCTGGCGGGACGTCATGGGGCCGGAGGTCACGGTCCCCTCCCCGACGGCCCTCGACGAAACCCGGGTGTCCCCGGCGCCCCTCGACCCGACCCGGGTGCAGAGGCAGCCGCTGGTCGTCACGCAGCCGCCGATCTCACGGTGCTGCCGGGGTCCGGGTGACGCCCGTGATCTCCTCGCCCGCCTCCATCGGGTGGGTCACGTCGTGGGCGTCCCGGTCGCGCGGGCCCAGATGGTTGAAGACCAGGTTCAGCAGGACCGCCGCCACGCAGCCCGTCGAGATGCCCGAGTCCAGGACGATCCGCGCCGTCTCCGGGAAGGCGTGGTAGAACTCCGGCGCCGTGATCGGGATGATGCCGACGGCCAGGGAGACGGCCACGATCAGGACGTTGTTGTCCTTGTCCAGGCCGGCCCGGACCAGGGTCTGGATGCCGCTGGCCGCGACCGAGCCGAACAGGACCACGCCCGCCCCGCCGAGCACCGGGCGCGGTACGACGGCGATCAGCGAGGCGGCCATCGGGCACAGGCCCATCAGCACCAGGAATCCGCCGCCGACCGCGACGACATAGCGGCTGCGGATCTTCGTCATCGCCACCAGGCCGATGTTCTGCGCGAAGGCGCTGCACATGAAGCCGTTGAACAGCGGGCTGATCGCCGAGCCGAGGGTGTCGGCGCGCAGGCCGGCCGCGATGGTCTTCTCGTCGGCCGGGCGGTCGACGATCTCACCCAGCGCCAGCATGTCGGCGGTCGACTCGGTCATCGACACCACCATCACCACGCACAGGGAGAGGATCGCGGCGAGCTGGAACTGCGGGGCACCGAAGTGGAACGGGGTCGGGAAGCCGATGACCGCCGCGTCCGCGACCGGGCCGAAGTCCGTGGCACCGAACGGGATCGCGATCAGCGTGCCCGCGACCAGACCGAGCAGCACCGCGATCTGTTTGACGAAGCCCCGGGTGAAGCGCCGCAGCAGCAGGACGATGACGAGAGTGCCGGCGGCCAGCCCGAGGTTGGTGGCCGAACCGTAGTCGTGCGCCGCCGGGTTCGGGCCCTGCGCCCAGCCGAAGGCGACCGGGAGCAGGGAGATGCCGATCAGGGTGATGACGGTGCCCGTCACCACCGGCGGGAAGAAGCGGACCGCCTTGCAGAAGACGGGGGCGGCTATGAAGCCGAGGAGTCCGGCGACGATGACCGCGCCGAAGATGATCGGCAGGGCGTCGGACTTGTCCTCGGTGGAGGCGACGATCGCGGTCATCGGGGCGACACCGGCGAAGGTGACGCCGTTGACGAACGGCAGCCGGGCGCCGATCTTCCAGATCCCGAGGGTCTGGAGGAGCGTGGCGAGGCCCGCTGTGAACAGGCAGGCGCCCGTGAGGAAGGTCAGGTCGGTGGCGGTCAGGCCGATGGCCGCGCCGACGATCAGAGGTGGGGCGACGACTCCCGCGTACATGGCGGCCACATGCTGGAGGCCGGTCGTCGCCATCTTGGGCGCGGGGAGTTTTTCGTCAACGGGGTGGTCGGCCACGGCGGCTTCCCTCCGGTCGGTTACACGGCTGCGCCATATGGCTGCCGTGGGTGTCAGGGAGGTGGTGCGAGTGGTCGTGCGGGACCGGACATGCGTGGACGGGGTGGCCGTTCCGGGGCGCACGCGTACACGCGCGCCCCGGAGACGACCGCCGTGGACCCCGCTCGGGTCCGCGGCCACCGGCCGGGAGCCGTCCCTCCCGGCCGGAGTCATCCGGGTGTTCAGCCCTGCGCGGCGATCCTCGCCAGCCGCCGGGCCTCGTCCCGCGTGGAGCGGGCGATGGCGTCCTCGTCGGCCGTGAGCAGCCGCCCGTCCTCGACGATCTGCCGGCCGTCCACGAAGGAGGCGGTGACCGGGGCCGCCGCGCCGAAGACCAGGGCGGTCACCGGGTCGGCGATGGAGGCGTGGGCGAGCGTGTCCAGCTTCCACAGCACGAGGTCGGCGAGCTTGCCCGGCTCCAGGGAGCCGGTCTCCGCCGCCCGGCCCAGCACCTGGGCGCCGCCGTACGTGCCGAGACGCAGCGCCTGGCGGGCGTTCAGGGCTGCCTCCCTGTGCGCGCCGAGGCGGTTGATGAGGAGGGCGTTGCGCAGCTCGGTGTGGAGTTCGCCGGACTCGTTGGACGCGGTGCCGTCGACGCCGAGGCCGACCGGGACGCCGGCCGCCAGCATGTCGGGGACGCGGGCGATACCGGCCGCGAGGCGGGCGTTGGACGACGGGCAGTGCGCGACGCCGGTCCTCGTGCGGGCGAAGGCGGCGATGTCGGAGTCGTTCATGTGGACGCAGTGCGCCATCCACACGTCCTCGCCGAGCCAGCCGGTGGACTCGAAGTAGTCGGTCGGGCCCATGCCGAACAGTTCGTGGCAGAACTTCTCCTCCTCCACCGTCTCCGAGCCGTGGGTGTGGAGCCGTACGCCGAGGCGGCGGGCCGACTGGGCGCCGTCCCGCATCAGTTCGGTGGAGACGGAGAAGGGTGAGCAGGGCGCGACGGCGACCTGGGTCATGGCGTCGAAGGAGGAGTCGTGGTGCTGCCGGACGGTCTCCTCGGTGGCGGCCAGTGCCCCGTCGAGGGTCTCGACGGCGAAGTCCGGGGGCAGGCCGCCGTCCTTCTCGCCGCGGTCCATGGAGCCGCGGGCGAGGGTGAAGCGGACGCCCATGTCGCGGGCGGCGCCGATGATCGCGCCGGACAGGTCGCCGGAGCCGTGCGGGAAGACGTAGTGGTGGTCCATGGCGGTGGTGACGCCGCCGCGGGCCATCATCGCGAGCGAGCCCTGGGCGGCCGCGCGCACCATCGGCTCGTCGATGCGCGCCCAGACGGGATACAGCGCGACCAGCCAGTCGAAGAGGTTGTGGTCCGTGGCCAGGCCCCGGGTGATCCACTGGTAGAAGTGGTGGTGGGTGTTGATCAGTCCGGGGGTGACGAGGTGCCCGGAGGCGTCGATACGGCGTACGACGTTCTCCAGGCCCTCGGGGGCCTTGCCCGCGCCGACCGACTCGATGCGGTTGCCGGCGAGGACGACGTGCCCGGAGGCGTACTCGGTGTCGTCGGCGTCGACGGTCGCGATGGCACAGTTCTCGATGACGATGCGCTGGGCTGCTGCCATGGTTCGTCCTTTGCGCTGAGATGGAGGGGGCACGGCAGGACCCTGGGGGTTTGAGTGCCGAGGCCGAGGAGAAGGGTTCCCCGGCCACGGGTGCCGAAAGAGGGAACGTCAGAGGTTGGTGAGGTCCACGGGGATCCTCGCCTCGCAGCCGTCCCGCAGGATCGTCGCCTCGATCAGGCCGTAGGGGCGGTCGGCGGCGTAGTACACGGCACCGTCGGCGGTGTCGTTCTTCAGCCCGAACGGCTCCAGGTCGACCAGGAAGTGGTGCTTGTTCGGGAGGGAGAAGCGGACCTCGTCGATCTCGCCGCGGTTGTCGATGATCCGCGCGCCCATCTGGTACAGCGTCTGCTGGAGCGAGAGCGAGTACGTCTCGGCGAAGGCCTGGAGCATGTGCTTCCTGGTCTGCTCGTAGGACTTCTCCCAGTGGGGCATGCGCTGGTCGTCGTCGGTCCAGTTGAACCGCCAGCGGCCGGAGACCTGGGTGGCCAGGATGCGGTCGTGGGCCTCCTTCAGCGTCGTGTACTTGTCCTTGACGTAGCCCCAGAACTCGGAGTTGGTCGAGTTCATCACGACGAGGTCCTTCAGGCCCGAGATCACCTCCCACGACGAGCCGTCGTAGGTGATCTGGGTCAGCCGGACCTCCTGGCCCTTGCGGACGAAGGAGTGCTTGACCTCGTCGGCGCCGGTCGACTGCGAGTCGGCGCCGGAGGCCTCGATGCGCTCCCAGGCGTATTCCTCGATGCGGATCCGGGCCCGGTGGATCGGCTCCTGGCTGGTGACGAAGTGGCGGGCGAGGTGGATGCCGAACTGCTCGGCCGACTCGATGCCGTACTCCTTGGCGAACGCGTACACCGTGTTCTTGGTGGTGTCGGTCGGCAGCACGTTGGTGTTCGAGCCGGAGTAGTGGACCTCCTCCATGTCGCCGCTCAGCGACACCGAGACGTTCAGGTCCTTGATGTGGTGGGTGGCGCCGTCCCGCGTGATCTTGACGACTCGGTTCTCGGCCTTGCCGTACTGGTTCTGTCCCAGAATGGTGGGCATGAGTAGCTAGCTCCCTCGGTATACGGAGTAGCCGAACGGGTTGAGCAGCAGCGGTACGTGGTAGTGCTCGCCCGGTACGACGGCGAACGTGATCGCCACCTCCGGGAAGAACACACCGGCACCGCTGTCCCGATTCGCGGGGGCGTCCTGCTGCGCATCGGCTTGGCTTTTCGCGTCGTGCGCGAACTTCTTCTCGAAGTACGGCTCGACGGCGAAGTCGAGCCGTACGTGGGTGGTCCCCTCCGGCAGGGCCGGGAGGTCCTTGCACCGGCCGTCCGCGTCGGTCGCGGAGCCGCCGAGCGCCTGCCAGCTGGCCGCGCGCCCGCTGCGGACGGAGAGCTGGACGGCGACGCCCTCGGCGGGGCGGCCGGCGCTGGTGTCCAGGATGTGCGTGGACACGGACGCGGTGGCGGAGGCGCTCATGCTGCTGTCAGTCCTCTTCGACGAGTCGGGCCAGGCGGATGCGGTTGATCTTCCCCAGTTCGGTGCGGACGATCTCCCGCTCCCGCTCCGGCGTGTTGCCGATCCGTTCCCTGACCGCGTCGCGCATCTGCTCGCCGGTCCGGCCGGTGGCGCAGATCAGGAAGACGTGGCCGAACTTCTCCTGGTAGGCGAGGTTCAGCTCCAGCATCTCCGCCTTGAGCGCCTCGGAGGCGCCGGCCATGCCGCGCTGCTCCCGGGCCGAGGTGGGGTCGCCGGGTCTCGGGCGGCCGATGGGCGGGTGACCGGCCATCGCCTCCGCGAGATCGTCTGCCGTCAGCTCCGCCATGGCGGCGTCGCTCGCGGCGTACAGGGCCTCGGGGGTGGCGTAGGGGCGGGCGGCGAGCAGCCGCTTCACCCACGCCGTGGAAGCGCACGCCTCGTGGAGCGCGGTGAAGGCCGCGTGCTCCTCGAGGGCGTTGAACCGGGCCAGGCCCGGCGGCGTGGAAGTGGACGTCACGGGAGCCTCCGTGGCCGGGTACGGCCTTCGTGCTGGACGGGCGTGCCGATAGCTAACGCCCTCCCCCGACAGCACGTCAACAGTTTGTTGAAAATTCCGTGTGACGAAACCCGGCGAGGCGGCGAAGCCGGACACGGGCCTGGTCAGGGCGCGAGCCCGCGGGCCCTGAGCCCGGTCCGTCAGGTCCCCTTCTCGCGGTTGAGGTAGTTGTAGACGGTGAAGCGGCTGACGCCCAGGGCACTCGCCACGGTCTCCACTCCGTGCCGTACGGAGAAGGCGCCACGCGCCTCGAGTGTCCGTACGACCTCCTGCTTGGCCTTGCGGTCGAGGTCGGCCAGCGGCATGCCCTTGCGGCGCTCCATGGCGGCGAGGATGTGATCGAGGGAGTCGGCGAGCTGCGGCAGCCGTACGGCGACGGCGTCGCGGCCCTCCCAGGACAGGACGACGTCGTCGGGGCCGGCCTCGTCCGGCGGGATCATCTCGCCGCCCATGGCGTCGACCAGGGGTTTCACGGCCGCGATGAACGGCTCGTCCCCGGCGCCGCTCATGCCTCGCCCTCCTCGATCACGTTGACCTGGAGCGAGACCCGGGTGGCGCCCGCCTCCAGGGTTTTGCGGAGCAGGGCGTCCACGGCGGTGAGCACCGCGTCGGCACCACCCTCGGCGGTGTTGCCGAACGGGCCGACGTCCACGGCGTCCAGTTCGGCGGCCTCCACGACCTCGCGGGCGACCAGCGCGTGCGCGGGTGCCTCGTCGAGGTCGAAGGGCTCGGTCGTGAACTCCACTCTCAGTCGCATGCTGCCCCCAGAACCGTCGTGACCTGTGCGACCCTAGCCGACGCCGGGGCGGACCGGCACATTCGCATTCACGCTCCTTGTTCTCCATCGTCCTCCACCTCGGGGACGACCGAGAAAGGCCGCTGTATTACCCACCGGGGAACACCGAGAATTGGTCGGCATGACAGAGCGACGCATCAACGCGGGAACCCGATTCCCCCAGGCCTTCGGGCAACTCCGGGACCTCGCCGAAAAGGCAGTGCAGGTCCTGCAAGGTGGCGGTGCGATCGGTTGAGGTCAATCCGCCGAATCCGGCGACGAGGGTGGACACGTTCCTGTGCACACTGCTGACGGGTCCGGTGCGCATAAGAAACAGGCCATTGGCGACGCGTGAAAAAAACTGTCCCAGCCGGTCAGAAAACACTCTCCCAGCGGCCCGGCTGCGGAGCGGGGGCGGGACGGCGGCCGGGGCTGTGGAACAGAGCGGCCGCCGAGGTGGGACGGCGAGCCGTTCGGATCGGACAGTAGGGCCGCCGACGATGGAGCACCGGAGCCTCCGGGTGGAGCGGCAGGGCCCCCGACGACGGAGCGCCGGGGGCAGCCGGGGGGTGGAGCGCGGAAGGCCGCCGGGATTGGAGCAGCGACGCGACCGGCGGCGTTCGAGCAGCGAGGCGACCGACGGTGCAGCGGCGAGGCCGCCCCAGCGGCGGGCGGGCCGGCAGGGCGACACCGGACCCGGCCGGACTCGGGGGTCGTATTCGGGCCGTACCCGGCCGCGTCGCCGACACCGACAAGCCCGGGTGGAACCGAACAGCTCCGGACCGCCGTACACCGCCGCGTCAGGCGATGGCCTGGTACGCGAGGACGCCGCCGAAGAAGATGACGCCCAGGCCCGCCAGGAGGTCCACGCCCTGGAGCATCCGGGAGGTGAAGTAGCGGCGGAACAGCACGGCCCCGGTGCTGAGGGTGGTGAACCACAGCAGCGTGCCGGAGCCGACGCCGACGAGCATGGCCAGCGAGTCCGCGAGGGTGTCGGTGACGTTCGCCGCCGTGGCGGCGGCGAAGGCCGCCGCCCAGTAGCCGATCGTCGCCGGGTTGGCCGCCGTCGCCGTGAGAGCCGTACGGAACGCCTCCCACGGCTGCACCGTCTCGCCCTCAGCGTCGACGACCGCACTCCTGGCCCGGAAGGCCGAACGCACCGAACGGAAGCCCAGATACGCCATGACCACGGCACCGGCGAGCCCGAGAGCGGTCCGCAGCACCGGGATGTCCAGCAGCTTGCCGACCCCCGCCAGGCCCAGGCCGGCGTACAGCACGTCGATGGCCGCCGCGCCGAGGCCGATGGCGAATCCGCACAGAAAGCCGTTGCGCAGAACACTGCGCACACACAGCAGTCCGATGGGACCGAGCGGCAGGGCGACGAGGAAACCGAGTCCGAGACCCGCACTCCAGGCCGGGATCACGCTCACCGTCCGCTCCCCCGCTGTTCCACGCCGTTCCCCCCGGTCCCCGATAAACGAGTTTGCGCCAATCCCCCCGCCTCCTCGCGGCACACCCGTCGGTCAGGTCATTCGACGAGTTCGGATATTCCGAAGCGTACCTCACCGGGGGCCGCTGGACTCAGGTCCTCCGGCGCGTAGAACATCTCGTAGACATTCGTGGACAGCAGTTGTCCGGCCCGGGTCAGCGAATACACGTCGTCGCCCTGCTTTTCCAGCCAGCCCTTGTCGAGAAGCTGTTCCAGTTCATTGCCGAAGACGTCCTCCATCGTGACTCCGAACCGGTTCTCGAAGTCGCTGCGGTAGATCTCGCACATTTTCAGGCCACGGATCATGACCCGACGCATCTCCTGCTCCTTGGTGAGATACGTGGCGAAATCGAGCGGGACCTTGCCTTCCTCCACCAGCTCGTAGTACTGCTTGAGCGGCTTGACGTTCACGAAGAGCCGGTCGTGGATCACGCTCTTCGAGGACACGCCGAAGCCGATCATCGGCCAGGTGCGCCAGTAGTACTCCAGGAACCGCGAGTAGTCCTGGCAGCGGTCGGGGTGGTAGTAGCCGGTCGAGCTGCGGCGCTTGAACCCCGCCGCCTCCAGCGCGTCGATGGCGTACTCGTACATGCGCGCTTCGTCCTCGGGCGTCGGCAACGCCATCTTCCCGGACTTGATCAGCGAGTGGAACGCGGTCTTGGGCCAGATCTCCAGGCCGTAGGCGGTGATGCAGGCGGGTTCCAGCTCGATCGCCCGGTCCACGCTGTGCTTCCAGTCGTCCAGGGACTGGTCGGGCAGCGGGAAGATCAGGTCGATGTTGGTGTGGGTGAAACCGCCGTCGACGATGGTCCGGTAGGCCCGCTCGGCGGTGGCCAGGTCGTGCGAACGGTTGCAGATCTCCAGCAGGCGGTCGTCGAACGCCTGGATCCCCAGGTTGAGCCGGTTGAAGCCGGACTCGCGCATGCGCTCGATCTTGGCCGCGTCCACCGTCGAGGGGTCGAACTCCAGGGCGATCTCCGCCCCTTCGTTGAACTCGAAGGACTCGCGGCACACGTCGAGCAGCCGGGCCGTCTGGTCGCCGGTGAGGATGCCGGGCGTACCGCCGCCGAAGTAGACGGCGTCCACGCGGAAGGCGGGGAACACCCGGTTGGCGGCGAAGGCGCGGATCTCCTTCTCCAGGGCGTCGACGTACTGCGCGAAGTGCTGCTCGTTCTTGTTGATGTAGACGGTGTAGTCGCAGAACCCGCACTTGGTGATGCAGAACGGCACGTGCAGGTAGAGCACGGCGTTCTCGGGCCGGAAGTACTCCTCGTACTCGTGCTTGCGGTACTTGAAGGGGTAGGTGTGGATGTTGCGGCGAACGATCTTCTCGGCCATCTGGCTGCTGCTCCTTGTCAGGCTCGCCGTACGGAGGCGGAGGGGTGACCGGGCGGGACGGGGACCGTCAGCAGAGCACCCGGAAGGGCTCGTAGCCGGTGGGCTGGTCCAGGGCGGGCCGGTCGTTGGGGACCACGGGGCGGCCGCAGGAGACGAACAGGTCGTCGTACCGGTCCCGGGAGCGCGCCCGGTAGTCGGCCGTGGACCTGGCCAGCATCTTGATGACCTCCTCGGCCAGCATCAGCTGGTACTGGCACGACTCGTCGTTGAGGACGTTGACGTCCCCGGAGGCCACGTGGTTCTCCTGCCGGCAGCCGCCACCGCACAGGTAGCGGGCCCAGCACGCGCCGCACACGGGGTGTTCGTCGACGGTGCGCCGCCACTCGGGGTGCTCCCGGGTGATCCCCTCGGAGCCGGTGCCGACGTCGAAGCTCTCGTCGCCGACGAGGCGGTGGCAGGGGCTGATGCTGCCGTCGGGTGAGTGCGTGTAGTACGTCCGGCCTCCGGAGCAGAAGGCGAGGGCGGTGGCCCCCTCGGTGACCATCTGCACGGTCCGCTCGTACTCCAGCACGCCCTTGAAGCGGTTGCCGGGTGCGAAGAGGGACGGGTAGTGGAGGAGAAAGTCCTTGAACTGCTCGACGATGCCGGGCTGGAGGAAGTGGTTGATGTACTGGATGCCCTGCGGCTCGGAGAGCTTGCGGTCGCCGAGGGTGAGGGCGATGGGGACCTTCGTGTCCTTCTCCACCGGGTACACGCCCGGATAGATCTGGAAGTAGTCGAACAGGTCCAGCTGCCACAGGTCGTGCACGCTGTCCTTGAGGCTGGGCTCGCCCGTGGCGATCGTCATCCGCGCCACCAGCGTGATGTCGTCGCCGCAGGCCTCCCGCAGCCGCCAGAGGTTGCGCATGATCCGGTCGTAGGACCCCATGCCGTTCTTGGAGGGCCGGTTGGCGTCCTGCACCTCGCGACCGCCGTCGATGGAGACCGAGACGATGAAGCGGTACTCGCGGAACAGCTCCTCGATGCCCTGCGGCATCAGCGTGAGGTTGGTGGAGATGCGGTGCACGAACTCGGTGCCGTCCCGCTGCGAGACGGTCCGGGCGCGCTCGCAGATCTTCCGGATCACGGCGAAGTTCGCCAGCGGTTCGCCGCCGAAGAACTCGAACCGGACGCGTTGTCCGGGCACGGCGTTGCGCTCGATGAAGTCGAAGATCCAGGCGATCGAGTGCTCGCCCATGGCCTCGGTGATACGGCCGTAGTCCCCGCCCTCCGCGAAACAGTAGGTGCAGGCGAGGTTGCAGACGTTGGTGAGGTTGACGTTGACCGCGAAGTCGGCCCCGTCGGACAGTGAACTCTCGTGCAGCCGCGAGCGGTTGACACCCTCGTCCGCGCCGACGGCCTGCCGCATGCGCTCCCACGCCTGCCGCTCCGCGGGCAACAGGCTGTCGACGCCGGACTCCAGGCGCTCGGCGGTGCCGGCCGGGGCCAGCAGCAGCCGGTGGTTGTCGGTGAGGAACACCGCGGAGGTGTCGTCGCTGAAGGGCAGCACACGGTAGTCGGTTCCGTGCCTCATGTCGGTTCTCCCCTTTGTCTCCCTGGTACCGGGACGGGGTTCAGCGGCGGGTGCCGGGCTGGAAGAGGGGCAGCGGGGACACGTCCTGGTTCAGGGTTCCGGCGGCCACCTCCACGGTCGGGAAGTGGGCCCGGTCGAAGACCTGGTGGAGGCTGGAGGTGCACCGGTCCGGGATGGCCACCTGGACGCCGAGCTCGTCGGGGGTGCTCTTGGCCGCGATGTAGCGGAAGCTCTCCCGCGGCTTGAGCTCGACGATCTCCCAGCTGCCGTCCGCGGCGGGATCGCCGTGGCGGCGGGTGTACGCGGTGGCGGGCGCGTCGGACTCGTTGCGCATCTGTACGTGGAGGGCGCGGACGTCACCGTGCCAGTCGAAGGACGCCACGTTGAGGCCGGCGCCGGCGGGCAGCTCCTGGACCGTGCTGCGGCGCCGGGCGTCCGGCAGCAGCTTCAGGGGCGCGCGGGTGCCGCACGACACGCAGGCGCCGTCGGCGTCCACCCCGACCAGGTCGGCGTTCAGGCCGTACCGGGTGACCTGGAGCAGGCCGCACTGGCGGCACCAGGTGTTGGTGGACTCGGTGTCGTAGACGTTGCCGAGGTAGACGTGGTTCAGGCCCATGTCGAGGGCGACCTTGCGGGCGCGTTCCAGGCGGTCCACGGGCGTGCGGATGGTGTCGGTCATCTTGTAGTCGGGGTGGAACCGCACGAAGTGCGTCGGGATCGACGGGTCCAGCCGTTCACCGACGAAGGTGGCCATGTCGCGGGCCGTCTTCTCGTCGTCGCTGAGGTCGGTGACCATCAGTGTCGAGACCTCGACGTGCTTTCCGGCCCGGTAGACCTGCTCGGTGCCTTCCAGCACCGGCTCCAGCCAGCCCTTGGTGATCTTGCGGTAGTACTTCGGGTCGAGGGACTTGATCGACACGGAGAAGATGTCGATGACGGGGATGAGTTCCTCGATCGCCTCGCCGCTGATGAAGAACGCGGACTTGTAGAGGTTGACGATGCCGGCGGCCTGGGCGAGGGCGGCGGTCTCGACGACGAACTCGTGCCACACGACCGGGTCGTTGTAGGTCCAGGAGATGACCTTGATGTCGTGCCGGAGGGCGATGTCGACGACTTCCTCGGGCGTGTAGTGGTAGACGTCCTTGTCCTCGACGTAACGCGCCTGGGACGTCTTCCAGTTGTGGCAGTAGTCGCAGTTGAGCATGCAGCCGACGTTGCCCATGGAGAGGATGCGGGCGCCGGGCGCGTAGTGGAAGACGGCCTCGGTCTCGATGGTCTCCTCGGTGGCGTGCACCGAGCGCCCGTAGTTGAGGGTGACCAGGCGTCCGTCGCGGTTGGCGCGCACCATGCAGAAGCCGTGCTGACCGGGGCGTATGCGGCAGTTGCGGGGGCTGAGGTGACATCGCACGACGTCGTCGTCGAGCCGTTCCTCGAGCCGGGCCGGATGGGGTTCCTGGTTCCAGGTCGTCTGCGTCACGGACTGTCCTTCCGTCAGAGAAAGGTGGGCAGTTGTGCCGTGCGGTGGTGCGGAGCGGAACCGTTTCGTCGGCGCGTCAGGCGTGGGCGGCCGACCGGGGCAGTTCGGTGATGTGCTCGTGGTCGGCCGCGACGGGGCCGACCTCCTTGGCGCCGCCCGGTGAGCCGAGGCCGGTCGTGGCGGTGAAGAACTCGGCGTTCACCCGCTCGTACACCTGCCACTCCTCGGGGAGTTCGGTGTCGCGGTGGATCGCCTCGACCGGGCAGACCGGTTCACAGGCCGAACAGTCGATGCATTCGTCGGGGTGGATGTACAGGGTGCGCGAGCCCTCGTAGATGCAGTCGACGGGACAGACGTCCAGACACGCCTTGTCCTTGACGTCGACGCAGGGCTGGGCGATTACGAAGGTCAACAGGTCCCCCATTGCCTTGCTCACGGTGAAGTACCCGAAGGTGGCGCCGCGCTGGCGTGCGGAAGCGCCTCGGTTTCGCGGTGCGACGCGGCGATCGGGGCGTGGCTCGGCAAAGACTGGCGGGGGAATTACGGACGCGTCAAGGAGATCGGTTCAAGACCGGTGACTGAATTTCTCGAAGGTAAGGCAAGCCTTATTGAATTCGCCGTCCGTGCCGACCAGGGGAGCTTGCCGCCGGGAGGGGGCCGGACGGCGTCGGCCGCCTCCCGAGGATGACCGAAAGCAGCCGTGGCCCGCGCGGGCGGCGGTGCCGGAGGCGGGGCCCGGGCCCCTCAGGGCTTCGCCGCGTCGTCGAGTCCGGCTGCCCGGTCGAGGTTCGCGGTGATCCATTCGGCCAGGTCGAGGCCGTCTCGCTCGGCGGCCTTGGTCCAGGCGGTCTCATGCTCCGCGGTGGTACGCAACTGGAGCCGCACCTGGCGGGGGTGTTCGCGGACGTCGGACGGGGCGGCCGGTTCCTTGCGCAGTTCGTGCCGGAGCCGGTTGCGGGACCAGCCCTCCCGCGCGGTGCGGTCCAGCCATCTGCGGCGTTCCTCGGGAGCCAGGGAGGCACTTCGGCGTCGTGCTGGAAGCTGAGTCTGGGATTCCGTTCGGAGGCCGGAAAACGCCTGGAGATCCACGCGTATTCGCGCAGGGTCTTGTAATCGAGACCGGTTTCTTCCCTCGCCTGGCGGTACTTGCCGGGATATCTTTCCTGGCCGCACACGAGCCAGTCACCGTGCCACCAGCAGGAGGAATCCGCTTTCAGGAAGAGGTGTTTTCCGACGCGTTTCCACTCCGCCAGGGAAAAGCCGGGTGGCAGGACCAGACTGGTGCGCCGGGTGACAGCGGCTCCGATGACGGGATGTTCGGCCACACTGTGCAGTGCGGTCGAGTTGCCCAAGCCGGTTCCCCTTCTCTCGGGGAAGGACGGTTGCTCTGATCGCGACGGAGTCTGACACCGGGTTCCGCCGTGATCCAGGCTGCCGAGCCCAACGGCCACGAGTCTGGTCCGAAGGCATCGGTCGGCCGGAGCGGCCGAATCACTCCACGACCGCCCCACCGAAGGGTCTCCGGCCCATCGCACGACGGGGCGAAGATCCTGCCGGCCTGTCGGCCCGCACCCCGAGGACCGTCTCGTCACGGCGGAGAAACCCTTGACAAGCCAGGACACCCGACGGCAGTCTTCCGGTAAGCAGAAACAAACTTCCACGATACGAAATACAGCGGAAGGTAGCGCGGCCCGATGGGATTCGCAGACCAGCGCTTCAACGTCAACCTGTCGATCCTCTTCACGGAACTCCCGCTCCTGGAGCGTCCCGCGGCCGCCGCCGCGGCCGGCTTCACGGCGGTCGAGCTGTGGTGGCCCTGGGTCGACTCGCCCACCCCTGAGCAGTCGGAGCTCGACGCACTGAAGAAGGCAGTCGAGGACGCGGGCGTCCGGCTCACGGGTCTGAACTTCTACGCCGGTCGACTGCCCGGCCCCGACCGTGGCGCCCTGTCCGTCCCGGGCGAGGAGTCGGAGCGGTTCCGCGCCAACATCGACGTGGCCGCGGGCTTCGCCGCCTCCCTGGGCTGCAAGGCGCTCAACGCCCTGTACGGCAACCGCGTCGAGGGTGTGGACCCGGCCGAGCAGGACGCGCTCGCGCTGGAGAACCTGGTGCTCGCGGCCCGGGCCGCCGACCGGATCGGCGCGATCCTGCTGGTCGAGGCGCTCAACCAGCCCGAGTCGCCGTTGTATCCGCTGGCGTCGGCACCGGCCGCCGTCGGCGTCGTCGACAAGGTCAACAACGCGACCGGGCTCGGCAACGCCCGCTTCCTCATGGACCTCTACCACCTGTCCATGAACGGCGAGGACCTGCCGCAGGTGATCGAGCGGTACGCCGCGAAGACCGGTCACGTGCAGATCGCCGACAACCCCGGCCGCGGCGCCCCCGGGACGGGCTCGCTGCCCCTCGAAGACCTCCTCGACCGGCTGGAGAAGGCGGGCTACGACGGCTGGGTCGGCCTCGAGTACAAGCCGGGCGACCGCCCGAGCGCCGAGGCCTTCGACTGGCTGCCCCGCTGACCCCCGTACCGAAAGGCACCCCCGTCATGAGCAACACCCTTCCCAAGATCACATGGATCGGCCTCGGCATCATGGGCTCCCCCATGTCCGAGAACCTGATCAAGGCGGGCTACGACGTCACCGGATTCACCCTGGAGCGGGAGAAGCTGGACCGCCTCGCCGCCGCCGGCGGCACCCCTGCCGGCTCGATCGCCGAGGCCGTACGGGACGCCGACGTCGTCATCACGATGGTGCCGGCCTCGCCGCAGGTCGAGACCATCGCCTACGGTCCCGACGGCATCCTGGAGAACGCCAGGTCCGGCGCCCTGCTGATCGACATGTCCTCGATCACCCCGCAGACCTCGGTCGACCTGGCGAAGGCGGCGAAGGACAAGGGCGTCCGCGTCCTGGACGCCCCTGTGTCCGGCGGCGAGGCCGGCGCGATCGAGGCCGTGCTGTCCATCATGGTCGGCGGCGAGCAGGCCGACTTCGACCAGGCCCGGCCGATCTTCGAGGCGCTCGGCAAGACCATCGTCCTGTGCGGCCCGCACGGCTCCGGCCAGACCGTGAAGGCCGCCAACCAGCTGATCGTCGCCGTGAACATCCAGGCGTGCGCCGAGGCCGTGGTCTTCCTGGAGAAGTCCGGCGTGGACCTGAAAGCGGCCCTGGACGTGCTGGGCGGCGGTCTCGCCGGCTCCACCGTGCTGACCCGCAAGAAGGACAACTTCCTCCGCCGGGACTTCAAGCCGGGCTTCCGGATCGACCTGCACCACAAGGACATGGGCATCGTTACGGACGCCGCCCGCAACGTCAAAGCGGCCCTGCCCGTCGGCGCCGTGGTCGCCCAGCTGGTCGCGTCCCTGCGCGCGCAGGGCGACGGCGGCCTGGACCACTCGGCGCTGCTGCGGGCCGTGGAGCGGCTGTCCGGCGCGCGTATCTGATCCTCGCAGACCCTCATGACCCCGGGGGTCCCCCACACCCCGGGCGGCGCCTCCGCTGACAACTGTCCTGTCGCGCCCAGAGCGGCGGCGCCGCCCGGACCCAACCATGCCCATTGCTTCAACAAACTGTTGACACTTCGATCATCCCGACCCGGCCGGGACGGCTTCATGGCGTCCAACGCCCAGGGCCGGCACGCGAAGAACCACGAGCCGAACTCCTGCGACGGCCCGGTGGAGACCTGCCGCCCCCTGTCGGCCGCGCTCGCGGTGACCGGCCACACGGGCACCCACGCGGCCCCTCCGCACACCAGGGACGACGACGTCTTCCAGGCCGGCCATCTGTACCGGCTGATGAAGGCGGAGGAGAAGTCCCGCCTGGTCGCGGACATCGCCGGCGGCCTCGCACAGGTCTCCCGCGACGACGTGATCGAGAAGAACCTCGCGCAACTTCCACGCCGCCGGCCCCGAGTACGGGCGGCGCGTGGAGGTGGCGGTCCGCGCCCTGCGCGAGGACTGAACTCCCTGACCGCGTCCGACGGCCCGGGCGACCCGGATGAGGGGCGGTCGCTCCGGCACGGACGCGGGCAGGGCGCGGACCGCGGCGGTTGTGAGCCAGTGCGGTGGTGAAGGGGCCAGGACCGGCTTCCCGACCTGAGGGGAGTCCGCTCATGGCTCCGTCGCACCCGCCGCGGTCCCACTCGCACTCCCCTCCCGCAGACCCCGTCCGGCGGCGCGAACGTCCTGTCGCGCCCAGCCTCGCGCCGTCGGACGGCCAGCTTCGCTCCCTACACCGGGCCATCGCCGGCGAGGGAGCGCTCGGCGTTGTCCAGGAGTTCCTTGTATGTCAGCACTTCGACCCTGGTGAGATGCGAATTGAACGTCCGCAGCGCCTCGTTGATCTCCGCCTCCGGCACCTCAGGGTGCAGTACCGGGTGCCCGACCAGGACGAGGGCGCTGGCGCGCCGGGTCTCGATACCGAAGTCGGCACGGAGCCGTTCCCGGTTCTCATCCAGTCCAGTGAGGTAGTTGACAGCCTGGCCGACGGCCTCGTGCACCTGCGCCGCCGGCACCCATGCGTTGCGATGCCGCTTCACGAGGGGGCCCTTAAGACTCATGACGCGCTTGAGTTCGACGATATGGAGCGCTCCGTCACCACGTATCAACGGGATGTCCACCTCGTCGCCCGGCACGAGGCGCCGCTGCGCCGCCTCGCCCACGAACCGCCCACCGAAGATCCAGTACTGCCCGTCCAGCGCCCGCTGCACATCGGCCTCTGTGGCCTTGCCATCCTCGACGACGGCACGCAGTTCCTTGAGCCGGGCGGCGCGTCGGCGCAGTTCAGCGGCCTGAAGCAGGATTCGCCCCTGATCGTCGGCAGCCAGCAGGGCCATGGCTTCGGGCGATGTGACGATCTTCCGGGCTTCAGCGGCCGGGTCCGCGATGTCGATCCGGCCGCTGCGGATGATCCGCTCCAACCACAGAGTGATCTCGGCACGGCCCCGTGGAATCACATAACGCCCGGGGCGATCATCGGGGGCCTGGAGGAACAGCGCGTCCTCACCCTGCGCACGGAAATGTTCCAGGAACTCTCTGATCCCGGCCTCGGGGTGGCCCGCAAGAAACTCCCGCCCGCTGTCGACGAGCCACTGGTGCATCGCCTTCATCGTGCTGCCGAGGAAGCCCGTGTGCGACTCCCTCCTTCGTCCGTCTCCGAACAGCCTGTAGCGATCATCGAAGTCGTACCGCAGGATCCGCCCCTCCGCGTACTCGATCGCATCCTGTACGAGCCGTACGACCTGCCACTCGCCGACTCATGCCGCAGTACCTCGCACCTCCTCCAAAAGCCGTATCAGCTCTCTGCCGCCCCGCCGCTTGCCGCCCCGTCCGCTGTGCATGTGCGTGAAGACCGCCTGCACGGCGTTCTTCACGGTCTGGTCGACAGCCTCCTTGGCCACCACCTCACGTAGGTGCCACTCCAAGGTCATGTCGCTTCTCGGTGTCATACGGCGCATTGTGTTCGCAGGGTCTGACAACACCCCGGCGTGCGTATCCGGCGCTGCCGCAGGACGCTGGAGGCATGACACACCCACCAACGGAGCATCCGCACGTCGTGGTGCACCCGCCTGCACTGGACGGCTCCCGGCGCGTCACCGAGGGCGACGCGACGCTGGGCATCGCCACACATGTGGACGACGTCAGCGAAATCCTGCGGCTCGCCGACCTTTACGTCACCGACGTCGCGGACAGCGACCTCGTCGAATGGCAGGGGGGTGGCCCGGACGACTGGCCGGGGTTGTCGGAACACCACGAGGCGTGAACACGCGTCTACGGCACCGGTCGTATGCCTTGTACGGAACCCTCAAATGAACCTCTGAACCCGGCCCCGGGGGCTTCAACAACCCCCGGGGCCGGGCACATTCTCGACACACGGGGCCCGCCGGCACGGGGGCGGCGGGCTCCGGCACGGGGGTGAAGCCATGAGCGACGGTACGGCGGTCCGGCGGGAGCCGCATGAGATCGCACTGCTGGGGGACGGCCCCCGGGCCGCCGTCACCGTCGCCGTGGTGGACCTGTACCCGCGAGGCATGGTGGAGCCGGACCGGCCCGGGACGATACGGGCGGGCATCGCGGACGCGGGGAGCGCGGAGCGACCGCCGTCGCCCCTGGCGCAGGAGGCGCACGCCTGTCTCCACGAGCCCGCCGGGCTCCGGACGTTGGTCAGGCACCCGGACGTACGGCTCGCACTGGCCCTCATCCGCATCCCGCTCGCGGAGGCGGGCCTGCTGCGCTACCCGCTGCTCGGCCCGACGCGCGGCGCCCGCCGCCAAGTGCGCGAGCTGCGGCAGCTCCACCCGCTGCCCGCGAGCAGACGCCGCCTGACCGACGACGACCGGCTGCTCGCCGTCGCGCTGCACGGCGAGGCGGCCCTGCGGCTGCTGGTGCCGCGCTTCGCGCTCCGGGCAGGACTGATACGCCGGGTCGAGGTGGGCGGCAAGACCCTCCTCAAGCACTCGCCACATGGTTCGGGCGGAGGCTATGGGGGCTACACCTACTGCGGCGCGGGCGGAGGTGGGGGTGGGAGTGGCGGGGACTGACCGCGGGTCCCGCACGCGTGAGGGGCGGTCCGTCCTCCCGGACGGGCCGCCCCTCCCCCGCTGTCCTGCGCGGGCGTCAGACCTTCAGCGGCTTGATCGAGGTCGGCGCGTGGCCGGGCTCGGTGGCGATCTCCTCGAACTCCACGACCTGGCCGATGTCGTTGGTCGTCGACATGGCGATGTTGGTGACGCGCTCCAGGATCGCCTCGACGACGACCGGCACCCGGTACTCGGCGGCGAGCTTCTTGGCCTGCTCGAACGCGGCGCCCAGCTCGGTCGGGTCGGTCACCCGGATCGCCTTGCAGCCGAGGCCCTCGGCGACCTTGACGTGATCGACGCCGTAGACGCCGAGCTCGGGCGCGTTGATGTTCTCGAACTCCAGGGTGACCTGGAAGTCGATGTCGAACGCCCGCTGCGCCTGGCGGATCAGGCCCAGATAGGAGTTGTTGACGAGGACGTGGACGTACGGGATCTTGTGCTGCGCGCCCACCGCCAGTTCCTCGATCATGAACTGGAAGTCGTAGTCGCCGGAGAGCGCGACGACGGACGCCTCCGGGTCGGCCTTGGCGACGCCGAGCGCTGCCGGGATGGTCCAGCCGAGCGGGCCCGCCTGACCGCAGTTGATCCAGTGACGGGGCCGGTAGACGTGCAGCATCTGGGCGCCGGCGATCTGCGAGAGGCCGATGGTGGACACGTACCGGGTCTCCGGGCCGAAGGCCTTGTTCATCTCCTCGTAGACCCGTTGCGGCTTGATCGGGATGTCGTCGAAGTGCGTACGGCGCTGGAGGGTCGCCTTTCGCTCCTGCGCCGAGGCCGCCCAGGCGGAGCGGTCGGGCAGCCTGCCGGCCGTCTTCAGCTCGCGCGCCACCTCGACGAACAGCTCCAGCGCGGCCCTGGCGTCGGAGGCGATGCCGTAGTCGGGGGCGAAGATCCTGCCGATCTGGGTGGGCTCGATGTCGACGTGGACGAACTTCCGTCCGGCGGTGTAGACGTCGAGTCTGCCGGTGTGGCGGTTGGCCCAGCGGTTGCCGATGCCGAGGACGAAGTCGGACTCCAGGAAGGTCGCGTTGCCGTAGCGGTGCGAGGTCTGGAGGCCGACCATGCCGGCGTTCAGCTCGTGGTCGTCGGGCAGGACACCCCAGCCCATGAGGGTGGGGACGACCGGGGTTCCGGTCAACTCGGCGAACTCGACGAGCAGTTCGGCGGCATCGGCGTTGACGACACCGCCGCCCGCGACGATCAGCGGCTGCTCGGAGGCATTGAGCATCCCGATCGCCTTCTCGATCTGGGCGCGGGTCGCGGCGGGCTTGTAGACCGGGAGCGGCTCGTACGTCTCCGGGTCGAACTCGATCTCCGTCATCTGGACGTCGATCGGCAGGTCGATCAGGACCGGGCCGGGGCGGGCGGAGCGCATCAGGTGGAAGGCCTGCTGGAAGACGCCGGGGACCTGCGCGGCCTCCAGCACGGTCACGGCCATCTTGGTGACCGGCTTGGCGATCGAGGCGATGTCGACGGCCTGGAAGTCCTCTTTGTGGATCACGGCGGTCGGGGCCTGGCCGGTGATGCACAGGATCGGGACGGAGTCGCCGGTCGCGGAGTACAGACCCGTGATCATGTCGGTGCCGGCCGGGCCGGAGGTGCCGATGCAGACGCCGAGGTTGCCCGCGCGGGTGCGGGTGTAGCCCTCGGCCATGTGCGAGGCGCCCTCCACGTGGCGGGCGAGGGTGTGGTTGATGCCGCCGGAGGCCTTGAGCGCCGCGTAGAAGGGGTTGATCGCCGCGCCCGGGACGCCGAACGCGTCGGTGACGCCCTCGCGCTTGAGAATCTCAACTGCCGCACGGGCAGCGGTCATTCGAGCCATAGAGTACTCCTGCTTCGACTGTCGGATTCGCACTCCCGTCGCGCCCCGCGGTGAGCTCTTCCATAATGCGGAAATAAACTTCTACGATCTGGAATTAATGTATGCGGGGTGGCCGAAGGGCGTCAAGAGACCGGCAAGCGGCGGACAGGCGGGGGCCGGCTGGAGCACGATGGACGCGCTGTCCCGATGTGACGCCGTACTGGAGTGGCCATGGCCGAGAGCGTGCCGGTGCGCTGTCCGTCCTGCCGACGAGAGCACCGCTTCACGGCCCCGTCGTACCCGTGCGTGTGCGGAGCACCCGTCGCCCCGCCGCTCGACCGGGACGGCACGGTGACGCCCGTCTCCCATCGCGCCTGGCAGGACGAGTGGGTGACGGTGCGGTGCGGATCCTGCGGCCGACATGGGGAGTGGCCGCGGCCGGAGGTGGGGTGCCCGTGCGGGGTGGTGCTGCGGGTGCCGGTTGCGGCGGGGCGGGGGGTGGCGGACCGGGGCGGCGGCACGGGCCGGGACACGGCAGCGGACGGCGGCGGGCTCAGGGCTGACCGGGACATCACCGCCGTCCCGGACGCCGAGGCCGCCGGCCGGGACGGCGCGCCGTGCCCGGGCGGTACGACCGGCCCCCGCGATGCCGCAGCCACCGAGCGGGCCGCTGCCTCTGCCGACGCCAAGGGGGGCCCGGCCTCTGCCGCCGCCGGAGCCGCCGCCGGTGCTGGTGTTGGTGCCGGTGCTGCCGACGCCGGTGCCAATGCCGACCCCTCCACCGACACTGCCGCCCGGCCACCCTTCCGCTCCGTCACGATCCGGACCGCGCTCGACGCCGTCACGGCCGCCGCGCTGTATCTGCGCCGGCTCGGCTACCGGCGTGTCCGGCGGGCGGACCAGCGGCCGCCGTCCGGGATCGGCCTCGCCGCCCGTGGCGTCGTCGCGCTGGTCGACCCGGCCGTGCGCCCGGCGACCCTGCGGGACGTGGAGTGCCTGTGGCTGACGGCCATGACGGAGTCGGCGGACTGCCTGTACTTCTCCCTCGCCGGGTACGCGGAGGACGCCCGGGCCCGCGCCGACGCCCTCGGCATCCCGCTGTTCGTCCTCGACCTCACCGGCACACCGCGGCCGGTGAACGCCCCGGCCGACGCACTGGATGCCACCGGCACGGGGAACCGGGCGCCCTGACACGCCCGCACATGTCAGTCGTCGCCGGGCCCGGGCCTGCTGAACTCTTCGATCAGCACGGGATACTGCTCGCCACCGTGTCCCGCGGCGATCGAGCGGTCGGCCATCGCCTTGAACAGCTTCGGCAGTTCGGCGTTGACACCCACCGCCTCGCTCTCCTCGATCAGGTGTGCCATGGCCCGCGCGTCGGTCTCCAGGGCCGACACCTCGGCCGGGAAGGAGCCGCTGTCGATCTGCTCGGCGTATCCGGGCAGCCAATGGGCCACACCGGCGGCGATCCGCTGCGCGAACGGCGCGTACGTCGCGGCGTCGACACCGGCCGTCCTGAGCAACGCGGTGCCCTGCAGCCAGGCGTTCAGGACGCTCCACATCATGGCCAGTCCGGCCACGTCGTACAGGGACGCCAGGCCGTGGTCCGCGCCGACGTGGGTGACGGTGCCGAGCGCGTCGAGGGTCGGTTTGTGCGCGTCGAAGTACGCCTGCGGTCCACTGTGCAGAATCACCGCCTCGGGCGTGCCGATGGCCGGCGGGACGGCCATGACGGCGCCGTCCAGGTAGCGTGCGCCGCGCTGCTCGGCCCATCGGGCGGTCTCCCGGGCCTGGGCCGAGTCGCCCGAGGTGAGATTGACCAGCGTCGTGCCGTCGAGCTCGATGTCGCCCGTGCCGAACAGCTCCCGCACGGCCTGGTAGTCGGTGACGCAGATGAGGGTCAGGGAACCGGCCCGGACCGCGTCGCCGACCGTCGGCGCGAGCCGTGCGCCTCGGGCCACCAGCCCGTCGGCTTTGGCGGTCGTACGGTTCCACACGGTCGTGGGATGCCCGGCTTTCAGGAACGCGCCGGCGAGTGCCTGGCCCATCAGTCCGAGTCCGATGACTGTCACGGGTGTGTCGGTTCTGTTCATGGCAGCATCGTCAACGTTGATACCGGTGTGAAGGTCAAGCGAGGTTTTTGATGCGTATCGGGGAACTGAGTCGCCGGACGGGCGTCAACACCCATCAGTTGCGCTACTACGAGGCCCAGGGCCTGCTGGAGGCGGACCGCGGCACGAACGGATACCGCGAGTACGACGAGACCGCCGTGCTGCGGGTGAAACAGATCCGCCACCTGCTCGGCGCCGGCTTATCGTCCGAGGACATCGCGTATCTGCTGCCCTGTGCGGTCGGAGAGGCCCCGGAGCTGCTCGGGTGTCCCGAACTGCTGGCGGCGATGCGGTCGCGGCTGAGCCGGCTGGACGACCAGATGGCCGCGCTCGCCCGCTCCCGGGACGCCCTCGCCGACTACATCGACGCGGCCGAGCGCATGGGCAGCCGTACCTACCCGCCCTTCGACGGCGCCGGCCCGGAGCGCGTGCCCGCCTGACGGTGACCGGCCGGCAGGGGATGGACCGCGGTCTCCGTGAAGTAGGCGGGCGGCGTGGCGCCCAGGCCGTGCACGTAGACGCGCGGCGGTTCCGGTCCCGGCAGTTCGGCCCAGCGGATCCGGTCGCCCTCGGGCGTCACGGCGGCGTCGCGCACAGGCTGCTCCTCTTGCGGTCCACGTCGGTGGAGGGACGAGGGGAGCCACCGGATCCCGTTTGCCGACCGCGGCCGCATACTCACCCCATGCGTATCCGCCCCGCGACCGCCGCCGAACTCCCCGCCCTCCAGGGCATCGAACGTGCCGCCGGTACCCCCTTCCGCGATCTCGGCATGCCGGAGATCGCCGACGACGAACCGCCCGCGCTCGACGTGCTGGAGCGCTACCGCGGGGCGGGCCGCTGCTGGGTCGCGGTGGACGAGCGGGACCACCCGGCCGCGTATCTCGTCGCCGAACCCGTGGACGGCGCCCTGCACATCGAGCAGGTCTCGGTCCACCCGCGCGCCGCGCGTCGGGGCGTGGGCCGGGCCCTGCTGGCGTACGCCGCCGACCGCGCCCGCGAGGAGGGCCTGACCGCCCTGACGCTGACCACCTTCACGGAGGTCCCGTGGAACGCCCCCTACTACGCCCGCCTCGGCTTCCGCACCCTCGGGGAGGCGGACCTCACGCCCGGCCTGCGCGAGATCCGCGCGGCGGAGGCCCGACACGGCCTGGCCCGCTGGCCCCGCGTGTGCATGCGCGCACCACTGTGACCGGGCCGCGGTAATCCGCGCGCGGCCCGGCCCCCACTGCTGCCACGATGCGCCCCATGGGCGACATCGAACCCGGCACGCTCGTCGTGCGCCGCGCCGAGGCGTCGGACCGCACGGCACTGACCGAGACGGACCCGATCGCGGCGGCGGGAGACCGGGCGCGCCGCGCGAGCATCCGGCGCTGGTGCGAGCAGAGCCTGGCGCTGCTGGCCGAGGACGCGCGCGGGCCCGTGGGCTACGGCGTGCTGGAGTACACCTTCTTCGAACAGGGCTTCCTCACCCTGCTGACGGTCGCGCCCGCCGCACGCCGGCAGGGAGTGGCCAGGCGTCTCCTCACGGCCGTCGAAGCCGCGTGCACCACGCCCAAGCTGTTCACCTCGACCAACGTCTCCAACCAGCCCATGCAGCAGCTGCTCCTGAGAGCCGGCTGGCAACCCGCCGGTCTGGTCCACGGCCTCGACGACGGCGACCCCGAGCTGTTCTACCTCTGCCCGCCCCCGAACCTCTCCCGCAGTTCCACCTTGCGCACCTTCCCGGACACCGTCATGGGGAAGGAGTCGAGGAGCTGAAGCCTGCTCGGGATCTTGTAGTGGGCGAGGCGGCCCTGGCAGAAGGCGTGGAGTTCGTCCAGGGTGAGCGGGTCGGCGGGGTCGCGGGGGATGACGCAGGCGAGGACCTCCTCGCCGTAGTGGTCGTGCGGGACGCCCACGACCTGGACGTCCTGGATCTTGGGGTGGGCGTAGAGGAACTCCTCGATCTCGCGGGGGTAGATATTCTCCCCGCCCCGGATGATCATGTCCTTGATGCGGCCGACGACCTCCACGTAGCCGTCCTCGCGCATCACCGCGAGGTCGCCGGTGTGCATCCAGCGGCCCGCGTCGATGGCCTCCGCGGTCTTCTCCGGCTCGTTCCAGTAGCCGAGCATCACGCTGTAACCGCGGGTGCACAACTCGCCCGCCGTGCCGCGCGGTCGGGTCGCGCCCGTCGCCGGGTCGACGATCTTCACCTCGACGTGCGGCAGCACGCGGCCGACCGTGCCGGTGCGGTGCTCCAGGTCGTCGTCGCGTCGGGTCTGCGTGGAGACGGGCGAGGTCTCCGTCATGCCGTAACAGATCGACACCTCGGCCATGTTCATCTCGGCGACCACGCGCTTCATCACCTCCACCGGGCAGGGCGAGCCCGCCATGATGCCGGTGCGCAGGGAGGAGAGGTCGTACGACGCGAAGCCGGGGAGGTTCAGCTCCGCGATGAACATGGTCGGGACGCCGTAGAGCGAGGTGCAGCGCTCCTGCTGGACCGCCTCCAGCGTGGCCTTGGGGTCGAAGGACGGGGCCGGGATGACCATGCAGGCGCCGTGGGACGTGGCGGCCAGATTCCCCATGACCATGCCGAAGCAGTGGTAGAACGGCACGGGGATGCACACCCGGTCCTGCTCGGTGTAGGCGATCGACTCCCCTACGAAATAGCCGTTGTTGAGGATGTTGTGGTGGGAGAGGGTGGCCCCCTTGGGGAAGCCCGTCGTGCCCGACGTGTACTGGATGTTGACCGGGTCGTCGCAGGACAGGCCGTCGTCCGCGATCCGGGCACCGGGTGTCCCCCGCCCGAGCAGCGCGTCCCAGCTCGGGTCGCCGAAGTACACGACCTCGCGCAACCCGGCGCATCTGCCCCGCACTTGCTCGACCATCGCCCGGTAGTCGCTCGTCTTGTGGCCGAGGGAGGCGAACAGGAGGGAGATCCCCGCCTGCTTGAGGACGTACTCGACTTCGTGGGTGCGGTAGGCCGGGTTGATGTTCACCATGATCGCGCCGATGCGGGCCGTGGCGTACTGGACCAGGACCCACTCGGGACAGTTGACCGCCCAGATGCCCACCCGGTCGCCCTTGGCGACCCCGGAGGCGAGCAGCGCGGAGGCCAGCTCGTCGACGGCCGCTCCGAACCGCGCGTAGGTCCAGCGCCGCCCGGACGGCACGTCGACCAGCGCCTCACGGTCCGGCCAGGCGGCCACCGCCCGGTCCAGGTTGGCCCCGATGGTGTCGCCGAGCAGGGCCGTCTCGCTGGTTCCATGACTGTACGAGGTCACCGGAAGTCCTCCTCGCGGTACTCGGCGTCCGACCCGGCCGCCGTGGCCTCGCGCAGCTCGATGCGGCGGATCTTGCCCGAGACGGTCTTGGGCAGGTCGCCGAACTCCAGGCGGCGGATGCGCTTGTAGGGGGCCAGGGCCTCGCGGGAGTGCTCGAACAGCACCTTCGCGGTGTCGGGGCCGGGCTCCCAGCCCGCCGCCAGGACGACGTAGGCCTTCGGCACCGCGAGCCGCAGCTCGTCCGGCGCGGGCACGACGGCCGCCTCGGCCACCGCCTCGTGCTCCAGCAGCGCGCTCTCCAGCTCGAAGGGGCTGATCTTGTAGTCGGACGCCTTGAAGACGTCGTCCCTGCGGCCGACGTAGGTGATGTAGCCGTCCGCGTCCCGCGCGCCGATGTCGCCCGTGCGGTAGTAGCCGCCGGCCATCGCTTCCGTCGTGCGGTCCGCGTCGCCGTGGTAGCCGGTCATCAGGCCGACGGGCCGGTCCGACAGGTCGAGCGCGATCTCGCCCTCGCTCGCGCCCGGCACGCCCGAGACGGGGTCCAGCAGCTCGACGCGGTAGCCGGGGCTCGGCCGGCCCATCGAGCCGGTCTTCAGCGGCTGGCCGGGGCTGTTGGCGACCTGCACGGCCGTCTCGGTCTGGCCGAAGCCGTCCCGGATGGTGACGCCCCAAGAGCGGCGGACCTGCTCGATGACCTCCGGGTTGAGCGGCTCACCGGCGGCGACGATCTCGCGCGGCGGGGTGCGCAGCTGCGTCAGGTCGGCCTGGATGAGCATGCGCCAGACGGTGGGCGGGGCGCAGAAGGTGGTGACGGCGGCCCGGTCCATCTCGGCCATGAGACGGGAGGCGTCGAAACGCGTGTAGTTGTAGAGGAAGACGGTCGCTTCGGCGTTCCAGGGGGCGAAGAGGTTGGACCAGGCGTGCTTGGCCCAGCCGGGCGAGGAGATGTTCAGATGCACGTCACCGGGCTTGAGGCCGATCCAGTACATGGTCGACAGGTGCCCGATCGGATACGAGGTGTGGGTGTGCTCCACGAGTTTGGGCCGTGCGGTGGTGCCCGAGGTGAAGTACAGCATCAGCGGGTCGTCGGCCCGGGTCGGGGCGTCGGGTGTGAAGTCGGCCGGGGCGCCGTAGGCGTCATCGAGGGGCAGCCAGTCCTCCGGGGCGGCGCCCGCGGCGATGCGCGTGTAGCGGCCGGGGACCTCGGCGAACTTGCCGGTGTCCCCGGAGCGCGCGATGACGTGCCGGACCCGGCCGCGGTCGACGCGGTCGCGCAGGTCGGCGGGGCCGAGCAGCGGGGTGGCCGGGATGACGACCGCGCGCAGTTTCATCGCGGCGAGCGCGGTGATCCACAGTTCGGCCTGGTTGCCGAGCATCACGAGGATCCGGTCCTCGGCGCGCACGCCCCGGGCCCGCAGCCAGTTGGCGAACTGGGCGGAGCGTACGGACATCTCCCCGAAGGACAGCTGTGTCTCGCGGCCGTCCTCCTCGACGATGTGCAGCGCGGTGCGGGCGTTGCCGTGCGCGATCTCGTCGAACCAGTCCAGCGCCCAGTTGAAGTAGTCGGGACGGGGCCAGCGGAAGCCCTCGTAGGCCGTGCCGTAGTCCTCGCGGTGTTCCAGCAGGAAGTCCCGCGCGCCGCGGAACACCTCCGTCGCCGATGCCATTCGTCCTCCTTGGTGCCGGACCATTGCCGGGCGGCTCCGAACCATCGTGTAATCCGTGATGCAGGTCTCACTACCCCCGAACGGGGGGTGCGCCCGCGCAGAGCCGTAGTGAAGGGGCGAGCAGGTGACAGCAGACGCGTCCGACGCGGTCGAGATACGGAACGCGCTGCTCCGCCTGCGGCGCACCACCGGCCTGCCGGTCGCCTTCGGCGCCCTGATGGAGGCCGGGCGGCAGATGCGCATCAGTGAACTGAGCGGCACGGCGACGCACGCCCTGCGTTCGCTGGTGGTGACGTCCGGGAACGGGCTGGGCGGCAAGACGGTGGTGCTCGCCCGGCCGTGCGTGGTGACGGACTACTCGGCGTCGCGGCAGATCAGCCACGAGTACGACGCCCCGGTCGCGGTGGAGGGGCTGCGCTCGGTGCTGGCCGTGCCGGTGGTCGTACGGCACGCGGTGCGCGGGGTGCTGTACGGCGCGCTGCGCACGGCCCAGCCCTTGGGCGGACGCATGCTGGACGAGGCCGTCGAGGCGGCGCGGGACGTGGAGCGGGCGCTGGTCCTGCGGGAGGAGGCCCGCACGCTCGCCGCCGGGGGCGGGGCCGGCGCGGGACGGGAGCAGGTGCGGGAGGCGCACGCGGCCCTGCGCGCGCTGGCCCCGAAGATCGCGGATCCCGGGCTGCGGGCCGAGCTGCTCGACGCGTGTGCCCTGCTGACGGCCGACGCCACCCCCTCGGAGCGGGTCCGGCTCGCGCCGCGCGAGGTGGATGTGCTGGCGTGCGTCGCCGCGGGGGCCACGAACGCGGTCGCGGCCGAGCGGCTGGGCGTGGCGCCCGAGACCGTCAAGGGGTATCTGCGGTCGGCCATGCGGAAGCTGCGGGCCGGGACCCGGGGCGAGGCCGTGGCTGCCGCACGCCGGGCGGGATGGTTGCCGTAGGTTTGCGATGTTTTCCGTTATCCTTGCCCGTTCGATATGCCGACGGGTTCCGGCCGGGCGCCACCGTCGTTCCGCCGCATTCGGGAGCCCAATGAATTCGCGCGCGGACCTCTGTTGTTATTTCCCTCACCACGCCGTCCGTCCGAAATTCAATGAGTTGTTGCCTAATATTGGCCAGGACACGACACACGGAGGGGAGCGGTGACCGTGCGACGGGACTTCCAGGAGCCTCCCAGGAGCCGCCCCGACGTGGTCATCGGCCGGGAGGACCTGTTCACGTCGGCGCGTGAACAGCTCGGCCGAGGCGGCAGTGTGCTGCTCCACGGCCCCGCGGGAATTGGAAAATCGACGGTCCTGCGGGCGCTGACCGCGGATTACGCCGGTGCGGCGCGGACCGTGTTGCGCTGCTCGGCCACCGAGTCCGAATCCCACCTGCCCTTCCTGGCACTGGCCGACCTCTTCGGCCTGGTCCTGGACGAGATCTCCGGTGCGCTGCCCGCCGCCCAGCGCACCGCCCTGGAGTCGGCGCTCACCGGGCGCGGCGAGTCCACCCTCCAGCGCGACGGGCTCGCGCTGCGCCTGGCCGTGCTGTCGGCGCTGCGCACCCTCGCCGCCAAGGGCCCGGTGCTGGTCGTCGCCGACGACCTCCAGTGGCTGGACGCGGCCAGCGCCGAGCTACTCGGTTTCGCCGCCCGCCGGCTGGGCGACACGCCGGTGCAGATGCTGTGCGCGGTGCGGACCGAGGGCCAGGAGTACGACCGCCATCTACGCGCGTCCCCGCCCGACACGCTCGCCGTCCGGCTGGGCCCGCTGACCCGTACGCAGGTCTCCGCGCTGCTCGACCACCGCGGCTACACCCCCCTGTCCCGCTCCACGATCCGCGACATCCACCGCACCAGCGGCGGCAACCCGCTCTTCGCGCTGGAGCTGGGCCGCGCCCTCGCCGAGAGCCCCACCCGGCCCCGGCCCGGCGAGCCCCTGCCCGTGCCCACCTCGCTGCGGGCGCTGGTGCTGAGCCGGCTGGAGATGCTGTCCGACGAGGCGCGCCGCACCCTGCTCGTGGCCAGTGCCGGTGCCCGTCCCACGCTGGCGCTGCTGCACGCGGCCGGCCGGGAACACGCCGAGGCCGAGACCGCCCAGGCCGCGGCGCTGGGGCTGCTGGCGACCGAGACGGAGGGCCCCGCCGTACGGTTCGCGCATCCGCTGATCTCGGCCGCGCTGTACGCGGAGGCCCCGGCGCGGGAGCGGCGGGCCGCGCACGCGGCGCTGTCCACGGCGGCCTCCGACCCGATCGAGCGGGCCCGGCACCTGGCCCTGGCGACCACCGGCACCGACCCGGAGGTGGCCGCCCGGCTCGCCGAGGCCGCCGCGCTGGCCCGGGACCGGGGGGCGCCGTCCGTGGCCGCCTCGCTCGGGCTGCTCGCGGCCCGGCACACCCCGGCGGACAGTGCGCCCGGCCCGGACGAGCGGCGGCTCCAGGCCGCGGAGGACGCGATCACCGCCGGCGAGGCCGACCTCGCCCGGGACATCGCCCGGGACGTGCTGACCCGGGCCAGCGTGCCCGCGGAGCGCGTGCGGGCCTGGATGGTGGTCATCGAGGCGGCCGGGCAGGCGCTCGGCGAGGTCGACGCCGTCTTCCCGCAGGTCCTGGCCGACGCGGGCGACGACCCGCGCCTGCTCGCCCTGGTCCACTACCAGCTGGCCTGGCGCGGCCTGGTCGTCGAGGGCGACTTCGCCGAGGCCCGGCAGGAGGCCGCGCACGCGGCGGAGCTGGCCGCCCGCGGCGAGGACCGGCGCACCGAGCTGATGGCGCTGTCCTTCCAGGCCTCCACGGAGACCCTGATGGGCCACCCGGGCGCCCCGGAGACCGTCAAACGGGCGCTGAAGGAGCCGCAGGACCCCTACGTGGCGTGCCACCACAACGGCGCCGGCTCGGCCCGGTTCCGCTGGCTGATCATGAGCGACCAGCTGGCCGAGGCCCGGGCGACCATCACCGCGCTGCTGCGCGAGGTGCGCAGGCGCGGCATGGTCGAGAGCGAGGTGCACTTCCTGCGCTTCCTCGCCGACACGGAACTGCGCTCCGGGCACTGCGGCCGGGCCCTGGACCTGGCCCGCGAGAGCCTGCGGCTCGCCCGGGACGCCGGGATCGGCGAGGGCGCCTCGGCGATGCTCGCCTCCCTCGCGGAGGCCTCGGCCGGGGACGTCGACCGGGCGCTGGCCCTCGCCCGTGAGGCGGCGGACCACGCCGAGGTCGACGGCGACCAGATGTACCTGTCCCGGGCTCTGGCGGCCCTGGGCTACGCCCAGTTGGTGGCCGGGGACCCGGCGGCCGCGGTCCGTTCGCTGCGCCGGGTGCGCGAGCTGGAGCAGGGCCTCGGCATCAACGACCCGGCGCGCGGCCGCTGGCACGGCGACCTCGCCGAGGCCCTGGTCCGCATCGGCGAACCGGGCGAGGCCCAGGACGTCATCGACACGGCACGGGTGCACGCGCTGCGGCTGGGCCGGGAGAGCGTGCTGGCCGTCCTCGACCGGGCGGAGGCACTGGTGCGGGCGGCACGCGGCGAACACGAGGCCGCCCTGGTCCGGCTGACGTCCGTGCAGGACCGGCTCGGCAGGCTGGGCTACGGCCTTGAGGAGGCGCGGGCCGCCTTCGCGCTGGCCCGGCTGCGCACCCAGACCGCCGCCTTCCCCCGCACCGGCGGGACTCCCCTGCCGGGGCCGGCGTCGTACGACGAGGCCGCCCGGCTGTTCCGGCGCTGCCGGGCGCTGCCCTGGCTGCGTCAGGTCGACGCGGCCGCGTCGGCCGGTCCCGCGGCGGTCGGGCCTGCCTCCGTGGCGCCGCCCGTCGCGCTCGACGCGCTGCAGGGCCTCGCGTCGATGGAGCGTCAGGTCGCCTCGCTGGTGATGGAGGGCGCGACCAACCGGGAGATCGCGGCCCGTCTGTTCATCAGCGTCAAGACCGTCGAGGCGACCCTGACCCGGGTCTACCGCAAGCTGGGGATCCGTTCACGGGTGGACATCGTCCGGCTGGCGGCGGGCCGCCGCACGACCTGACCCCCGGCTGCCCGCCACCGCGCCCACCAGGGTTTCAGAGGCCGGACCGAGGGTTTACCCTGCCCAACTCCCTTAGGGGGTTCCCTCATTGGGAGCCCGTGCTGCCGGGCTCTAGCTTTGTCGCGTGCCGCTCGCCGGGCACACGGAGATCCGAACAACGGCGTCAGGGTCACCGTGCACCACCCACCCGCGCGACCCCCCACCGGCAACTCCCCAAGGAGACCCATGTTCGGGTTCAACCGTGCCAAGAAGGCCGCCGCCCTCGCCACGGCGAGCGCTGCCGCCGCGACCGCGCTGCTCGCCGCTCCCGCCGCCGTCGCCGCGCCCCAGCCGATCGTCGGCGGTACGACGACCACGACGACCGCGTACCCGTTCGTCATGCAGATCACGGACGCCTCGCAGACCCAGTTCTGCGGCGGCACGCTGGTCTCGCCCACGAAGGTCGTCACCGCCGCCCACTGCATGGTCGGCGAGACCACCAGCAGCGTGCGCGTCGTCGGTGGCCGCACCTACCTCAACGGCACCAACGGCACGGTCAGCAGAGTCAGCAAGATCTGGATCCACCCGAGCTACACCAGCGTCACCAACGGCGAGGACGTGGCCGTGCTGACGCTGTCGACGTCGATGCCGTACACGCCGGCGAAGTACGTCTCCTCCTCGCAGACCTCGGTGTACGCGGCCGGCACCACCGCCCGCATCCTCGGCTGGGGCACCACCTCCTCGAACGGCAGCTCCTCCAACCAGCTGCGCACCGCGACCGTACCGACCGTGTCCGACTCCAGCTGCGGCAGCTCCTACGGCTCCGACTTCGTGCGGAGCGAGATGGTCTGCGCCGGATACACCTCCGGCGGCGTGGACACCTGCCAGGGCGACAGCGGCGGCCCCCTGCTCATCGGGGGCGTCCTGGCAGGCATCACTTCCTGGGGCGAGGGCTGCGCCCAGGCCGGTTACCCGGGTGTCTACACCCGGCTGACCACCTTCTCCAACCTGGTGACGACGCAGGTCAACTCGTAACCGGGGCAAAGCTCCTGAGTACCCCTCAGGTGACATACCGGGGGGCGTTGCGGGCCTCCACGAGCGGCCCGCAACGCCCCCTTTCCATGTCATCGGCCGGGTCAAGTGCTTGAATAGCGGCGGATGGGAGTGATGTCCATGGTTTCCGCAGATCGCCTCCTCGCCTTCGCCGTGATGTCGCTCCTGGTCATCGTGATCCCTGGACCCAGCGTGCTGTTCGTCATCGGCCGGGCCCTCGCCCACGGCCGCCGCACCGCCGTGGCGACGGCCCTCGGCAATGTCGTCGGTTCCTACCTGCTGGTCGTGGCGGTTGCGGTCGGGATCGGCTCGCTGGTCGAGCGGTCGGTGACGGTGTACCTGACGGTGAAGCTGGCGGGTGCCGCGTATCTGGTGTACCTGGGCGTGCAGGCCTTCCGGCACCGCAGGGAACTGAAGGCGTCACAGATCGCCACCGGGTCGACCGGACAGGCTCGCGGCGATCTCCGGACGCTCCTGGACGGGATCCTCGTCGGCGTCACCAATCCGAAGGGCGTGGTGTTCTTCGCCGCCGTGCTGCCGCAGTTCGTGGACCACTCGGCGGGTCATGTGCCCTTGCAGATGCTGCTGTTGGGCCTCGTACCGATCTCGATCGGCCTCGTCACGGACACACTGTGGGGCCTGACCGCGTCAGCGGCCCGCACCTGGTTCGCCCGCTCGGACCGTCGTCTGTCGCTGATCGGCGGGGCGGGCGGCTGCACGATGATCGGCCTGGGCGTGACGGTTGCGGTGACGGGCCGGGCGGACTGACACGCCGCGTCGCCTACGTCCGCACGGCACCGAAGCGGATGTCGTACGAGGTTTCCGGGTGCATCATCCGCAGCATCCGCTCCCCCTCGGCGGTGACCTCGTCCCGCTGGGCCCTGGTGAGCCGGCCGAAGGGCTCGATCACGAGCGCGTGCTCCTCCAGTCGCCACAGCCCCGCGAGGAACCCGTCGACCAGGAGCGTGCAAGAGGCGATGTTGCCCTGCCAGGAGCGGCCCCGGTGCTCGGGCGGGACGACGCGGGTGCGGTCGGCGTGGGAGAGCAGCAGATTGTCGAACTCGGGCAGGAAGCGCGGCGGGGCCGGGGTGTCCGGGTCGGGGCGGGGGGCGTCCGGCAGGTCGAAGAGCTCGGCGCCGCCCTCGTCCCGGAAGGTGACGAGTCGCGGGCGGAGGCGTTCGAAGGCGTCGCGCAGGCGGGTCAGTCCGGCCCAGGTCTGCATGTCCCGCACGGAGGCCGGGCCGAAGGCGGCGAGGTAGCGCAGGACGACCGCGTCGGGCGTGGCGGCCGGTCCGGCGGGACGCCCGAGCCAGTGCTCGGCGGTGGTCAGACTGACCTGCCCGCTTCGGCCCCACAGGCCGCGCGGGGTCGCCTGCACGAGCGGGAGACGGCACCGGGCGGCGACCGACAGGGCCTGCGGGTCGGCGTCCGGCCACTCCTGGAGCAGGGCCTCGCGCAATTGCTTCATGGTGCGGGGCTCGGTCTCGACGAGCTCGCGCGCGAGGGCGGCGAGCCGGTCCAGGCCGACACCGGCGAGTCCCTTGCGGAACTGCGTCAGCTCCCGGTCCCGGGCGGGCTGCACCAGCGGACGCAGGGCAAGGCAGTCGTCCGCGGTGTGGGTGTGGATCGTCGAGCGCATCGTGACGATCCGGACGACCTCGCGGTCGGCCATCAGCCGGGACAGCGCCTCGGGGGCGAAACCGTCGAGGCGGGCGGCGAGCGCGTAGTACGGAGGCTTGACGTTCTGCGCCTGGAGGCCGACCAGGTGCTCGACGGCCGCGGCGGCGGAGATCCGGGCCGGGCGCAGGAGCAGCTGCCGGTCGAGGGTGGCGCGGTTGAGGGCCCGGGTGCCGAGGCGGGGTGCCGTGCCGGTGACGCTCCGCTTGGTGTTCGTCATGCGGGCACGGTAGCCGGGGTTGCGGACAGGTTCTGGCCGCGACGGCGGAGATTCCCGGAGCCGGCCGTAATCCGGGCGCGGCGGGGTAATGGGACGGACGTCGATCAGCCCCAGTAGTTGAGAAGGAGCCGAGGATGACCGACGACGCCTACCTGTTCCTGCTTGGCGACGCGTCCGCGCGGCTCGGCGTGGCCCCCGCCGCCGTCGGGGAGCTCGCGTGCATGGAGACTCCCGCGGTACGCGCGTGGCTGGACGCTCAGGGGAGCACGCCGGCCTCCCCGCACCTGCGCCTGCTGCCGCCGGAGGAGACGGCGGCCATCCCCGAGGAAGCGGAACGACTGCCCGTCCCGCTGAGCGACGAGGAACTGAGCCGGGTCCGCCACCGGATGGCACCGGAGCCCCTCGCCCGGGTCGAGGAGGAGCTGCTCGCCTACCGCGACTGCGCGGACGGGCGGGACGGCCTGATCGGACGCGCGCTGGCCGCCGGCGTGGCACCGCACCGCATCGTCGAGCTGACCGGGGTGGACCCGGAAACGGTGACCGCGGCGGCGAGCGGCTGAGGACGCTGCGGGCGCCTCGGCTGCCGTACGGCCTCACGCGCCCGGTCCGGGATCCGGCTGGACGGCGGATTCGATGCCGGCGCGGGCCGCTTCCAGCTGGGCGGCGAACGCGATGCCGAGGAAGAGCGCGACGGCGGTGAGGTTGGCCCACAGCAGCAGGGCGATGAAAGCGGTGAGCGGCCCGTAGACGGCGCCGAAGGCACCGCTCTCCTCGACGTACAGCGCGAGCAGCCAGGTGGCCGAGACCCACAGCAGCAGATGCAGGGCCGAGCCGAAGGCGAGCCAGGTGTAGCCGGGCTGGACGCGGCGGGGCGACCAGCGGAAGATCACGGCGGAGGCCACCCAGGCCAGCGCGAGCCCCACGGGGATGTCGAGCACGCCCCACCACCGCGACCCGCTGTCCGCCCAGCCGGCCGAGTCCGCCACCGCGTCGCCCACGGCCTCGCCGGCGACGAGGACGACGAACCCCAGCACCAGGGGCAGACCGGCGGCGAGCGCGAGAACGATCGCCCGCCCGTACTTGCGCGGGAAGGGACGGTCGCGCTCGATGCCGTAGATGCGGTTGGCGCCGCGCTCGATCTGGCCCATGGCCGAGGCGAGGTTCAGCAGCGCGAAGCCCAGACCGAGCCACAGGGCGAGCGTGCCCCAGACATCGCCGTGCGCGGTGCGCCGCGTGCCTTCGAAGGCGTCCTCGACGATCTGCGCGCTGGCGCCCGGCACGATCCGGCCGAGGGTGAGCTCGATGACCCGGCCCACGCCCTCGGTGTGCACCGACGTGGCCAGCCCGACGAGTGCCACGGTGCACGGGACGAGCCCGAGCACCACCTGGAAGGCGAGGGCCCGCGCGTTGGTGAAGCCGTCCGCGTAACGGAACCGTGCGAAGGAGTCGGCCAGCAGCCGCAGCCCTCCGTAGTGGCGCAGGGCGGTGAACGCCTCGTCTCCGGAGAGCTCGTCTCCGATCATGTCCCGGGTCTGCGGGACGTGGACGGCGGTACCCATGGCGTGCACGCTCCTTGTCGTAGGGCGGCTCCCTGTCGGAAGCTGCTCCCTGTCCGGTTGCCCTGTGAACCCCTCCCCGCAAGGGAGATCGGGATCACAGAAACGGCGAGGGAAAGGTCACAGCCTCGCCCACTGCTGCTCCTCTGTGTCCGTGTCCTAGCATCCGAGCATGACGGTCCTGCCTGACGACGGGCTCGAGCTGGCCGGCGACTTCCCTGATGTGCCCCATGAGCAGTGGCAGCGCCTTGTGGCGGGTGTGCTGCGCAAGTCGGGCAAGGAAGTGGAGGGCGCCGAGGCCGAGGAAGCCCTGTCCACCGCGTTGGAGGACGGGCTGCGCACCCGGCCTCTCTACACCGCGCACGACGCCGCGCCCGAGCCGGGCCTGCCCGGGTTCGCCCCCTTTGTGCGGGGTGGCCGGGCCGAGGGGAACACGCTCGGCGGCTGGGACGTACGGCAGCGGCACACGGTGGCCGACGGCGGCGCGGTGCTCGCGGACCTCGAGAACGGCGTCACCTCCCTGTGGCTGGCCGTGGGGGAAGGCGGCATCCCGGTGCCGGAGCTCGGCCGGGTCCTCGACGGCGTCCATCTCGACCTCGCCCCCGTCGTCCTCGACGCGGGGCGTGACTCCGACGCCGCCGCGCGGGAGTTGCTGCGGCTGTACGAGCAGCGCGGTGTCGCCCGGGAGGCGGCGCGCGGCAATCTGGGCGCCGACCCGCTGGGCCAGGAGGCCCGGAGCGGGCAGGAGGGCGACGTCGCTCCGGCGATGGAGCTCGCGCGGCTGTGTGCCGAGGGGTACCCGGGGCTGCGGGCACTGACCGTGGACGCCCTGCCGTATCACGAGGCCGGCGGCTCGGCCGCCCAGGAGCTGGGCTGCTCGCTGGCCACGGGCGTGGCGTATCTGCGAGACCTCACCGGGGCCGGGCTGAGCGTCGAACAGGCCTGTGCGCAGCTGGAGTTCCGGTACGCGGCGACCGCCGACCAGTTCCTGACGATCGCCAAGCTGCGGGCCGCGCGCCGGCTGTGGGCGCGGGTGGCCGAGGTCTGCGGGGCGCCGCGTGCGGGGGCGCAGCTCCAGCACGTCGTGACCTCCCCGGTGATGATGACGCGCCGCGATCCGTGGGTGAACATGCTGCGCACGACCATCGCCACGCTGGCCGCCGGGGCGGGCGGGGCCGACGCGGTCACCGTGCTGCCCTTCGACCACGCCCTCGGTCTGTCGGAAGCGTTCGCGCGCCGTATCGCCCGCAACACCTCCACGATCCTCATCGAGGAGTCGCATCTGGCCCGGGTGATCGACCCGGCGGGCGGCTCCTGGTACGTGGAGCGGCTCACCGACGAACTCGCCCACGCGGGCTGGGAGTTCTTCCGGCGGATCGAGCGGCTGGGCGGTCAGGCGGCGGCCCTGCGGTCGGGGGACCTCGCGCAGGACCTGGCCGAGACCTGGCAGGCCCGCCGCACGAAGCTGGCGAAGCGGCGCGAGCCCGTCACGGGTGTCAGCGAGTTCCCGTATCTCGCGGAGAAGCCGGTGGTCCGCGAGAGCGCACCCGAGCCGCCGTCCGGCGGGCTGCCTCGGGTGCGCCGCGACGAGGAGTTCGAGGCGCTGCGCGCCCGCTCCGACGCCCACCTCGCCGCGACCGGCTCCCGGCCCCGGGTCTTCCTCGCCGCGATCGGCCCGGCCGCCGCCCACACCGCGCGCCTCACCTTCGCCTCGAACCTCTTCCAGGCGGGCGGCATCGAGCCCGTCACGGACGGCGCCTTCGAGGACAGCGGCGCGACGGAGGCCGTGCTGTGCTCCAGCGACGCGCTGTACGAGGAGCAGGCCGAGACCACCGCCGAGGCCCTGAAGGCCGCCGGTGCGCGGCACGTGTTCCTCGCGGGCCGTCCCGGGCAGTACGCCGGTGTCGACGCGTACGTCTTCGCGGGCTGCGATGCCGTGGCCGTGCTCTCCGCGACCCTCGACCGCATGGGAGTGTCCTGATGACCGCCCCCTCCGACCGTTCCGTCCCCGACTTCTCCGGGATCGAGCTGGGCACCCCGGCCTCCGACGGCGGCCCCGACGAGTGGCGTACGGCGGTCAAGAACGCCTCCGGCGGTGACGACCTGCTCTGGGAGACCCCGGAGGGCATCGCGGTCAAGCCGCTGTACACCGGGCGTGACCTGGAGGGCCTGGACTTCCTGGAGACGTATCCGGGCGCGGCGCCGTATCTGCGCGGCCCGTACCCGACGATGTACGTCAACCAGCCCTGGACGATCCGCCAGTACGCCGGTTTCTCCACGGCCGAGGAGTCCAACGCCTTCTACCGGCGCAACCTCGCGGCCGGGCAGAAGGGCCTGTCGGTCGCCTTCGACCTGCCCACGCACCGGGGCTACGACAGCGACCACCCGCGCGTGACCGGTGACGTCGGCATGGCGGGCGTGGCCATCGACTCGATCTACGACATGCGGCAGCTGTTCGACGGGATCCCGCTGGACAAGATGACGGTGTCGATGACGATGAACGGCGCGGTGCTGCCGGTGCTGGCGCTGTACATCGTGGCGGCGGAGGAGCAGGGAGTACCACCGGAGAAGCTGGCCGGGACCATTCAGAACGACATCCTCAAGGAGTTCATGGTCCGCAACACCTACATCTATCCGCCGAAGCCGTCGATGCGGATCATCTCCGACATCTTCGCCTTCACCTCGCAGCGGATGCCCCGCTACAACTCCATCTCCATCTCCGGCTACCACATCCAGGAGGCGGGTGCGACGGCCGACCTGGAGCTGGCGTACACGCTCGCGGACGGCGTGGAGTACATCCGGGCGGGCCGTGAAGCCGGCCTGGACGTGGACGCGTTCGCGCCCCGGCTGTCGTTCTTCTGGGCGATCGGCATGAACTTCTTCATGGAGGTCGCCAAGCTGCGGGCGGCGCGCCTGCTGTGGGCGAAGCTGGTGCGGCAGTTCGACCCGAAGAACGCCAAGTCCCTGTCCCTGCGTACCCATTCGCAGACCTCCGGCTGGTCGCTGACCGCGCAGGACGTGTTCAACAACGTGACGCGCACGTGCGTGGAGGCGATGGCGGCGACGCAGGGACACACGCAGTCGCTGCACACCAACGCCCTCGACGAGGCGCTGGCCCTGCCCACCGACTTCTCGGCGCGCATCGCCCGCAACACGCAGCTGCTGCTCCAGCAGGAGTCCGGCACGACCCGGGTGATCGACCCGTGGGGCGGCAGCGCCTACGTCGAGCGGCTGACGTACGACCTCGCGCGGCGGGCCTGGCAGCACATCCAGGAGGTCGAGGCCGCGGGCGGCATGGCCAAGGCCATCGACGCGGGCATTCCCAAGCTGCGCATCGAGGAGGCGGCGGCCCGCACCCAGGCCCGGATCGACTCCGGGCGGCAGCCGGTCATCGGCGTCAACAAGTACCGCGTCGAGACCGACGAGCAGATCGACGTCCTGAAGGTCGACAACTCCTCCGTGCGGGCCCAGCAGATCGAGAAGCTGCGGCGGCTGCGAGCGGAGCGGGACGAGACGGCCTGCCAGGACGCGCTGGACGCGCTGACCCGGGCCGCCGCCGGCGAGGGCAACCTGCTGGAGCTGGCGGTGCGCGCGGCCCGCGCGAAGGCGACCGTCGGGGAGATCTCCGACGCCCTGGAGAAGGTGTACGGCCGGCACGCGAGCCAGATCCGTACGATCTCCGGCGTGTACCGAAACGAAGCAGGGGAGTCCCCGTCCGTGGACCGCACCCGGGCCCTGGTCTCCGACTTCGAGGAGGCCGAGGGCCGCCGCCCGCGCATCCTGGTCGCGAAGATGGGCCAGGACGGCCACGACCGCGGCCAGAAGGTGATCGCGACCGCCTTCGCCGACCTCGGCTTCGACGTGGACGTCGGCCCGCTGTTCCAGACCCCCGCCGAGGTGGCCCGGCAGGCCGTCGAGGCGGACGTGCACATCGTCGGCGTCTCCTCGCTGGCGGCCGGTCACCTCACCCTCGTCCCGGCGCTGCGCGAGCAGCTCGCCGAGGAGGGGCGCGAGGACATCATGATCGTGGTCGGCGGGGTGATCCCGCCGCAGGACGTGCCGACGCTGCTGGAGATGGGCGCGGCGGCGGTCTTCCCGCCCGGGACGGTGATCCCGGACGCGGCGTACGACCTGGTGAAGCGACTGTCGGACGGACTCGGGCACGACCTGTGATCGATGTCGACGCGTATGTGAAGGGCGTACTCGACGGGAAGCGGGCGATCATCGCCCGGGCCATCACGCTCGTCGAGTCGACCCGCCCTCAGCACCGGGTGCTGGCCCAGGAGTTGCTGACCGAGCTGCTGCCGCACAGCGGGCGGGCCCGGCGGATCGGGGTCAGCGGGGTGCCGGGCGTGGGCAAGTCGACGTTCATCGACGCGTTCGGCACGATGCTGACGGGGCTCGGACACCGGGTGGCGGTGCTCGCCGTCGACCCGTCCTCCAGCCGTACCGGCGGCTCGATCCTCGGCGACAAGACGCGCATGGAACGCCTGGCAGTGGACCCGGCGGCGTTCGTCCGCCCCTCCCCCACCGCGGGCACGCTGGGCGGGGTCGCCAAGGCCACCCGCGAGTCGATCGTGGTGATGGAGGCGGCGGGCTACGACGTCGTCCTGGTGGAGACGGTCGGCGTCGGGCAGTCCGAGACCGCGGTCGCGAACATGGTCGACTCCTTCCTGCTGCTCACCCTCTCCCGCACGGGCGACCAGCTCCAGGGCATCAAGAAGGGCGTCCTGGAACTGGCCGACGTGATCGCCGTGAACAAGGCGGACGGCCCGCACGAGCGGGACGCCCGGGCCGCCGCGCGGGAACTGGCGGGCGCGCTGCGGCTGATGCACGGCAAGGACGCGTTCTGGACCCCGCCCGTGCTCAGCTGCAGCGCCCGTGAGTCGAGCGGCCTGGACACGGTGTGGGAGCGCCTGGAGCAGCACCGCACGCTGCTGGACTCCACCGGCCGCCTCACCGCCAAGCGGCGTGACCAGCAGGTCGACTGGACCTGGACCATGGTCCGCGAGGAGCTCCTCGGCCGCCTGCACGCCGATCCGGCGGTCCGGGCGCTGGCGCCGGTCCTGGAGGAGCGGGTCCGGGAGGGCGAGCTGACTCCGACGCTGGCGGCGGAGCGGATTCTGGGGGCGCTCGGAGGGTCCGGCTCGGAGAGTTCCTGAGCGGAAACAGTGGGGATGGGGATTCCGCACACCCAGCTTGCATGAATATGCAAAGTGATACATACTCTTTCTATGTCCAAGGTCCTCACCTCCCTGCCCGCCGGCGAGCGCGTCGGCATCGCCTTCTCGGGCGGTCTCGACACCTCCGTCGCGGTCGCGTGGATGCGCGACAAGGGCGCCGTCCCGTGCACCTACACCGCCGACATCGGTCAGTACGACGAGCCCGACATCGCCTCGGTGCCCGGCCGTGCGAAGACCTACGGTGCCGAGATCGCGCGTCTGGTCGACTGCCGTGCCGCGCTGGTCGAGGAGGGCCTGGCCGCGCTGACCTGCGGGGCGTTCCACATCCGCTCGGGCGGGCGGGCGTACTTCAACACCACGCCGCTCGGCCGTGCCGTCACGGGCACGCTGCTGGTCCGGGCGATGCTGGAGGACAACGTCCAGATCTGGGGCGACGGCTCGACCTTCAAGGGCAACGACATCGAGCGGTTCTACCGCTACGGCCTGCTCGCCAACCCGCACCTCAGGATCTACAAGCCCTGGCTGGACGCGGCCTTCGTGACGGAGCTCGGCGGCCGCAAGGAGATGTCGGAGTGGCTGCTCGCCCACGGGCTGCCCTACCGCGACAGCACGGAGAAGGCGTACTCCACCGACGCCAACATCTGGGGCGCCACGCACGAGGCGAAGACCCTGGAGCACCTGGACACCGGCGTCGAGACCGTCGAGCCGATCATGGGCGTGCGGTTCTGGGACCCCGAGGTCGACATCGCCGCCGAGGACGTGACGATCGGCTTCGAGCAGGGCCGCCCCGTGACGATCAACGGCAAGGAGTTCTCCTCCCCCGTCGACCTGGTCATGGAGGCCAACGCCATCGGCGGCCGGCACGGCCTCGGCATGTCGGACCAGATCGAGAACCGGATCATCGAGGCCAAGAGCCGCGGCATCTACGAGGCCCCGGGCATGGCCCTGCTGCACGCCGCGTACGAGCGTCTGGTCAACGCGATCCACAACGAGGACACCCTCGCCCAGTACCACACCGAGGGACGGCGGCTCGGCCGGCTGATGTACGAGGGCCGCTGGCTGGACCCGCAGGCGCTGATGATCCGCGAGTCGCTGCAGCGGTGGGTCGGCGCCGCCGTCACCGGCGAGGTGACGCTGCGGCTGCGGCGCGGTGAGGACTACTCGATCCTCGACACGACCGGCCCGGCGTTCAGCTACCACCCGGACAAGCTGTCCATGGAGCGCACCGAGGACTCCGCGTTCGGCCCGGTGGACCGGATCGGCCAGCTCACCATGCGCAACCTGGACATCGCCGACTCCCGCGCCAAGCTGGAGCAGTACGCCGGTATCGGCCTGATCGGCACCGGCAGCCCGACCATCGGCGCCTCCCAGGCGGCCGCGACCGGGCTGATCGGCACCATGCCGGAGCTGCCGCAGGGCGGCGCCGAGGCCATCGCCTCCCGGGGCGCGGTCTCCGACGAGGACGCGTGGCTGGACCGCGCCGCGATGGAGTCCGGCAACGACTGATCGGTTCGGGTGCCCCGTGAGACACGGGGACGGCAGGGAGAAGGCCGGGCCGGCACCCACCAGTGCCGGGCCGGCCTTCTGCGTGCCCCGGGGATCCCGGCCGCCGGCGAGTGATCGGCCGAACGGCCGAGGGCCGGTGCGGCGGCGCTTCCGTGCTCTGGCCGAACAGCCGAGGCGCGCGCCCGCGTACCCGGGTGAGAGTGGAGCCACTTCCTCTGCCCGATCACCCAGATCACCCCAGGAGTACGAGATGCAGCGCGGTTTCCTCGTCGGTGCCGTCGGTGGCGTGGCCGCCATGGCCGCCGTGGGCGGGGTCCTCACCCATCTGCTGGCCGCCAAGGACGTGCAGCACACCACGATCGACCCCCACCCCGGGCAGCCCCACGTGAAGGTGGACGGCCACCCGGCAGTGGAGAGGACGATCCTTCAGGCCCGTATCGAGGGCTGGTACCACCCCCTGCCCTGGGTCGGGAAGGACATCGACGAGGTGTCCTGCCCCGCTCATCTCAAGGCGGTGGCCGGTGCGACCGGGACGTGCACGGCGCGGGCCGGGGGCGAGCGGGTCTCGATTCCCGTGCGCGTGATCAAGGTCGAGGGAAACCCCGCGACACCGCGGGTGACCTGGAAGTTCGAGCGCTGACACCTACCCGGGAGCACACCGGGTCATGAGCACCGTCCTGGCCGGCCACGGCCTCACGAAGAAGTACGCTCCACCGCCGCGCTGGACGGCGTGGACGTCGAGGTCGGCGAGCGGGACTCGCCGGCCCTCATGGGCCCGTCCGGCTCCGGCACGTCCACGCTCCTGCACACCCTGGCCGGCACACCCTGGCCGGGCTCACCCGGCCCGCCGGGGGCCACAACGAGGCGGCCGGCGCCACCGTCGACGGCGCCGGCGCGCTCCGGCTCGCCGTCTGCGTGACCGCCGGCGCGCCGGCGATCCTCGCCGCGACCGGCGGCGACAGGCCGCTGCTGCGCAGGGTGACGGCCGACCCGGCGCAGAGCGCGGACTGAGGTGGCGTCCTTCAGCGCGTGGTGCCGGCCATCTCCCGGACGGGCGTGTCGAGGGCGTCCAGGCTGCGCAGGATGTCCTCCACGCGCTGCTTGGCGTCGCCGAAGAGCATCTGGGTGTTCTCGCGGAAGAACAGCGGGTTCTGCACACCGGCGTACCCGGCGGCCATGGACCGCTTGAAGACGACCACGTCGGCCGCCTCCCACACGTGCAGCACGGGCATCCCGGCGATGGGGCTGGCCGGGTTGTCGGTGGCGGCCGGGTTGACGGTGTCGTTGGCGCCGATGACCAGGACGACCGAGGTACTGGCGAAGTCGTCGTTGATCTCGTCCATTTCCAGGACGATGTCGTACGGCACGTTCGCCTCGGCGAGCAGCACGTTCATGTGCCCGGGCAGCCGGCCGGCGACCGGGTGGATGCCGAAGCGCACCTCGACGCCCCGCTCGCGCAGCTTGCGCGCCAGTTCGGCGACCGGGTACTGGGCCTGGGCGACCGCCATGCCGTAGCCCGGCGTGATGATCACCGAGGAGGCGTCGCGCAGGAGTTCCGCGGTCTCCTCCGCGCTGATCTCCCGGTGCTCCCCGTGCTCGCCGTCGTCGGCCGCCGCGGCCGGCGTCCCGAAGCCGCCCGCGATCACCGAGAGGAAGGAGCGGTTCATCGCCTTGCACATGATGTAGGACAGGTAGGCACCGGAGGAGCCGACCAGCGCGCCGGTGACGATCAGCAGGTTGTTGGCGAGCAGGAAGCCGGAGGCGGCGGCGGCCCAGCCGGAGTAGCTGTTGAGCATGGAGACGACCACCGGCATGTCACCGCCGCCGATGGAGGCGACCAGGTGCGCGCCCAGGGCGAGCGCGATGACGGTGACCGCGATGAGCAGGCCGATGTGGGGGCGTGCCACGAACGCGACGGTGAGCGCGACGAACGCGACCAGGGCGCCCACGTTGAGGACGTGCTTGCCGGGCAGGGTGAGCGGGCGGGAGTTGATGCGTGCCGAGAGCTTCAGGTACGCGACGACCGAGCCCGTGAAGGTGACGGCGCCGATGAACACCCCGATGAACACCTCGGCGTGGTGGATGCCGAGCAGCGAACCGGTGAGCTCCTCACCGCCGTGGCCCCCGGCGTCGACGTCGAGGTAGCCGTTCCAGCCGACGAACGCGGCGGCGAGGCCGACGAGGCTGTGCATGATGGCGATCAGCTCCGGCATGCCGGTCATCTCGACCACCCGGGCCCGCCACAGTCCGATGCCCGCGCCGACGGACGTGGCGACGGCGATCAGCACGAGCCCGGTGGCGGTGACGCTCTCCGAGGCGAGACCGACGGTGGCGGCCAGGGCCACCACCATGCCCGCGATGCCCCAGACGACTCCCGAGCGGGAGGTCCGGTGCTGCGAGAGCCCGGCGAGGCTGAGGATGAACAGCAGCGCGGCGACGACGTAGGCGGCTTCTGAGGCCGTGACTGTGGTCATCCGTGATCAGCCCTTCGAGAACATGCCGAGCATCCGGCGGGTGACGGCGAATCCGCCGAAGATGTTGATGCTCGCCAGCAGGATCGCGGCGAACGACAGCACGGTGACGGCGGTGTTCCCGTGCCCGATCTGGAGCAGCGCGCCGACCACGACGATCCCGGAGATGGCGTTCGTGACCGACATCAGCGGGGTGTGCAGCGCGTGGTGGACGTTACCGATGACGTAGAAGCCGATGACGATGGCCAGCACGAACACCGTGAAGTGGCCGATGAGTTGGCTCGGTGAGAAGGCCGTCACGAGGAACAGCGCGAGCGCCCCCGCACCGACGAGGGCGTACGAGGACCACGCGGGGCGCGCGGGCTTCGCCGGCGGGGCGGAGAGCGCGGCCGGTTCCGTGCCGCCGGCCGGGGCGGGTGCGGCGGACACCTGGACCGGGGGCGGCGGCCAGGTCTCCTCGCCGTCGCGGACCACGGTCATCGACCGCTGCACCACGTCGTCGAAGTCGAGGACGAGACGGCCGTCCTTACCGGGGGTGAGCAGCTTCATCAGGTTGACGACGTTGGTGCCGTACAGCTGCGAGGCCTGGGCCGGGAGCCTGCCGGGCAGGTCGGTGTAGCCGATGATCGTCACGTCGTTGTCGGTGACGACCGCCTTCCCGGCGACCGTGCCCTCGACGTTGCCGCCCTGGGCCGCCGCCATGTCGACGATCACGCTGCCGGGCTTCATCCGCGCGACGTCCTCGGCGGTGATCAGCCTCGGCGCCGGGCGGCCCGGGATGAGGGCGGTGGTGATGACGATGTCGACGTCGGCGGCCTGCTCGGCGTACAGCTGCGCGGCGAGCCGGTCGTAGTCCTCCGAGGTGGCCCGCGCGTAGCCGTCGGTGCTCACCTCCTGCTCGACGCCCACCGTCAGGAACTCCCCGCCCAGCGAGCGGACCTGTTCGGCGACCTCGGGCCGGGGATCGGTGGCGCGGACCACGGCGCCGAGACTGCGGGCGGCGCCGATCGCGGCGAGTCCGGCCACACCGGCACCGGCCACCAGCACCTTGGCGGGCGGCACCTTGCCGGCGGCGGTCACCTGGCCGGTGAAGAAACGGCCGAAGGCGTGCGCGGCCTCGACCACGGCCCGGTATCCGGCGATGTTCGCCATCGAGCTGAGGACGTCCAGGGACTGGGCGCGCGAGATACGCGGCACGGCGTCCATGGCGAGGACGGTGATCGGCCGCCGCGCGAGCTCGTCGACCAGCTCCGGGTGCAGCGCGGGGCCGATGAGCGCGATCAGCGTCGCCCCGTCCCGCAGCCGGCCGATCTCCTCGCTGGAGGGGCCGTTCACCTTGAGCACGATCTCCGCCTGCCACGGGTCGCCGAGCCGGGCTCCGGCCTCCTCGTACGCCGCGTCGGAGAAGCGGGACGAGGCTCCCGCCCCGGGTTCGACCACCACCTCGTATCCGAGCGCGGCGAGTCTCCCCACGGTGGCCGGCGTCGCCGCCACCCTCGTCTCGCCCGCGGTGGACTCGGCGGGTATGCCGATCCGCTGGGGTTCCGATTCCGCTGGGACCATCGTCTGCCTCTCTGTCGTTCGGGGTGCCTGTCCTCCTTGGTGCCCGCATCCTGCACCTTCGACGCGGCATCGGCGGCGGGCCGCGGTCACATGGCCGAGGAGGTGGTCCTCACACCGCCGAGGGGTTGCCGTGAGGCGCATTCGGGGGTAGCGGTGTGCCGGGTGGGGCGGAAGCGACCCTGATACGTAGGGCGACGCCGTGCGCGGACTGACTCCGTGAGCAGCACGCGCCCGGGGGCGGCGTTCTTCGCCCTCGGCGGGCGTCTCGCGGACGACTTCCGGCCGCCCACCGGCACCGGCCCCGCCGCCGACGCGACACGGGACGCCATGAGCGCCGTCCGCATGGACTTCGCCGAGGCCAACCAGTGGGTGTTCAGGGCATGGCCATCGTCCTGCGCATCGGCTTCCTGTGCGCCCTGCGCCACCCGGGCGACCGGGCGGCCACCACGGCGGCGGCGGAGGAGGGCGAGCCGGTCGCGCGGACACGCTGACCGCCGTACGGCGAACTCGTCAGGTGAACAGGTCGGTCGTGCGCTTCTGGATCTCCTGTGGGGTTGGTACTGCTGCGGCTTGGTCGAGCGTGGGCGCCGGGTCGATCACGGCCGGCTCGGTGTACGGCCCCTGCAGTGCCGCACCCCGGGTCCGCCTGTCCGACGAGCACAGGGCGTCCCGGTCGAGGTTCACGAGCAGCTGTGCCCCGCCTGTCGGCAGGGCCAACTCGGCGGAGTGCGCGAAACAGCCCTCGGCATAACCGAGCGCACCGATCAGCGGGGCGAGCGCCGGTGCCGCCGGCCGGACCGTGAGCGAGACGGGACTCTCCTCCGCCGTGCGAGCCATACCTCCACCCTAGGATCTTGCTACACCGTCAGCCACACCGCCTGGTCGGGCCCCAGCACACCGTCCTGAAGCGGTCCGCCTGCCAGGAGCAGCTCGGAGTGTGCGGGCAGCTCGTACGGCTCGGCGGAGAGGTTGACCACGCACACGAAGCCGGGGTCGCGGCTGAAGGCCAGTACCCCCTCGGGGGCGTCCAGCCACGTCATCGTGCCGTCGCCGAGGGCGGGGTGGTCGCGGCGGACGCGCAGGGCCGTGCGGTAGAGCTCCAGCATGGAGGCCGGGTCACCGGTCTGGGCCTCGACACTCAGGCCGGCCCAGCCGGAGGGCTGCGGCAGCCAGGGCTCGGCCGTCGCGTCGTCGGGACTGTAACCGTAGGGGGCCGCCTCGCCCGACCAGGGGATGGGCACACGGCAGCCGTCGCGGCCGCGGTCGGTGTGGCCGGAGCGCTCCCAGATCGGGTCCTGGAGGGCGGATTCGGGCAGGTCCTCGACCTCGGGGAGGCCGAGTTCCTCACCCTGGTAGACGTAGGCGCCGCCGGGCAGGGCGAGCATCAGCAGGGCGGCGGCCCGGGCACGCCGAGTGCCCAGGTCGAGGTCCGGGGCGCCGTCGGGTTCGTAGCGCGCGTTGGCCATCCAGCTCCGCCCGGCGGTACGGCCGTAGCGGCTGGGGTGGCGCATGACGTCGTGGTTGGAGAGGACCCAGGTGGCCGGAGCACCGACCGCGCCGAGCATGGCGAGGGAGTCGTCGATGACGGCCCGCAGGTCCTTGGCGTCCCAACCGCACATGAGGAAGTCGAAGTTGAACGCCGTGTGGAGGCCATCCCGGCGGACGTACGCCGCCAGCCGCTCCGGTGTGTCCGCCCAGGCCTCGGCGACGAAGGAGCGGTCGCCGGGGAACTCGTCGGCGACCTTGCGCCAGGCCCCGTATATCTCGTGCACCTCGTCGCGGTCCCAGTGCGGATGGTCGAGGTGCTGCCGGATCTCGTCCCGGCGGGTGAGCGGGCCCGTCACCGCGGGTTCGGCGCGGGGCGGCAGGTCGGGGAGTTCGGGGTGTTTGATCAGGCCGTGGGCGACGTCGATGCGGAAGCCGTCGACGCCCCGGCTGAACCAGAATCGCAGGATCGACTCGAACTCGGCACGGACTTCCGGGTGTTGCCAGTTGAGGTCGGGCTGCTGGGGTGCGAACAGGTGCAGGTACCAGTCGCCGTCGGGCAGCCGGGTCCAGGCCGGGCCGCCGAAGCAGGAGACCCAGTCGTTCGGGGGTTCGGCGCCGTCCGCTCCGCGGCCGGAGCGGAAGACGTAGCGCCCGCGTTCCGGACTGCCCGGCCCGGCCGCCAACGCCTCCTGGAACCAGGCGTGCTGGTCGGAGGTGTGGTTGGGCACGATGTCGGGGATGACGCGGATGCCGTGCTCGTGGGCTTCGCTGATGAGCTGCTCGGCGTCGGCCAGGGTGCCGAAGCGCGGGTCGATGGCGCGGAAGTCGGCGACGTCGTAGCCGTGGTCGGCCATGGGGGACTCGTACCAGGGGTTGATCCAGATGGCGTCCACGCCGAGGGACTTCAGATAGGGCAGCCGGGAGCGGATGCCGGCGATGTCGCCGACGCCGTCGCCGTTGTCGTCGGCGAAGCTGCGGATGTAGACCTGGTAGATGACGGCGCTGCGCCACCAGGGTGCGGTGAAGGACACGTGCTGTGGCTCCTTGTGCGTGGGGGCGGGTCTACTTGGCCGCGCCGGCCGTGAGCCCGGCGACGATTCGGCGCTGGAAGACCAGCACCATCACGACCAGCGGAATGGTCACCACGACGCCCGCTGCCATCTGGCTGCCGAACGGGGTCTGGTACGTCGTCGCTCCCGAGAACTTGGAGATGGCGACGGTCGCGGTCTGCATGCTGGGCTTGTTGGTCATCGACAGGGCGATGAGGAACTCGTTCCAGGCGGCGATGAAGGTGATGATCGCGGTGGTGAAGATGCCTGGCGCGGCGAGCGGGACGATGACCTTGCGGAAGGCCTGGCCGCGGGTGCAGCCGTCGACCATGGCGGCGTGCTCCAGCTCGTCCGGCATCTGCCGGAAGAACGTGGTCAGGTTCCACACCGCCAGCGGCAGCGTGAAGGACATGCTGGGCACGATCATGGACTGGTAGGTGTTGATCCAGCCGATGTCGGTGAACAGCTTCAGCAGCGGGACGACGATCGAGACCACCGGGAACATGGAGGTGGCGATGATCAGGGTGAGGATCAGCCGCTTGAAGCGGAACTCCAGCCGCGCCATCGCGTACGCGGTGAAGAGGGCCAGCAGGAGCGACATCGCGGTCGTGATCCCGGCGACGATCAGGCTGTTGAGCAGCGCCCTGGTGAAGCCCTGGGCCGGGCTGAACACCGACCGGTAGTTCTCGAACGACAGCGGGGAGGGGAACAGGGAGGTGCTGAAGATGTCGTCCGTGCCACGGAGGCTGGAGACCAGCATCCAGTAGAACGGGGCCAGGCAGTAGGCCACCACCACGGCGATGCCCAGATGGGGCAGCCACTGCCGCCACTTGGCCGCGAGGCTCATGCCGTCACCTCCCGGACGCGGCGCCTTGGCACCCCGACCGCGTGGCTCTTGTGCTTCTTCGTCCCGCCGGCGCCCCCGATGAGGTCGGCGCCGAGCAGCCGGACGAAGGCGAGCGCGACGAGGAAGACATAGAGGAAGAGGAGAACCGCGTACGCGGAGGCGGGTCCGAAGCGGACGTTGGACGCCTCGTTCTGCGCGAGCATCGACAGTGTCTCGACGGAGCCCTTCTGGGCGCCGATGAGGATGTAGGGCAGGTCGAACATCCGCAGTGCGTCCAGGCAGCGGAACAGTACCGCCACCAGCAGCGCGGGCTTCACCAGCGGCAGGGTGATGCGCCAGAACTGCTGGAGGGCGCTCGCCCCGTCGAGCCGGGCCGCCTCGTAGACCTCCTTCGGGATCACCTGGAGGCCGGCCAGGACGAGCAGGCCGATGAAGGGGGCGGTCTTCCACACGTCGGCGATGACGACCGCGATCTTGGCGGAGAAGCCGTCGGCGGTCCACAGGACCTGGTGCCCGAGGAGGACGTTGGCGATCCCGTCGGCGTTGAAGATCCACTTCCAGAGCAGCCCGGAGATGGCCGTGGGGATCGCCCAGGGCACGAGGATGCTGGCCCGCACCACGGATCGGCCCCGGAAGGCCCGGTGCATGATGAGTGCCATGGCGATGCCGATCACGGTTTCCAGCGACACCGTGACGACGGTGAAGAAGGTGGTGTTCCAGAAGGCGTTCCAGAAGCGGTCGCCGGCCTGGGTGAAGATGTCGGTGTAGTTCTTCAGCCCGACGAACGGCTCGGTGTTGCTGATGAATCCGGTCCTGGGGTCCAGTCCCTTGGGCCCGTACAGGGACTCGTCGAGTGCCATGAGCGTCGGGTAGAGCACGACGACCGTCAGCACCAGCAGCGTCGGGGAGACCAGGAGCGCGGCCAGACGGCCGGTGCCCGCGGTGGCCCGGGAGCGTGGGTGACGCCGGGGGCGTTCGGGTGCCGGGGGCCGCCCGGGGCGGCGGCGGGCCGCCGTCCCGGGCTGGTGCGGGGCGGTGTCGGGCGGGATCGCGGTGTCGGCCATGACCCGCGGCCTCACTGTGCCGTCAGCTTCTGAAGGTCCCCCTGGAGGTCCTTCAGCGCCTGTGCGCTGCTCTTCTTGCCGGTGAGCGCGGCGTAGACCTCGTTCTGGATCGCGGCGGTCACGTCGCCGTACTGCACGACGCGCGGGCGCGGCACGGCCTTCGTGATCGACTGCTTGAGGTCGGGCAGGTACGGATACTGCTTGTCCAGCGACGCGTTGTCGTAGAGGTCGGCGTAGGGCGGGGCGAGGGAGGCGTTCTTGAGGAAGTAGGTCGCGCTCTCCTCGCTGGTGAAGAACTTCATGAAGTCCAGCGCCGTGGCCTTGTTCTTGGCGAAGGAGGACAGGGCCAGGTCGGAGCCGCCGAGGCTGGAGGCGCCGGGGCCGGTCAGGCCGGGCAGGGGCGCGACCGCGAACTTGCCCTTGATGGCGCTCTTCTGGGCGAGGGAGTACACGTACGGCCAGTTGTTCAGGAAGATCAGCTTGCCGGCCTGGAACGCCTGGCGGCCGTCCTCCTCCTGGTAGGTGATGGCCTCCTTGGGGATGGTCTTGTCCTTGAAGGAGCGGACGAGGAAGTCCAGGCCCTTCTTGGCCTGCGGGGTGTCGACGTCGGGCTTGCCGCTCGCGTCGACGATCCGGCCGCCGGCGGAGTTCACGGCCTCGGCGAAGTTCACCGTGAGGCCCTCGTACTTCTGGAACTGCCCGGCGTAGCAGGACATGGTCTTGGCCTCGGGCAGCTTCTTGACCTCGGCGCAGTCGGCGGTCATCTGGGCCCAGGTGGTGGGCGGTCGGGTGACGCCGGCCTTCTTCAGCAGGTCGGTGCGGTAGAACAGCAGGCCGCCGTTGGAGCTGGCGGGGACGGCGTAGAGCTTGCCGCGGTACTGGCCGGTCTGCACCACCGGCTGGAGCATCTTGCCGAGCGGGAACTGGTTCGCGGGCAGCGGCTCGATCCACTGGTGGGCGGCGAACTCCGAGGTCCACACGACGTCGGTGGCGAGCACCGTGTAGGCGTCGGACTTCGTCTCCGCGTTCTGGATCATCTGCTGGCGCTGCGAGTCGGCGTCCGTCGGCAGCTGGATGAAGGTGACCTTCTCCTTGGGGTGTGCCTTGTTCCAGCGGGCGATGATCGTCTGGACGGTGCCGGTGGTGTCCTTGCCGGCGACGTAGGTGATGGGGCCGCGGCCCTTGAACGACACCGGTGCGGCCTGCGCGGACTGTCCGGAGCCGCTGCCGCCGGACGAGCCGCAGGCGGTGAGGAGGAGTCCGGCGGCGGCGAGCGCTGCGGAACACTGAATCGCTCTGGCGGTGCTGGTCTTCACTGTCTCTCCTGGTCGTGACGTACCGAAGTCGTGTCTGTTCCCCCGGAATGGATTTGGTCATGAGATTGCGTTGCCACGGCATTCCGCTGATAAAAACAGCAGGTCACTGCGGATAAGAGGCGTCCCTCCGGGGCGACTTCGAACCTGTCGAGACAACGCTTGCACGCTAGGAGCGCCACGTCGGGAAGTCAATGCGTCACACCGTGGTAAGAAGGCAAGAACTCGGTGAGACAGCGCTGTCACCAAGTGCCGTGCACGGCGGTGTTCCTGTGCTAGCGTCCGGGCGCATGCCACCAGGTCAGCGGCACCCCACGATGGCTGACGTCGCCGAACGGGCCGGGGTCTCCACCTCCACGGTCTCGCGCACCCTGCGCGGCCTGTCCACCGTCTCGCCGGAGGTCCGCGCCCGCGTCGAACGGGCCGCCCGGGAGCTGAACTTCGCGGTCTCGCGTCACGCCGCCAGCCTCGTGACGGGCAGGACGTGCAGCGTCGCGGTGCTGGTGCCCACGCTCAGTTCGTGGTTCGTGGGCGCGGCCCTGTCGGGTCTCGCCCTCGTCCTGCGGGCGGCCGGCATGGAACTGACGGTCTATGTGATCCCCGGCATGGCCGAGCGCACGGCGTTCTTCGAGCGTCTCCCCGCGCGGCGCAACGCGGACGCGCTGCTGGTGTTCTCCTTCGACCTCACCGAGGAGGAGACCGCCCGGCTGGACGGCCTCGGCATGCCGGTCGTGTACGTCAGCCAGCACGTCGACGGACGCCCGAGCGTCTACGTCGACGACGTGGCCGGTGCCCTGCGCGGCACCCGGCACCTGCTCAACCTCGGCCACCGCCGGATCGCCTACGTACGGACGGTGGGCACCGGCGGCTTCTCCTTCAGCTCGCAGGAGCGGCTGGTCGGTTACCGGCAGGCGCTGACCGAGGCGGGCCTGCCCCTCGACGACGATCTCGTGGTCGCCACCCCGGCGGGCGACAAGCGCGGCGCCGCCGAGGCGGTCGGCAGGCTGCTGGGGCTGCGGGAGCCGCCCACCGCGGTCTTCGCCGAGCAGGACGAGGTGGCCGTCGCCGTGATCTGGACCCTGCGCGCGACGCGCGTCGAGGTGCCCGGGCAGGTGTCCGTCGTCGGCTTCGACGACCAGCCGGTGGCCCAGTGGTTCGACCTGACCACCGTGGCCCAGTCGCCCTCGGCGATCGGCCGGGAGGCCGGGGAGATGGCGCTGTCGCTCGTCAACGACCCCGGCGGGGACCGCGAACGGCACGTCGTGCTGCCCACCCATGTGATCCCCCGGACCACGACCGCCCCGCCTCCCGCCGCACGGATCGCACCGGAGGAGCTGCCTCAACTTCCCTTGGGATGACGGAAATCGCCGTGCGGCCCCGGGCGCCCTGAACCTAGACTCGGCCGAAAACGAGGGGGCGGTCACGCATGACCACCGGAGAGAACACCGTCGGAGACGTCTTCAGCGCGGGGGCGGAGGAGTTTCACAGCTGGTCCCGGGTGCTGTGGGACCCGGTCGGCGGGGCGACGGCGGACGTGGCCGCCCTGACCGGCGGTGAGTCGGTGCTGGACGCCTGCTGCGGGGCCGGGGCGTCGGCGCTGCCGGCCGCGCGGGCCGTGGGGGCGGCGGGCCGGGTGGACGCCGTGGATCTCGCGGACGGGCTGCTGGCGATCGGGGAGCGCCGGGCGCGCGAGGAGGGCCTGGCGAACATCCGCTTCCACCGCCACGAGGTCACCTCGTGGCCCGTGCCCGGCCCCGGCTACGACGTCGTGCAGTGCGGACTCGGGGTGTTCTTCTTCCCGGACATGGACCGGGACTCCGCCGCGCTGACGCGGATGCTGCGTCCCGGTGGCCGGTTCGTCGTGACGGTCTGGGAGAAGGGCGCGCTCAGCGGCTGGCAGACGGCGCTCCGGGGCGCGGTCCTGACGGAGCGCGACCTGCCCCGCCCGCCACAGATGGAGCAGCTGGCCCGCATCGACACCGCCGACACCCTCGCGGCCTGGCTGACGGACCTCGGCGGCAGCGAACCGCAGGTCGTACAGCGGCGGTTCGACGCCCCGCTGTCCCCGGAGACGGGCTGGGAACTGGCCACCGGCAGCGGGGCGCGCCGCATGCTGGACGGGCTGTCACCGGCCGCCGTCGAGCGGGTTCGGGCCGAGTTCACCGCCCGGCTCACCGCGGACTCGGTCACCGACCTCGACGTACGCGTCCTGACGGGCACCGCCCGCTTCCCCGGCTGACCGGCCGGCCGGGCGGGGCGGCGGGCAGGACGCCGTGACCGGCCCGCGCCCGCAAGGGCCGCAGACGCCGCTCAGTTCGAGGGTGTGCTCCAGTTCCGTGAAGCCCGTGGTCTCGGCGAGCCGGGCGGCCCACTCCTCGACCGTCTCCGCGTCCACGGGCCGGCTGCGGCCGCAGCGGCGGCAGATGAGGTAGTGGCGGTGCTCTCCGGCCGGCCGCCCCAGGTAGAGCCGCTCGCCGCCCTCGTCGCGTACGACGTCGACCAACCCGGCGCGGTCCAGTTCGCGCAGGGTGCGGTAGACGGTGGTGAGCCCGACGGTGCTGCCGGAGTCGGCCAGCAGCGCGTGCAGTTCCCGCGCGGAGACGAACTCGTGGCAGCGGCCCAGGGTGTCGAGCACGGCCCGGCGCTGCCACGTGCTGCGCAGCCCCGGCGTGTGGATGCGCTCCACGGCCGGGCTCTCCTCCGCTTCGCCCACCACTGGACTCCCTGCTCGACCGGCGCGTCCGTCGGCACACCATGCTAGGTGAACATGGTTTTCACGTCGATGACCGCCCCGGCCTGCCTCGCATGTCACACCTGCGCAAACCGTTGACGGGGGTAAGAGCCCCACTTATCTTCTGATCGAATTCACGAACTGCGTTCGAAATGACGGACATAGACTCGGATAGAGGCGGCTCGGATGCTCCGGACTCCCCCTGCGGCCAAGCGCCGCGGTCCCCTGCTCGTCTGCGTGCTCGCCCTGCTCCTCGCCCTCGCGGGGGCGACGCTGCCGGCGTCCGCGGCGGACGGGCGCCCCTACACCAACCCGCTCAAGTCGGCCAAGGGTGCCGACCCCTGGCTGACGTACCACGAGGGCGACTACTACCTGATCACCACGACGTTCACCGGCGTCCTCGCGATGCGGAAGTCGCCGACCCTGGCCGGGCTCGCCACCGCGCCCAGCGTCCAGGTGTGGTCGGACACCACCGCGACCCGCAACACCAACATCTGGGCGCCGGAGATCCACTTCCTGAACGGCCGCTGGTACCTCTACTACTCCGCCGGCCGGAGCGGCGTGGCCTGTTGCGACTCGCAGCGCACCCATGTCCTGGAGAGCGCCGGTTCCGACCCGATGGGCCCCTACACCTACAAGGGGTCGCTGACCGGGTCGAACCTCACGCCGGGCGGCTGGCTGATCGACGCGAGTGTGCTCCAGGCGAACGGGCGGCTGTACCTCGTCGGAAGCGGCTTCGTGAACGGCGGTACGCAGAGCCTGGTCATCGCGCCGATGAGCAATCCGTACACCCTCGCGAGCAGCACCTTCACCGTCGTCTCCAGCCCGACGCTGAGCTGGGAGCGGTCCGGGTCCCCCGTCAACGAAGCGCCCGAGCCGCTCTACCGGAACGGCCGCACCTTCCTCACGTACAGCGCGAGTTCCTGCCAGACGGCCGACTACAAGCTCGGCCTGCTCGAGCTCACCGGCGCCGACCCGCTGAACCCGGCGTCCTGGACGAAGAAGCAGACACCGGTCTTCCAGCGCGACGACGCGGCCGGTGTGTACGGCCCCGGGCACAACGGCTTCTTCACCTCGCCCGACGGCACCGAGAACTGGATCGTCTACCACGCCAACTCCGCGGCGAACGGCGGCTGTGGCAACGCCCGCACCACCCGCGCCCAGAAGTTCACCTGGAACGCCGACGGCACGCCGAACTTCGGCACACCCGTCCCCCTCGGCAGCACACGCCCCGGCCCGTCCGGAGAAACGGCCGCGACTCCGACGGCGTACACCCTCGTCAACCGCAACAGCGGCAAGTGCCTGGACGTGGCGGGCGGCAGCAGCACCGACGGCGCGAACGTCTTCCAGTGGAGCTGCACCGGCGGCGCCAACCAGAAATGGAAGGTCGAGGACCTGGGCGACGACACCAGCCGGCTGGTCAACGTGGCCACCGGCAAGGTGCTGGACACCGCCGAGTGCTCCGCCGCCGACGGCGCCGACCTGCGGCAGTGGTCCTGGCTGAACAACAACTGCCAGCGCTTCCGGCTGGTGTTCACCGCGAGCGGTGATCACGTCCGGATCGTCAACGAGAGCACCGGCAAGGTCGCCGACGTGGCGGACTGCGGCACGGCGAACGGGACCGACGTACGGCAGTGGACCTGGCTGAACAACAACTGCCAGCAGTGGAAGCTCGTCCCCACCACCTGACCACCTGATCACTCCCCTTCTGATCCGGAGAACTCCCTTGAGACGTAAGAGACGCAATGCTCTGCGGCTGCTCCTGGCCGTCCTCGTCGCCCTCGCGACCTGCCTCACGGGCGCGCCCGCGCAGGCCGCCGTGCCCGACTCCCCCGGCGTCACGTACACCAACCCGATCGCGGAGAAGCGGGCCGACCCGCACATCTTCAAGCACACCGACGGCTACTACTACTTCACCGCGACCGTCCCCGAGTACGACCGCATCGTGCTGCGCCGGGCCACCACCATCCAGGGGCTGAAGTCGGCCTCCGAGACGACCATCTGGACCAAGCACGCCAGTGGCGTGATGGGGGCCCACATCTGGGCGCCGGAGATCCACTTCATCGACGGCAAGTGGTACGTGTACTTCGCGGCGGGCGCCACGAACGACATATGGGCGATCCGCATGTACGTCCTGGAGGGCACGGGCGCCAACCCGCTCACCGCCACCTGGACCGAGAAGGGGCAGATCAAGACCCAGTGGGAGAGCTTCTCCCTGGACGCCACCACGTTCGTCGTGAACGGCGTGCGCTACCTGGCCTGGGCCCAGCGCGACCCGTCCGTGAACAACAACACCGACGTCTACCTCGCGAGGATGGCCAACCCCTGGACGATCACCGGCACCCCGGTGATGCTGTCGCGGCCCACCTACTCCTGGGAGACCGTCGGCTTCAAGGTCAACGAGGGCCCGGCGGTCATCCAGCGCGGCGGCAAGGTGTTCATGACGTACTCCGCCAGCGCCACCGACAGCAACTACTGCCTGGGCATGCTCACCGCCTCCGCGAGCGCGAACCTGCTCAGCCAGGCGTCCTGGAGCAAGAGCCCCACCCCGGTGTTCGCCAGCAGCGCCGCGACCAGCCAGTACGGTCCGGGCCACAACTCCTTCACCGTCTCCGAGGACGGGAAGAGCGACATCCTCGTCTACCACGACCGCAGCTACAAGGACATCAGCGGCGACCCGCTCAACGACCCCAACCGCCGCACCCGTGTGCAGAAGGTCTACTGGAACGCCGACGGCACCCCGAACTTCGGCATCCCCGTGGCCGACGGCGTCACCCCGCAGCGCTTCTCCTCGTACAACTTCCCGGACCGGTTCATCCGCCACTACGACTACCGGGCCCGGATCGAGGCGAACGTCACCAAGCTCGCCGACTCGCAGTTCCGGGTCGTGCCCGGACTGGCCGGCAGCGGCACCGTCTCGCTGGAGTCGGCCAACCTCCCCGGCTACTACCTGCGGCACAAGAACTTCGAGGTGTGGCTGGAGAGGAACGACGGCAGCGCGCAGTTCGCGTCCGACGCCACCTTCCACCGGCGCGCCGGGCTGGCCGACTCGGCGGGCGTCTCGTACGAGTCGTACAACTACCCGGGGCGATACGTCCGACACTGGGAGTACCTGCTGAACGTGCAGGCGGTGAGCACGGCGACCGACCGGGCGGACGCCACTTTCTACGCCCAGTGACCACAGGACATTCGCCCGTAATGCCCTGATTGTCTTCCCGATGGGCGGGCACTCAGGGCATGTGCACACACAAGACGGCATGCGACCGCGCAAGGTTCTGCTGACCGGGTGGTTCAGCTTCCGGGACGGGGAGGCGACCGCCGGGGACGTGCTGGCCCTGCGCCGGGTGGAGGACGTACTGCTCGGCACGGGCATCCCCTACGACGTCGCCTGGAGTCCCGGCTTCCGTCCCGAGGCACTGCATCTGGACCGGCTGTGGCCGGGGGACTACTCCCACCTGGTGTTCGTGTGCGGCCCGCTGCACGGGCCGCAGATCGAGGAGCTGCACCGGCGGTTCGCGCACTGTGTGCGGATCGCCGTCGGCACCTCGGTGATCGACCCCGCCAGCCCGGCCGTGACCGGCTTCCACCGGGTGCTGCCCCGGGACGCGCCGGACAGCGAGCCGGTGGAGGACCTCGCGGCCCGCGCCCCGGACGCGCCCGCCCGGCCGGTCGTCGGGGTGATCCTGACGCACGGGCAGCACGAGTACGGGGAGCTGCGGCGGCACGGACAGGTCGCCGAGGAGGTGACGCGCTGGCTGGCCGGGAAGGACTGCGGCCGGCTGGAGCTGGAGACGCGGCTCGACACACACGACTGGCATCTCAGTGCCACCCCCGCACAGCTCCAGTCCGTCCTGGCCCGGCTGGACCTCGTCGTCACCGACCGGCTGCACGGGCTGGTCATCGCGCTGCGGGTCGGCACCCCGGTGCTGGCCGTCGACCCGGTCGAAGGCGGCGCGAAGATGACCGCGCAGGCCCGGGCCTGCGGCTGGCCCGCACTGGTGCCCGCCGAGCGGCTGGACGTGCGGCAGTTGGACCGCTGGTGGGACTGGTGTCTGACCGGCGGCCGGGTCACCGCCCGGCAGATCCGTGACGGATTCCGTGAAGGCACCGTGCCGGACAGCGCGGACCGGCTCGTCGAGGCGCTGGCACGGCCCGTCCCCGGTTAACGCCGGGGCCTCACGGGGCACCCGCTTCTCAATCCCCGCTGTACGTCCCCCGCCGCACGTCCCCCTCGGGACGCAGGACGGTCCGGCCGCCCGGAAGGAGAAAGCGCGTGTCCATCGGCCGACTTCCCGAGAACGAGCAGCGCATCCTCGACGAGATGGAACGCGCGCTGCGCCGCGACCGCCGCCTCGACCGCCGGCTGCGCACCCTGCGCCTGAGCCGCCGCCCCGACCCCGCCCGGCTGCTGGCCCGCCTCGGCTCCTACCGCCCCCGCGGCTGGACCGTCGCGGTGCTGCTCGCGGTGTCGGTCGGGCTGATGGTGGCCGGGATCGTCACCTCCGAACCGGGGGTGATCTGGGCGTTCGCCGTCCTGTGGCCGCCGACGCTGTTCGCCGTGTTCCGGCTGATGTGCCGGTGGTGCGAGGGCTGATCGTCCGCCTGATCCGAGGACCGGCCCCGCATCCGCCGGTGCGGGTTCAGCCCGTGTAGCGGCGGGCCTTCGAGGCGCGCTGGGCCGGTTCCAGCAGGCGCAGGCGGGACTCGACCTCGTGCGGGAGGACGCGGCGTTCGCGCAGGACCCACGGCAGGGCGGCCGCCGCTTCGGCGAAGGCGCGCAGGGACGCGGTGTCGCGCGGCACCGTGCGGGCCAGGTTCACGGTCCGGCGCAGGGCGGGGCCGGCCGGGCGGCGCAGCCAGGTGAACCACAGGGTGTTGCGGATGCCGTGGGACCGGCGCAGGGTGGCGTCCCGGGCCACGGACGGGTGGTGGTGCACCACCAGGTGGTCGGCGTACGTCAGCCACCAGCCGTCGGCCGCCAGGTCCGCGGCGAGCAGCTCCTCCTCGCCGCCCAGCCACAGCCGCGGATGGAAACCGCCCGCCGTCCGGAACGCGTCGGTGCGCAGCACGGTCGCGGCGGCCAGGAACGAGCCGAGGGCCGGTCCGGGCAGCCAATCGGGCCCGGGGACGGGCGAGTCGCGCAGTTCCTCGACGATGGGGTCGTCGGTGCCGTCCGGTTCGACGACGATCCGGGCCGTGACCGAGCCCAGCGCCGGATGCCGGTCGAGCAGATCGGCGGCCCCGGTCAGCGAGCCCGGCGCCCACCAGGAGTCGTCGTCGCAGAAGGCGACGTACGGCGTACTGACCTGCCGGATCGCCAGGTTGCGGCCCACGGCGCCGAGGTTGCGGCCGGGCCGCAGCAGCCGGACCCACGGGTGATGACGGGCGACGGCGCCGGCTGTGCCGTCCGTGGAGCCGTTGTCGGTGACGATCACCGGTGGGTTCTCGGGCAGTGCGGCCAGACGGTCGAGCGTGCGCAGCAGTTCCCGGCGCCGGTTGTGGGTGATGACGACGACGGTGGTACGGCTGTCGGTCATGCGGCGGCTCCCTCCAGCAGGCGCGCGGCCCGCTCGACGTGCGGCGGCAGGGGTTTGCGGGCGCGCAGGGCGGCGGGCAGCCGGGCCAGCGTCCCGCGCAGGGCCTGCCGGGCGTGGTCGTCGTGCCGGGCCTCGGCGGCGAGAGCTCCGGTGCGGGCGAGCGCGTAGGGCACGGGCCGGCGCAGCCAGGCGGTGAGGAGTTCGTTGCGCCGCTGGACGACCGGGCGGCCGGTGCGCGGCGAGGGCGCGGGGTGGTGATGGGCGACGACGTCCGGACAGTGGGTGACACCCCAGCCGCGGGCGGCCATGTCGTAGGCGAGGAGGGTCTCCTCGCCGCCGAAGAACAGCAGCCGGTGGAAGCCGCCCGCGTCGAGGTAGGCGCTGCGGCGGACCACGGAGGCGCAGGCGAGGAAGCCCAGGACCTGGGTGCCGGGCAGGTCGGCGGCCTGCCCGAGGGGCGAGGCGGCGAGCACCTCGTTGAGCGGGTCGGGGTCCGCGCCGGGGCCGACGAGGGTGCGGGCGGCGATGAGGCCGAGCCGCGGATGCTCCTGGAACAGGCGGGCTGCCCTGGTCAGGGCGCCGGGCGCCCACCAGGAGTCGTCGTCGCTGAACGCCACGTAGGGGGTGTCCAGGGCACGGGCACCGTGGTTGCGCGCCAGGGCGCCGTGGTTGAACGGCAGCGCCAGGACCTGGACCTGTGGAAAGTCGCGGGCGAGCATGACGCGTGTGTCGTCGGTGGAGGCGTTGTCCGCGACGAGGATCCGGGGTCGTTCGGGGAGGGCGACGAGGTGGCTCAGGGCCTCGGCGAGGGCGGCGCAGCGGTTGCGGGTGGCGATGACGATGCCGACGGGCGTGGCGTCCGGGTACGGGATGGTCATCGTGCGGTGCCCCTCACGGGTGTCGGATGCCGGGAAGTTCGTCGACGGCGCGCAGGACGTCGTCGGGGGTGATGCGCAGCAGCGCGGGATCGGGATGGCGGCCGTGCGGGTCGCCTTCCGGGCCGTACCACAGCGCGCGGTGGCGCGGGCCGGGCGGCGGGCCCCAGCGGCTCGGTGCGACCGGGCCGAAGAGGGTGACGGAGCGCGTGGCGTGGGCAACGGCGAGGTGGGCGATGCCGGTGTCGCCGCTGATCACGGCGTACGCGTCCGCCACGAGCGCGGACAGCCGGCCGAACGGGAGGCCGCCGCCGAACACGTCGGTGTCGGGCAGGCCGGCCTGCTTGGCGAGCCGGGCCACGAGGTCGCCCTCATCGGCGCCGCCGGTCACGACGACCCGCAGGCCCCGGGCGCGCAGCTCGTCCGCGACGGCCGCGTACCGCTCGACGGGCCAGCAGCGGGCGGGGGACCCGGCGCCGGGATGCAGCACGACCGCGCCGGGTGCCGGCGAGGCGGTGTGCGGGCGGGGCAGGCGCAGGTCGCCCGGGTCGGCGTCGATGCCGTACGCCTGGAGCAGCCGGCACCAGCGGTCGCGTTCGTGCTCCTCCGCGTACCAGGGCGGGCCGTCGATCTCGGGCGTGTCCGGGTGGGCGAAGGCGAGCAGCTTCAGCGGGCGCAGCCCCATGAGCAGGCGGTGGCTGGGCGGTCCGTTGCCGTGCAGGTCGACGGCGACGTCCGGGGGCGGACCGCTCCAGTCGAGCGCGTGCGGCACGCCCCGCCCCGGCGCGGAGGCGGGCAGCAGCCGGTCCACGGCCCCCGTCGCCTCCGTGACCGGCGCCAGTTCGGCGGGCGCGGCCAGGACGAGTTCGTGGTTCGGGTAGGCCCGCCGCAGGGCGCGCAGGGCGGGGACACCGGCGAGGAGGTCGCCGAGGCCCAGGGCGCGCAGGACGAGGAGGCGAGGGGTCGTCGGTTCAGGTGCCGTGTCCGGTGTCATGTCAGCAGACTGCCGTGTGCCCTCTGCGTCTGCCGCCGCAGCCGCGCTCATCGGGTGCCGTCCTGGTACCTGCCTCGCACCGCCGGTCATCGTGCTCCTTCCGCCGCCCGTGCCATGAGGGCCGTCGAGGAGCGGCCGTCCAGGTAGGGCAGGAGGACCGCCTGGCCGCCCCACTCCTGGAGGAGGGCGGCTTCGGGCAGGTCGGCGGCCGCGTAGTCGCCGCCCTTGACCCAGACGTCGGGGCGCAGGTCGCCCAGGAGCCGCTCGGGGGTGTCCTCGTCGAAGACGGCGACCGCGTCGACGCAGGCCAGCGCGCGCAGGACCCGGACCCGGTCGGCGAGCGGGTTGACCGGGCGGCCACCGCCCTTGCGGCGCCGTACCGACTCGTCGGAGTTGACGCACACCACGAGGCAGTCGCCGAGCCGCCGGGCGGCCTGGAGCAGGCCGACGTGTCCGGCGTGCAGCAGGTCGAAGCAGCCGCCGGCGGCGACGACCGTGCCGTGGGCGGCGCGGACCCGGGCGGCCAGGGCGTGCGGGTCGTCATCGTGGGGCGGGGGTGCCGGTTCGGCGTCCGCGCTCGGTACCGCGGCCGCGCCGCCCGCGGCGACGAACCCTGTCGCGGCGGCGACGGCGCCCTCGACGGCTTCGGCGACCAGGACACCGTCGGCGAGCAGCCCAGCGGCCGTCGCGGCGAACCGGTCGCCGGCTCCGCAGCTGTCGCCGGGGTGGGTGGCGGGCGCGGGGACGAGCAGCGGGTGCTCACCGTAGGACAGCAGGGCGCCGCGGGCGCCGAGGGTGACCGCGACGGCGGCGGCCCGCCAGTGCCGTACCAGGGCGGCGGCGTCGCGGGCGGCGGCGTGCAGGTCCCGGCGCGCGGTGCCGTCCTGTGGGGCGAGGGCGTGGGCCTCCTTCTCGGCCGGTGTCACCAGCCGGGTGCCGGGCACGGGCGGACCGCCGCGCGGGTGCGGGTCCCAGACCAGTGGCGGGCTGGCGGCGAGGACGTCGCGGAGGGCGTCGGCGGTGCCGCGGCCGTAGTCGGAGACCAGGACGGCGGACGCGGAGCGGACGGCTTCGCGGGCGGCGTCCGTGGCCTCGCGGGTGCGGCCCGCGCCGCGGTCCAGACGGACCACCGGGCGGTCCTGCGCGAGGACGCGGGTCTTCTCGGACAGGGGGCCGGTCAGGGGCAGCGGGACGAGGGTGAGCCAGGGTTCCAGGAGGCGGCGCAGTGCGCGGCTGGCCGGGTCGTCGCCCACCCCCGCCACCAGCGTGACGTCGCGGCCGTCGCGGGCCGCGAGGTAGGCGGCGAGTGCCGCGCCGCCGGGCCGGGTCCGCTCCCCGCAGTCGTCGACGACCGGCACGGGCGCGTCGGGCGCGAGCCGTTCGGCGCGGCCGGTCACGTCCCGGTCCAGCAGCGCGTCACCGACGACGACGAGCGGTGCCTTGCCGTTCATGTCACCTCCTGCCGTCGCCGTCACGCCGTGTGCCGCGTTCCACCGCCGCGTCGAACGCCGCGCACACCATGTGCACCGCCACCAGGTGCAGTTCCTGCACGGTGGCCCCCGTCGGCGCCTCGACGCACAGGGACTCGTCGCTGCCCGCCAGCAGCGGGTTGGGCGCGGGGCCGGTGAGGGCCCACACCCGCACCCCGGCCGCGCGGGCGGCGTCCGCGGCGGACAGCAGGTTGGCGCTGGCGCCGGACGTGGACAGCAGCATCAGGACGTCGCCGGGACGGCCGTGGGCGCGGACCTGGCGGGCGAACACCTCGTCGACGCCGTAGTCGTTGGCGATGGCGGTGGTGCTGGAGGTGTCGGCGTGCAGGGCGATCGCCGAGAAGGCGGGCCGGTCGTCGCGGTAGCGGCCGACGAGTTCGGCGGTCAGGTGCTGGGCCTGGGCCGCGCTGCCGCCGTTGCCCGCGGCCAGCAGCCGGCCGGCACCGGTGAGCACGGCCGCCAGGTGCTCGCCCCACCGCTCGGTGATGTGGGCCGAGGCGCGGAACGCGGTCAGGGCGTCCTGGAGTTCGTCGCAGTGCCCGGTGACGGGCGGGTGCACGGTCATCACGCCACCTCCTTCTGCTGGGCGTGTCCGGCGAGGACATGGCGGTGGACCTGCTCGACGCCGTCGGCGACGCGCCGCCAGGTGTAGTGGGCGAGGACCCGGTCGCGGCCGGCGCTGCCACAGCGGCGGCACAGTGCGTCGTCGGTGAGGAGTTCGCGTGCGGCGGCCGCGATCGACTCGGGGTCCTGCGGCGGGACGAGCCGGCCCGTGGTGCCCTCGGCGACGCTGTCGCGGTGGCCGCCGACGTCGGTGGCGACGACGGGCACGCCGCAGGCCATCGCCTCCAGCGGCACGATGCCGAACGGCTCGTAGACCGGGGTGCACAGCACCAGGTCCGCGCTGCCGATCAGGGCGGGCATGGCGGCCGGGTCGACCGCGCCGAGCAGCCGGACCCGGTCGGCCACGCCGGTGCTGCGCGCAAGCCGCCGCAGCCGTCGCGCCTCGGAGTCGTCGGCGAGCCGGTCGGCGGCGGGTCCGCCCGCGATGAGCAGTTCGGCGTCCGGGATCCTGGCGAGGGCCCGTACGGCCTGGTCGTAGCCCTTGCGCGGGACGAGCCGGCCGCAGGCGAGCAGCCGGTGCCGCTCGCGGCGTGCCGGGACGCCGTCGGACCGTACGCCAGGCCGGAAGTGCTCGGCGTCCACGCCGCAGGGCACCACGGACACCTGCCGGCGCGGCACGCCCAGCTCGGCGAGTTCGTGCACCTCGTCGGTGCAGGTGGCCAGGACGCGGGCGCAGCCGCGGCCGATCTGCCGCTCGACGCCGACACGTTCGGGCGGGCTGGTGTCGAGCCGGCCCTGATGGCGGCGCTTGACGGTGCCGAGGGCGTGGAAGGTCTGCACGACGGGCACGCCGTGCGGATGGGCGCCGATCCGGGAGGCCATGCCGGACATCCAGAAGTGGGCGTGCACCACGTCCGGCCGCTCGTGGGCCCAGGCGCGCGCCAGCCAGGCGCCGAAGCCGGGCATGTACGGGAACAGTTCGTCCTTGGGGACGGGCTCGGCCGGTCCGGCGGGCACGTGCTCGACGACGGCTCCGCCGGGCAGCGGCACCCGGTCGGGCAGGTCGGGCGCGTCGCGGCGGGTGTAGACCGTCACCTCGTGGCCGCGCCGGGCCAGTTCCTCGCTCAGGCGGGCCACGTACACGTTCTGGCCGCCTGCGTCGACGCCGCCGAGCGCGGCGAGGGGGCTCGCGTGCTCGGACACCATGGCGATCCTCATCGGGCCACCTCCTTCAGCAGCCGCTCCCAGTCGTCCAGGAAGCGGGACAGCCCGTAGCGAGCGAGCGCCGCCGCCCGTGCTCCCTCGCCGACCATGCGCGCGTGCAGCGGGTCGGCGACGAAGTCCCGTACAGCGCGGGTCAGTTCGTCGATCCGGTTGGACACCACTCCGGCGCCGGCCGGTACGGCCTCGGTGACCTCGGTGGTGGCGAGCGCGACCACGGGCATGCCGAGGTGCATCGCCTCCAGCAGGGACAGGCCGAGGGAGGTCCAGCGCACGGGGTGGACGTAGACGCGCCGCCGCGCCATGGCCGAGTGGAGTCCGGTCTGGGTGAGTTCGTGGCTGCGGCAGCGGTCGGCGGGGATGCCGAGATGGCCGGCGAGGCCGTCGGTGCCCATGCCGAAGACGTCCAGCGGGGCCGCCTCGGCGAAGGCCGGCAGCAGGTCGGTGCCGGTGGTACGGCCGCGCCGCAGCGGCTCGTTGACGGCGACGGCGGCGCGTTCGAGCTCCCCGGTCCACAACGGCCCGGGGTCGACGATGCCGTGTTCGATGACGGTGCTGGGCACCGGGCCGGCGTCCCACATCAGCCGGTTGAAGTGCGTGACGTGGACGAGGGTGACGCCGGGGATGTCCGCTGCCGGGTGGCGGGTGTCGGGTACCCCCGGAGAGCTGCCGTGCGGGGCGTTGTGCTCCAGGTACACCAGCGGCGGGCGGCGGCCCAGCCACCGGTCGACCAGGGCGAGTTCGTGCGGGCGTTGCAGCACGACGACGTCGATCTCCTCGTCCCGCAGCCGCTCCGGCGGCACTTCGACGACCGAGTCGGGCCAGTCCCAGGTGCGGGCGCGGCCGAGGCCGTCGGGGCCCCGGTCGGGGGTGACGGGGACGACGTAGGTGTGCGGGCCCTGCACGAAGGCGGTGGTCCACGACCCGTGCACGTGCCAGAGCAGGATCCTCATGCCGCCTCCCCCATCAGCTTCTCGACGGCGTTCACCACGTCGTGCGCGGTGACGGTGTCCAGGCAGGGATGGCCCGGCACGGGGCAGTCCCGCGCCCTGCTGCCGGCGCACGGGGCGTCCTGGTCGCCGAGCAGCACGTACGGGACGCCGTACGGCCGCCAGCGCTCGGCGGGGACGACCGGCGCGAACAGGGACACGACCGGGGTGCCGACGGCGGCGGCGAGGTGGGCGGGGCCGGTGTTGCCGGTGACGACGGCGTCCGCGCCCGCGAGGACCCCGGCCAGTTCCGCGGCTCCGGTGCGGCCGCCGAGGTCGAGGGCGTGCGAGCCGGCGACGTAGGAGGTCAGGTCCCTCTCCCCCGCGCCGCCGGTGACCGCCACGCGGTGCCCGGCGGCGGCCAGTTCGCGCACGGCCTCGGCGCAGCGCCCGGGGCTCCAGGCGCGGGCGGGGACGCTGGCGCCGGGGTGCAGGACGACGTACGGCTCCGGGCCGGTGAGCCCGGCGGTGTCGGGCGGCGGGAGCACCCGGGGCCGGCCGTCGTCGGGCGGGGGGAACCCGGCCGCCTCGGCGAGGTCGAGCGCGGCCTCGACCTCGTGGGCGTGCGGCGCGCGGTGGTGGCGTACGTCGAGGAGGGAGCCGGGGTAGTCCTCGCTGTCGGCGGCGATGAAGTCCACGCCGGCCAGGCGCAGCAGCAGGGCGGTCGGCAGGGGCGACTGGTGGAAGGAGGTGAGGACGAGCGCGGTGTCGGCGTCGATGGTGTCGACGAGCAGCTCGACCTCGCCGCGGCCGACGGGCGGGGGCGTGAATCCCACCCAGGGGGCGTCCCACACGAGGATGTCGTCCACGCCGGGCAGCAGCCGGGCGGCGGGCGCGCCGCGCGGTCCGCACAGCAGGGTGACGGAGTCGGCGCGGGCGGCGACCGCGCGGATCGCGGGTCCGGCGAGCAGGACGTCGCCGAAGCTGTCGAGACGGGTGACGAGTGCCTTCACACGTCCCTCCCCTGCCCCGGACCGGTCGTGTAGGCCTCCTGGATCGGGCGTTCGTCGGCGAGGACGCGGCCCTTGGGGGGTCCGCCCAGTACGGCGCGGACGGCGGTCAGCAGGTCCGGGGCCACGTGGTCGGCGTCCGCGGTCTCCTCGGGGCGGGTCTGTGCGTTGGGGACGAGGATGCCGTGGGCGCCGGCGCGGCGGGCGGCCTCCACGTCGGCGCCGATGTCACCGATGACGACGAGGTCGGCGGGGTTGGTGCAGATCCGCCCGGCCGCCCACAGCACCATGCCGGGCTGGGGTTTGCGGCAGTGGCAGCCGTCGTCGGGGCCGTGCGGGCAGACGGCGAACACCTCGAAGGGGCCGAGGAGTTCGTCGACGCGGTGGTTGACGCGGCGGACGTCGGCCTCGGTGAGCAGCCCGCGCGCGACACCGGACTGGTTGGTGACGACGCCGGTGCGGATGCCGTGTTCGCGCAGCAGGGCGAGCGCCTCGCGGGCGCCGTCGACGGGGCGTACGCGGCCGGGGTCGGCGTTGTAGGGAACGTCGTGGACGAGGGTGCCGTCGCGGTCGAACAGCACGGCCTTGACCGGGCTCATCGTGCCACCTCCTGCCAGGCCGGGGCACGGCGGTGGCGCAGGGCGCCGGTCAGCCGGTGCCAGGTCGCGGCGGGCGGGATGAGCACGCTGGTCGCCAGCATGGTCGTCACCTCCTGGCGGGTGCGCGGGCCGGGGGCGATGCGGGCCCGGGCGAACTCCGCCGTACCGGTCGCCCAGCCGAGCGCGCAGGCCGCGGCGGCCCGGCCGTGTCCGGTGGCGGCGAGGGCGCACGCGGCGACGCCCGCGGTGGTGATCGCCGCGTGCTTGCGGATCCGGCCGCGCGGCGCGACCGCCTTGTCCCACCAGTCGGGTCCGTGCAGCTGCCGCATGAGGGCGTCGTCGGCGTTGCCGCGCTGCTGGCGCACGGACACCCAGCGGTCGGCGGGGCGCACGGGGTGGCGGGTGGCGCGGCGGCCCTGCCGGATGCGCCAGCCCGCGTCGAGGAGGCGCAGCGCGAGGTCGGCGTCCTCGCGGAAGGCGCGCCGGAAGCGTTCGTCGAAGCCGCCGACCTGCTTGAGCGCCTCGGTGCGGTAGGCCATGTCGGCGGTGATCCAGTGGGCACGGGCGAGTCCGGCGGTGCCGCGTTCCCAGTCGGTGGGGCGGCGTTCGCCGGGCAGCGGGACGGTGATGTCGCCCTGGACGCCCGCGATGTCGGGCGACGCCTCGGCGAGGTCCTCGGCCAGTTGGTCGCCCCAGTGCGGCCCGACCTGGACGTCGTCGTCGAGGAACACGGTCCACGGCGCGGTCACGGCCCGCAGCCCCGTGTTGCGGGCGGCGGCGGGCCCGCGTCCGCCGCCGCTCAGCACGGTGGTGCGATCCCGCAGGTCGCCGAGGACGCGCAACGGGTGCTCCAGCGTTCCGGGTTCGGGGTCGGGCCGGTCGTCGACGAGGACGATCTGCTCCGGGCGCGGCCCGGTCGCGGAGGCGAGCGCGGCGAGACAGTCGGCGAGGGTGTCCCGTACGAGGGTGGGGATGACGACGGCGTACGAGGTCATGCCGCTGCCCTCCCCGCGTCGAACACCCGCCCCCGGCGGACCGCGTACGGGCCGATGGCCAGCAGGTCGACGGGCGCGGAGCCGAAGCACTCCAGGGCGTCGCGCGGGTCGTCGACCATGGGCCGCCCGGCGGTGTTGAGGCTGGTGTTGACGACCACGGGCAGTCCGGTGCGCCGCTCGAAGGACCGCAGCATCCGCGCCACCAGCGGTTCTCGCCGTTCCTCGACGGTCTGGATGCGGGCGGTGCCGTCGACGTGCACGACGGCCGGGACGCGGTCGCGCCACTCCTGGGCGACGTCGTGCACGAACAGCATGTAGGGGCTGGGCAGCGGGCCGCCGGAGAACAGGTCGGCGGCGCGGTCGGCGAGCACCATCGGGGCGACCGGGCGGAACTCCTCGCGGCCCTTGACGTGGTTGAGGCGTTCCAGGTTCTCGGCGCGGCCGGGGTGGGCGAGCAGGGAGCGGTGCCCGAGGGCGCGCGGCCCGTACTCGCTGCGGCCCTGGAACCAGGCGACGACACCGTCCTGCGCCAGCACCTCGGCCACGGTCTCGGCGATGTCGTCGGGTTTCTCGTACGGGATCGCCGCCGTGTCGAGCCAGGCGCGCAGTGCGTCGTCGCTCCAGCCGCGGCCGAGGTCGGCGCCGGGCATGGGGTCGGGCTGTCCGGTCTCCGTCGCAGCGAGGTGCAGCGCCCCGCCGAGCGCGGTGCCGGCGTCGCCGGCGGCGGGCTGTACCCACACGTCCCGGTACGGGCCCTTGGCCACGATCTTCGAGTTGGCGACGCAGTTGAGGGCGACGCCCCCGGCCATCGTGAGTGCCTCGCCCCCGGCCTCGCGGTGCAGCCAGTGCACCAGCTCCAGCAGGACCTCTTCCAGGACGGCCTGGGTGCTCGCGGCGAGGTCGGCGTGGTCCTGGTTCCAGGGTTCGCCCTTGGCGCGGGGCGGGGCGAAGGACGCCCAGTCGACGCCGTGGGCGCGGAAGCCGCCGTGGCCGGTGGGGTGGACGTACTGCCGCAGTTGCGGCAGGAAGCGCGGGGTGCCGTAGGAGGCGAGGGCCATCACCTTGTACTCGTCGCTGCTGCGCAGGAACCCGAGGTGTTCGGTGAGGTCCTCGTAGACCAGGCCGAGGGAGTCGGGCAGTGCCTGCGAGGCGAGGGTGTCGAGCTTGCCGTCGCGGTAGCGGCCGGCCAGGTGGGAGGCGGCCTCGCCGCGGCCGTCCAGGACGAGGACGGCGCTGTCGGGGTGCGGGGAGGCGGGCCCGGCGGAGGCGGCGTGCGCGACGTGGTGGGGGACGAAGACGACCCGCTCGGGGTCGAGGCCGGGCAGGGCCTCGGCGAGGAACTCGGGGGCGCGGCGCGCGTACTCCAGGCGCAGCGGGTCCCAGGGGTCGTCCAGACCCATGTCGCGGGCGGGCCGGGCGAGCTTCGGGTCGAAGGAGTACGTGACGGCGTCCAGGTCGCCGGGCCGTATGCCCGCCTGCTCCAGGCACCAGCGGGCGGACAGCTCGGGCAGTTCCCATGCGGAGAACGGCACCGGACGCTTGCCGTGCTTGCGCCGGCTGAAACGCTCCTCCTCGGCGGCCGCCACCGTGCGGCCGTCGACGACGAGGGCGGCGGCCGGATCGTGGAACAGGGCGTTGATACCAAGGATGCGCATGGGCTCCATCCCGAACTGTGTGGCGTGCACCGGCGCCTCGGCGAGTGCCGCACTGCGGTTGTCTCAAACACTTGGAGACAACTCACCACTCAGTGGGATGATTTTTCACCCTATGTAGAACTAAAAGACCAAAGTGTGACCTCGCTCAGGCAGCTACGGAGCGTGAGAACCAGCCAATGGTCCGCGCCAGTCCCTCGCCCCAGCCGACGCGGGGCTGCCAGCCGAGCCGTTCCAGGGCCAGCCGGGTGTCGGGGCGGCGCCGGGCGGGGTCGTCGACGGGGCGGTCCACGAACCGGATCCGGGAGGCGGAGCCGGTGATCTCGACGATCCGGCGGGCCAGCTCCAGCATGGTGATCTCGTCCCCGCCGCCGATGTTCACGGGCCCGGTCTCGGCGGAGGCGGCCAGGGCGAGCACGCCGTCCACGGTGTCGTCGACGTAAGCCAGCGAGCGCGTCTGACCGCCGTCGCCGGCGACGGTCAGGGGCATGCCGTCCAGGGCCTGCGCGATGAAGGTGGGCACGGCCCGGCCGTCGCCGGTGCGCATGCGGGGGCCGTAGGTGTTGAAGATGCGGACGATGGCGGTGTCGGTGCCGTGCACGCCCCGATGGGCGGTGACCAGGGCTTCCGCGAAGCGCTTGGACTCGTCGTAGACGCTGCGCGGGCCGATCGGGTTGACGTTGCCCCAGTAGCCCTCCTGCTGGGGGTGCTCCAGCGGGTCGCCGTAGACCTCGGAGGTGGAGGCGAGGACGAACCGGGCGCCGTCGGTGTGGGCCCGTTCCAGTGCGAGGCGGGTGCCGGTGCTGCCGACGTCGAGGGTCTCCAGCGGCAGTCGCAGGTAGTCGGCGGGCGAGGCCGGGCAGGCGAAGTGCAGGACGAGATCGAACCGGCCGGGCAGCGCCTGCCAGGCCGCCGGGTCCGTGACGTCACCGCGCACGAAGCGGAAGCCGGGCCGCTGCTCCAGGTCCACCACGTTGGCGCGGGACCCGGTGGCCAGGTTGTCCAGGCACACGACCTCCGTTGCGGCGTCGGTCAGCCGTGCGCACAGATGGGACCCCACGAATCCGGCGCCGCCGGTCACCAGGGCCCGGCGCCAGGCGTGTGCGCTCACAGGACTCTCCTTCCACTGGCTTCACTTGCGTGTCGGCGCGAGTAACCAGACGAGGAGTCAGAACACTGCAAACCGGGACTATACACAGTGTGTATAGTCCCGGCATGCCTTCTCTGACCAAGAAGATGAAGAAAACGGGGATCGCGTTCCGCACCGCCGGAACGCTCGCGGCGACCGCCGCCCTGACACTGACCCTGAGCGGCTGCTCAGGGCCCGACACCACGGCCCCCAGCGCCGTCCGCGCACAGGCGGCGACGGACGTCCGGGCGGCCCGCTTCGGCACCGTCGACTGCCGCGAGGTGAAGTGCATCGCGCTCACCTTCGACGCGGGGCCGAGCGAGCACTCCGCACACCTGCTGGACATCCTGAAGGAGAAGCAGGTCCCGGCGACCTTCTTCCTCCTGGGCAAGCGGCACATCGAGAAGTACCCGGAGCTGGTGCGGCGGATGGCGGACGAGGGCCACGAGGTGGCCAGCCACACCTGGGACCACAAGATCCTGACCCGGCTCAGACCCGAGGAGATACGCGAGGAGCTGGAACGCCCCAACCAGGAGATAGAACGCCTCACCGGCCGGCGCCCGACCCTGATGCGCCCGCCGCAGGGCCGCACCGACGACACCGTCCACGAGATCTGCCGCGAGCTGGGCCTCGCCGAGGTGCTGTGGAGCGTGACGGCGAAGGACTACAAGACGACCGACTCGGACCTGATCACCCGCCGCGTCCTCGCCCAGGCCTCCCGGGACGGGATCATCCTGCTGCACGACATCTACGACGGCACGGTGCCGGCCGTGCCGGGGATCATCGACGCGCTCAAGGAACGGGGCTATGTGTTCGTGACGGTGCCGCAGCTGCTGGCACCCGGAAGGGCGGAGCCGGGGAAGGTGTACCGATAACGCTCGGTGAGTTCCCTACCATCGTGCCGTGGTGAACATCCTGCTCGAACGCACGGTCCCGCTTCCCCTCGACGAGGCGTGGCGGCGGATCACGCTGTGGCCGCGGCACGGTGAGGTGGTGCCGCTGACGGCGGTCAGGGTGGATCCGCCCGGGCCCACCCGTGTGGGCACGGTGGTCGTGGCCCGCTCGGGTGCCGGGGCGCTGGCCTTCGACGACCCGATGGAGGTCACGGTGTGGCAGCCGCCGGAGAACGGGGCGCCGGGGATGTGCCGCCTGGAGAAGCGGGGCCGGGTGGTGCTCGGCTGGGCGGAGCTGGAAGTGCGGCCGGGGCCCGGGGGGCGTACCCGTGTGGTCTGGCGGGAGGAGATCCGGCTCCGGCTGCTGCCGTCGCTCTTCGACGGCGTACTGCGGCGCTCGGCACGGTACGTGTTCGGACGCGCGCTGAACCGTTTGCTCAGACGTCCGTGACGCCCCGGCGGCCGGCCCGGTGTCAGGCCACCGACCCGATCCGCCCCACCGCCTTCGACTCCGGCTCGTGGTGGATCGGCGTGTGGGCCCCGGTCAGCGAGACCCCGCTGCCGCCGCGCCGGGCCGCGACGATCTCCGAGGCGATCGACAGGGCCGTCTCCTCGGGCGTACGGGCGCCGAGGTCCAGGCCGATCGGGGAGTGCAGCCGCCTCAACTCCCGCTCGGTGACGCCGACTTCGTGCAGGCGGGCGTTTCGGTCCAGGTGGGTGCGCCGGGAGCCCATGGCACCGACGTACGCCACCGGCAGGCGCAGCGCCAGCTGCAGCAGGGGCACGTCGAACTTGGCGTCGTGGGTGAGGACGCACAGGACCGTGCGGGCGTCGACATCCGTGCGCTCCAGGTAGCGGTGGGGCCAGTCGACGACGATCTCGTCGGCCTCCGGGAAGCGCGCCCGGGTCGCGAAGACGGGGCGCGCGTCGCACACCGTGACGTGGTAGCCGAGGAACGTGCCGATGCGGACCAGGGCGGCGGCGAAGTCGATCGCGCCGAACACGATCATGCGGGGCGCCGGGACCGAGGACTCGACCAGAACCGTGAGCGGTGCTCCGCAGCGTGAGCCCTGCTCTCCGATCTCCAGGGTGCCGGTGCGGCCGGCGTCCAGGAAGGCGCCCGCCTCGGCCGCGACCGTGCGGTCCAGTTCCGGATGGCCGCCGAAGCCGCCGTCGTAGGAGCCGTCGGGGCGGACGAGCAGGGCCCGGCCCGTCAGTGCGGGCGGGCCCGACACGATCCGCGCCACCGCCGCCGCCTCCCCGGACGCGGCGGCGGTGAGCGCGGCCGCGACCACCGGGCGGACCGGATCGCCTGCCCGGACCGGGGTGACCAGGATGTCGATGACGCCGCCGCAGGTCAGGCCCACGGCGAAGGCGTCGTCGTCGCTGTAGCCGAAGCGCTCCAGGACGGTGTCGCCGTCCCGCAGCGCCTGCTCGCACAGCTCGTAGACCGCGCCCTCCACGCAACCGCCGGAGACCGAGCCGATCGCCGTGCCCTCGGCGTCCACCGCGAGCGCGGCGCCGGGCAGGCGGGGCGCGCTGCCGCCGACGGCCACCACGGTGGCCACGGCGAAGTCACGGCCCTGCTCGACCCACCGGTTCAGCTCCTCGGCGATGTCCAGCATCTGTCTCGGTCTCCTTGAGGTCGCGGCGGGCGGGGCGTCAGTGGACGCCCAGCCAGCTCTCGATCGGGTTGAGGGCGAAGTAGGCGAGAAACACCGCCGTCAGGACCCACATGAAGGCGCCGATCTCGCGCACCTTGCCCTGGGCGGTCTTGATGGCGACGTAGGAGATGACGCCCGCGGCGACACCGGTGGTGATGGTGTACGTGAACGGCATCAGGACGACCGTCAGGAACACCGGGACGGCGGTGGCCCGGTCGGCCCAGTCCACGTGCCGGGCGTTCATCAGCATCATCGCGCCGATGACGACGAGGGCGGCGGACGCGACCTCCTGCGGCACGATCGCCGTGAGCGGCGTGAAGAACAGGCAGGCCGCGAAGAACGCACCGGTGACGACCGAGGCGAGGCCGGTGCGCGCGCCCTCGCCGACGCCCGTGGCGGACTCGATGAACACGGTCTGGCCCGAGCCGCCGGACACACCGCCGATCGCACCGCCGGCGCCGTCGATGAACAGTGCCTTGGACAGGCCCGGCATCCGGCCCTTGTCGTCGGCGAGCTTCGCCTCGGTGCCGACGCCGATGATGGTCGCCATCGCGTCGAAGAACCCGGCCAGCACCAGCGTGAAGACGATCATGCCGACGGTCATCGCGCCGACCTCGCCCCAGCCGCCGAACTCCACGTCCCCGAAGAGCGAGAAGTCGGGCATGGACACCGCGCCGCCGTGCAGCTCGGGCGCGCCGGCCGCCCACTGCTTGGGGTCGATGACGCCCGCGGCGTTCAGGATCGCGGCGACGACCGTGCCGCTGACGATGCCGACGAGGATGGCGCCCGGGACGTTCCGGGCCTGGAGCATGAAGATCAGCAGCAGGGTGCCGGCGAAGAGCAGCACCGGCCAGCCGGCCAGTTCGCCCGCCGGGCCGAGCGTGACGGGAGTGGCCTTCCCCTGGTGCACGAAGCCGGACTTGTAGAAGCCGATGAGGGCGATGAACAGGCCGATGCCCATGGTGATGCCGTGCTTGAGCGCGAGCGGGATCGCGTTCATGATCATCTCGCGCAGGCCGGTGACGACCAGCAGCATGATGACCACGCCGTACATCACGCACATGCCCATCGCCTGCGGCCAGGTCATCTCGGGCGCGACCTGGGAGGCGAGGACTCCGGAGACGGACAGACCGGCGGCGAGGGCGAGCGGCACCTTGCCGACGAGACCCATCAGCAGGGTGGTGAGGGCCGCCGCGAACGCGGTCGCGGTGATCAGGCCCTGCTGCGCGAGGGTGTTCCCCGCCGCGTCCTTGCCGGACAGGATCAGGGGGTTGAGCAGGAGGATGTACGCCATCGCCATGAAGGTGGTGACGCCGCCGCGCACTTCGCGCGCGACCGTGGATCCTCTGCGGGATATGTGGAAGTACCGGTCGAGCCAGGACCGTCCGGCCGGGACGCGGGTGCCTTCGCCCGCGTCCTCGGCTGTGGTCCTCGGCTCCAGTGACTGCTGGGTCATGTGGGCCTACTCCCAAGTTTCATAGGGGGTTGGGACGCACGACCCGGGGGACGGCCCGAGACGAACGAGGGGGCCCGGGGGAGGCGGTCCCCCGGACGGAACTCTCCTGCTCAGGCCTCGGAGAGTGACGTGCCCGTCAGGTGCTCGGGCCGTACCGGAGTCCGGTTCAGCTCGAGCCCGGTCGCGTTCCGGATGGCCGCGAGGACCGCCGGGGTCGACGACAGGGTGGGCGCCTCGCCGACGCCGCGCAGCCCGTACGGGGCGTGGTCGTCGGCGAGTTCGAGGACGTCGACCGGGATGGTCGGCGTGTCGAGGATGGTCGGGATCAGGTAGTCCGTGAAGGAGGGGTTCTTCACCTTCGCCGTCTTCGGGTCGACGATGATCTCCTCCATGACGGCCACGCCCAGGCCCTGTACGGTGCCGCCCTGGATCTGGCCGAGCACGGACAGCGGGTTGAGTGCCTTGCCGACGTCCTGAGCGCAGGCCAGCTCGATGACCTTCACCAGGCCGAGCTCGGTGTCGACCTCGACGACGGCGCGGTGCGCGGCGAAGGAGTACTGGACGTGCCCGTTGCCCTGGCCGGTGCGCAGGTCGAAGGGCTCGGTCGGCCGGTGCCGCCACTCCTCCTCGATCTCGACGGCGTCCTCGCCGAGGACGTCCGCCAGATCGGCCAGCACCTCGCCGCCGTCGGTGACGACCTTGCCGCCCTCCAGGAGCAGTTCGGCCGTCGCCCAGGCCGGGTGGTAGGAGCCGAACTTGCGGCGGCCGGCCTCCAGCACCTTCTCGCGGACCAGCTCGCAGGCGTTCTTCACGGCGCCACCGGTGACGTACGTCTGCCGGGAGGCCGACGTCGAACCGGCGCTGCCCACCCGGGTGTCGGCGGGGTTGATGGTCACCTGCGCGACACCCAGCTCGGTGCGGGCAATCTGCGCGTGGACCGTGACACCGCCCTGGCCGACCTCGGCCATGGCCGTGTGGACGGTGACGACGGGCTCGCCGCCGACGACCTCCATCCGGACCTTCGCGGTCGAGTAGTCGTCGAACCCCTCGGAGAAGCCCACGTTCTTGATGCCGACCGCGTAGCCGACACCGCGGACGACGCCTTCGCCGTGCGTGGTGTTGGACAGGCCACCGGGCAGCTCCCGTACGTCGGCGCCCTCGCTGGACTCCCACTGGCGCTCCGGTGGCATCGGCATCGCCTTGACGCGGCGCAGGAGTTCGGCGACCGGGGCCGGCGAGTCGACCGGCTGCCCGGTCGGCATGATCGTGCCCTGCTCCATGGCGTTGAGCTGCCGGAACTCCACCGGGTCCATACCGAGTTTCTTCGCCAGCCTGTCCATCTGCGCCTCGTAGGCGAAGCACGCCTGGACCGCGCCGAAGCCGCGCATGGCGCCGCAGGGCGGGTTGTTGGTGTAGAGGGCAATGGCCTCGATGTCCACGTCGTCGATCACGTACGGGCCGACCGACAGGGAGGAGGCGTTGCCGACGACCGCCGGGGAGGCGGAGGCGTAGGCGCCGCCGTCCAGGACGATCCGGCACTTCATGTGCGTGAGCTTGCCGTCCTTGGTGGCCCCGTGCTCGTAGTGGAGCTTCGCCGGGTGGCGGTGGACGTGCCCGAAGAAGGACTCGAACCGGTTGTAGACGATCTTGACCGGCTTGCCGGTGCGCAGCGCCAGCAGGCAGGCGTGGATCTGCATCGACAGGTCCTCGCGGCCGCCGAACGCACCGCCGACGCCGGACAGCGTCATCCGCACCTTGTCCTCGGGCAGGCCGAGCACGGGCGCGATCTGGCGCAGGTCGCTGTGCAGCCACTGGGTGGCGATGTAGAGGTGGACGCCGCCGTCCTCCTCCGGCACGGCGAGACCGGACTCGGGGCCGAGGAAGGCCTGGTCCTGCATGCCGAAGGTGTACTCGCCCTCGACGATCACGTCCGCCCGCTTGCGGGCCTCCTCCACGTCCCCGCGGACGATCGGCTGGCGGTGCACGATGTTCGGGTGCGGGACATGGCCGGCGTGGTGGTCGTCGCGGCCCTCGTGGACGAGGATCGCGTCCGGCGCGGTAGCGGAGGCCTCGTCGGTGATGACGGGCAGTTCGCGGTAGTCGACCTTGATCTTGGCGGCGGCGCGGCGCGCGGTCTCCGGGTGGTCGGCGGCGACGATCGCGACCGGCTCGCCGTGGTGGCGGACCTTGCCGTGGGCGAGGACCGGGGTGTCCTGGATCTCCAGCCCGTAGTTCTTCACGTCGGTGGGCAGGTCGTCGTACGTCAGCACGGCGTGGACGCCCGGCGTGGCCAGGGCCTCGCTGGTGTCGATGGACACGATCTCGGCGTGCGCGACGGTCGAGCGGAGGATCTGGCCCCAGAGCATGTCCTCGTGCCACATGTCGGACGAGTACGCGAACTCGCCGGTGACCTTGAGGGTGCCGTCCGGGCGGAGCGTGGACTCGCCGATGCCGCCCTTGGTGTGCGAGCCCTGGGTGATCTTGGTGGGCGTTCCGTTGGGGGACGACATGGATCCGTTGGGGGAAGCCATGATCAGACCGCCTCTCCCTGCCGGGCGGCCGCCAGGCGGACCGCGTCCATGATCTTCTCGTAGCCGGTGCAGCGGCACAGGTTGCCCGACAGTGCCTCGCGGATGTCCGCGTCGGTCGGGGTCGGGTTGCGCTCCAGCATCTCGTCGGCGGCGACCAGCAGTCCGGGCGTGCAGAAGCCGCACTGGACGGCGCCGGCGTCGATGAACGCCTGCTGGATCGGGGAGAGTTCGGTGCCCTCGCCGGTCTGCGAGTCGCCCTTGGCCTGCCACTGCCGGGCGTTCTGCAACGACGTACCGCACGCGTCACTCGCGCAGGAGCGCTGCTCGGCGTAGTCGGCGAGGCCCTCGACGGTGACGACCTCGCGGCCCTCCACCTGACCCGCCGCCACCAGGCACGAGCACACCGGCACACCGTCCAGCCGGACCGTGCACGACCCGCACTCGCCCTGCTCACAGGCGTTCTTCGAGCCCGGCAGGCCGAGCCGTTCCCTCAGCACGTACAGCAGGGACTCGCCCTCCCACACGTCGTCGGCTTCCTGCGGACGGCCGTTGACCGTGAAGTTGACGCGCATTACGCAGCTCCCTCGGTGGTGCGGCGGGTGCCGCGGTAGGACTCCCAGGTCCAGGTCAGCGTGCGGCGGGCCATGACACCGACCGCGTGGCGGCGGTAGCTCGCGGTGCCCCGGACGTCGTCGATCGGGTTACAGGAGGCGGAGCACAGGTCCGCGAACTGCTTGGCGACGGACGGGGTGATGATCTTCCCGTTGTCCCAGAAGCCGCCCTCCTCCAGAGCGGCGTTCAGGAACTCCTCGGCGGCCTTGGCCCGAATGGGGGTCGGGGCGGCCGAACCGATGCCCGTCCGCACGGTCCGCGTCTCGGGGTGCAGTGCCAGCCCGAAGCCGCACACGGCGATGACCATCGCGTTCCGGGTCCCCACCTTGGAGAACTGCTGCGGCCCGTCGGCCTTCTTCACGTGCACGGCGCGGATCAGCTCGTCGGGGGCCAGCGCGTTGCGCTTGACGCCCGTGTAGAACTCATCGATCGGGATACGACGCGCCCCGCGCACCGATTCCACCTCCACCTCGGCGCCCGCGGCGAGCAGGGCGGGGTGCGCGTCGCCGGCCGGGGAGGCGGTGCCGAGGTTGCCGCCGACGCCGCCGCGGTTGCGGATCTGCGGGGAGGCGACCGTGTGCGAGGCCAGGGCGAGTCCCGGCAGCTCGGCGCGCAGGTTCTCCATGATCGTCGTGTAGGGCACGGAGGCACCCAGCCGCACGCTCTCCTCGCCGACCTCCCACTCGCAGAGGTCGCCGATGCGGTTCAGGTCCATGAGGTACTCGGGCCGGCGGTGGTCGAAGTTGATCTCGACCATCACGTCGGTGCCACCCGCGATCGGCACAGCGCTGGGATGCTCGGCTTTCGCGGCGAGCGCCTCCTCCCAGCTGGCGGGGCGAAGGAAGTCCATGACCGGCTCTCTTCTTCGTCTTCGTGTGGGGCGTTCGGATTGAGCCAATCCGTGTGCGGCGGTCCCGGCTCGTCCATGTGCTGTTAACGCGTAGTGGACTCAGTACACAGGGCGGTACTCCGGCGGGGTCAGTCACGGAAACCATGAAGGAGTTGGCTGGCCAGGAGGGGCATCTTGTAGATTCGTATGAACGGAGGTCATCGGAAACCTCCTCGTTTTCCTGTGGAAACGCGCGACACAGCCGCGTGACCTGGGACACAGCCAGGACAGGTCCGGAGGGCGGCGAACCCGCTCACCAGTCCGCCGAACGGACGTTCACCCCCGTACCCACCAAGATCCACCATAGATTTCGAGACAAAGAACGGCGGCGACGAGAATGCGGCTGCGCGCACTGCTGGACACCGACGCGCTGGGCCTCAAGCTGCTCGGCGGCGAGGACGAGCTGGACCGCACCGTGCGCGGTGTGATGACCACCGACCTGCGCGACCCCAGCCGCTACCTGTCGGGCGGCGAACTGGTGCTCACGGGCCTGGCCTGGCGCCGGGACGCCGCGGACTCGGAGCCGTTCGTCCGGATCCTGGTGCAGGAGGGAGTCACGGCCCTCGCCGCGGGCGAGGCCGAGCTCGGGGACGTACCGGACGACCTGGTCGAGGCCTGCGCCCGCCACCGCCTCCCGCTTTTCGCGGTGCACGAGTCGGTGGCCTTCGCGACGATCACCGAGCACGTCGTACGGCAGGTGTCCGGCGAGCGCGCCGGCGACCTCGCCGCCGTGGTCGACCGGCACCGCCGGATGATGACCTCGGGCCCCGCGGGCGGCGGCCCGGACGTGGTCCTGGACCTGCTGGGCTCGGACCTGGACCTGCGCGCCTGGGTGCTCTCCCCCACCGGCCGCCTGATCGCGGGCCCCAAGACGTCGGGCCCCGCCCTCCCCGCCGAGGCCTGCGGCCGGCTTGCGGCGGAACACCTGACCGCCACCCGCACGGGCCGCCGCGCCCCGCACCGCGTCCTGCTGGGCGGCACCACCTACTCCCTCTTCCCGATCCGCTCGACTGCCCGCTCCCCGCAGACCGCCCGGGACGCCCGCGAGACCGTCCTGTCCGACTGGCTGCTGGCCGTCGAGGCGGACGCCGGGGACTGGGCGGAGGAGCGCCTCGACCTGCTGTACGGCGTCACCCAGCTGATCGCGGTCGAGCGGGACCGCCGCGACGCCGCCCGCACGGTCCGCCGCCGCCTCGCCCAGGAGGTCCTGGAACTGGTCCAGACGGGCGCGGCCCCCGCCGAGATCGCCGCCCGCCTCCGGGTGGCCGCGCCGGTCCTGCTGCCCGGCCTCGGCGCCGCGCCGCACTGGCAGGTCGTCGTGGCCCGTGTCGACTGGGACGGCGGCGAGATCGAGGGCGGCCCGGTCGCCCAGGCCCTGCTGGAGGAGATCCTCGTCGACCCCCTGTCGGCGGGCCCGGAGCCCTCCGACCGCATCGCCGTGGCCCACACGGGCGACGAGGCCATCGCCCTCGTCCCGCTCCCCGCCGTCCCGGCGGAGCACGAAGCCTCCCGGACCGGCGTCCTCGCCGACGCGCTCCTGGAGTCCCTGCGGGACCCCCTGACGGCCGGCCTCGACGACGACGGCCGCCTCACACTCGGCGTCAGCGCCGCCGTGCACTCGGCGGAGGGCCTGCGCGGCGCACTGGAGGAGGCCCGCCACGCCCGCCGGGTGGCGGCGGCCCGCCCGGGCCGGGTCTGCGCGGCGGGCCACCAGGAACTGGCCTCCCACGTCCTGCTCCTGCCCTTCGTCCCGGACGACGTCCGCCGCGCCTTCACGGCCCGCCTCCTGGATCCCCTCCGCGAGTACGACCGCCGCCACAGAGCCGAACTGATCCCCACCCTGGAGGCCTTCCTGGACTGCGACGGCTCCTGGACCCGCTGCGCCACCCGGCTCCACCTCCACGTCAACACACTGCGCTACCGGGTGGGCCGCATCGAGCAGTTGACGAGCCGTGATCTGTCGCGCCTGGAGGACAAGCTGGACTTCTTCCTGGCACTGCGCATGAGCTGAGACGCGGGGTGCCCCGGCCAAACACGGGACGCCTCCGAGTCCCACGACTTTGTGAAATCCTTCACCCACCCTCTTGGCCCGGCCCTCCGATTCGTGCTGAGATGCCGCCACCACTCAACAGCTCGATGGCGTGCTCGGGGAGGGCAACGTGGCGCATTCCGCCATGTCTGGTAACGGAACGACCGCCGGTGACGATCCCCTCCAGACCGCGGTATGGCGGCTGCGCTCACGCGCGTGCTGGGCCGACGCGGCCGCCCTGCTGCTGCCGGACACCCCCGCGGCGTCGCTGCAGCGCGCGTCGCTGCTGGTGGAACGGTGTCTGTACACGGAGCAGGGCTGGGAGGAGGCCGAGGACGCCCTGCGCACCGCCGAGGCGCTGGCCCACAGCGACGACGAGCGGGGCGCGGCCGCTTGTGAACGCGGGTACTTGGCCTACGCCGCGACGGTGCTCGCGGTGCGCGACCGGGCCGACGAGGCACGGGCGGCGTTGGGGCGGGCCGCGGCGCTGATCCCTCCGGGGGCTCCGCAGCGGGCCCTGCTGGACTTCCGTCGCGGGTTGCTCGCGGAGAACCTGACGCGTTCCCCGCAGGCGGCGCGTGCCGCGTATCGCCGTGCGCACGCGGGGGCGACGGCGCAGTCGGACCCGTTGCTGCTGTCCTTCACCTGGCGGCATCTGGCCGGACTCGCGTTGCGGGAAGGGGAGTTGGCGGAGGCCCGGCACGGTTTCACGGAGTCGCTGCGGATCCGTGAGGAGCTGGGCTATCTCGTCGGTACGGCGCCGGCGCTGGTGTCGCTCGCCGACACGGAGACCGAGCCGGAGGCGTCCCGGCTGCGGGAGGAGGCTCGGCGGTTGTTCCGGTTGCTCGGGGGTGTGCCGACGTGGCTGGCGCGGCAGTTGGCCCCGCCGGCGGCGGGGGCGGCGACGGCTTGACGGGGCTGAGAGCCACCCGGCGTTTTCGCTGAGGCCGGATGGGTGCGCGGCCCGGCCCGACGAGGTGCCGCCGACGGTTGCTGAGGGGTGGGTCCGCAGCCCGGCGGAGCGGGGCGCCGCCGACGGTTGCTGAGGCGGGTGCGTGGCGCGGCCCGGCGCGACGAGGTGCCGCCGACGGTTGCTGAGGCCGGGTGGGTGCGCGACTCGGCCCGACGAGGTGCCGCTGCGCCCACCCTCCCCCAAGCTCTCGACTTCGCTCGCGCAGGGGACCCACATCGCCCCGGGCGGCACGACTGCCCGCAGCCAGGGCGACCGTAGCGATCCCCGGCCCACCACCACGTAGGCGCACGCGGCGCGCACCCCCATCAGCCGGCGCCCGCGAAGTGCTCCCCCACCAGCGCGCGCACCACGTCCAGGTCGCGGGCGATCAACGCGTCCAGCAACGCCGTGTGTTCATGCGCGTCCGCCACCAGATCAGCCCGGCCCCGCATCCCCGGCCCGCTTCCCACCAGCGGCCACTGCGCCCGCCGGTGCAGGTCCTCCGCGACCTGGACCAGTTGCGCGTTCCCGGAGAGGGACAGCACGGCCCGATGGAACCCCCGGTCGGACTCCGCGTAGGTCGCACGGCAGCCGGAGGACGCCGCGCGGACCGTCGCCTCGGCGAGGGGACGCAGCTCGGCCCAGCGCTCCGCCGGCACCGTCCGGGCCAGCCGCAGCATCACCGGCACCTCGATCAGCGCCCGCACCTCGGCCAGCTCCGCCAGCTCCCGTGCCCCCCGCTCGACCACCCGGAACCCGCGGTTCGGCACGACCTCGACGGCACCCTCAAGGGCCAGCTGCTGCATGGCTTCCCGCACCGGCGTCGCGGAGACCCCGAACCGCTCGCCCAGCACCGGCGCCGAGTACACCTCCCCGGGCCTGAGATCCCCGGCCACCAGCGCGGCCCGCAGCGCGTCCACGATCTGCCCGCGCACCGAGGACCGCTGCACGACGGACCGGCCTCGCGGAGCGGGCGGCAGGGCAGGCTCACTGTGCGTGTGCTCCCCCCGAACCACCTCGGAAGCCCCACCAGCCGCAGCCCCACCAGCCCCAGGCCTCACACCAGTCGCATCAGCCGCCACAGCCTGCTGCGGCACCCGGACCTGCCCACTCCCGGCGGAGCCCTGCGCGCCCTGCTCCACGGCTCGGCTCCTCCTGACGTGTCGGTACTTGGGGTCATTACGGCGGGTTGTTACTCGTCCGTCAAGCACCATAAGCGCACCGACCGTCAGTTCAAATCCCAGCGATCTTCGGTAAGGTTAGGCTTACCTTCGAAGACCCGTTTCAACAGACGTGGACCGGTGATCCCATGCCCCTGCCCCCTTCGGCCCTCTCCGGCGCGTACGCCCGTCTGGCCGAGGTCCTCCCGGGGCTGGCCATCACCGAACTGACCGCCGAGGACGAGACTCCCCGGGGCGGCAACTGGACCACAGCCGCCGCGCTCGCGGAAGCCGGCCCCGGCCTCGACGCCTTCCTGTCCTGGGACGACGCCCAGATCCGCCGGGACTACGGCCAGCAGGCACGCCCCGACGTCATCGCCGGCTTCGGCCTGCACCGCTACGCCTGGCCGGCCTGCCTCCTGATCACCGTCCCCTGGTTCCTGCACCGCCGCGTGCCCCGCTACCCCGTGACAGACGTCTCGTACGACCGCACGGCCCCCGGCCACCCCGTCGGCCACCTGGCCGTCCGTCCGGCCGGTTTCGCCTGCCTGCCCGGCGACGAGGCCGCCGCGCTGCCCGGCGCCCGGGTCGTCCCGGACGAGGAGGCGCTGCGGGCCGAGGTGCGGTCGGCGGTCGCCGAGCACATGGAGCCGGTCCTGGCCGGTTTCGGCCCCCGGATGCGGCGCCGCGGCCGGGCCCTGTGGGGTATGGCGACGGACGAGATCGTCGAGGGGCTCTGGTACGTCGCCCAGCTGCTCGGCGAGATCGAGGAGCGGCGCGCGACGCGCGAACTGGAGCTGCTCCTGCCGGGCGCGACCAAGCCGTACGTGGGCACGGCGGCCTTCCGCGAGCTGACCGGCCCCGGCGGCGAGCCGCTGCGCACCCGGGACCGCGCGAGCTGCTGCATGTTCTACACCCTGCGCCCCGAGGACACCTGCGCCACCTGCCCGCGCACCTGCGACGCCGACCGGGTCACCAAGCTGCTGGCCACGGCCGGTTGAGCCACCACGGACCGACACCGGCGGCCATGAACAGAGCAGCCCCACCACCTCGTCGGATCATCACAAAATCGGCCACCCACACGCGCGCAGCCGATTCACAACTTCCTCACGGGTCACGGGAACTTTCCGGGGAACCACCCGTGCGGGTAGTCTTTCTCGAACTCAACTCTCGCCCCTCAAGCGGCAGTTCGAGCAGAATGCCGCCCTGGGCAATCCCTTGCACTTCCTTGGCGGTCTCTTGCCCCGAAACCCCCTGAGGGCCGGTGGGATTGGGCCACTATGGCGGGCGTTACGCCCTATCCCAATGCAAGGGACCACCCAGATGAGACTGACCGACATATCGCTGAACTGGCTGCTTCCGGGCGCCGTGCTTTTCCTGGGCATGCTGGCGGCGGTGGCGGTGCTCGCGCGCGGCAAGCGCTCCTCGGTCAAAGACACGAGCGCGGACGATTCCTGGGAGCGCAACGAGGAGCGCCGCAGACGCAAGGAGGCCCTCTACGGCACCGTCTCCTACGTCCTTCTGTTCTGCTGCGCGGCCGTCGCCGCCGCGCTGTCCTTCCACGGCCTGGTCGGCTTCGGCGAGCAGAACCTCGGGCTCTCCGGCGGCTGGCAGTACCTCGTCCCGTTCGGCCTGGACGGCGCGGCGATGTTCTGTTCCGTGCTCGCGGTGCGCGAGGCCAGCCACGGTGACGCCGCGCTCGGCTCCCGGATACTGGTCTGGACGTTCGCGTTCGCCGCGGCCTGGTTCAACTGGGTGCACGCGCCCAGGGGCGCCGGCCACGCGGGTGCCCCCCACTTCTTCGCAGGCATGTCGCTGTCGGCTGCGGTGCTCTTCGACCGCGCGCTGAAGCAGACCCGCCGGGCCGCCCTGCGGGAGCAGGGCCTGGTGCCGCGCCCGCTGCCGCAGATCCGTATCGTGCGCTGGCTGCGGGCCCCCCGCGAGACGTACCGGGCCTGGTCGCTGATGCTCCTGGAGGGTGTGCGCAGCCTGGACGAGGCCGTCGACGAAGTGCGCGAGGACAAGCGCAAGAAGGACGCCGACCGGCAGCGGCGCCGCGACCAGCAGCGCGTGGAGCGGGCCCAGCTGAAGGCGATCAGCCGCGGTCACCGCGGCTACCTCGGCCGCGGTGGCGGTGGCGGCCGGCAGCTGGAGGTGCAGGTGGAGCGCGGCTCCTCGCAGGTCTCCGCGGAGCCTGCCATATCCGGGTCGGAGCAACTGCCCGTCCGCTCGCGTCCCTCCCTTCAGCCCGTTCGCCGCGGAACTGACCCGGTGACCGTCGACCTCACCGCTGAGGACGACACCATGGCGCTGCCGCGCCTCGATTCCCTGGAGCGCAAGCTCAAGGACCTGGAGCAGCAGTTCGGCTGACCGGGGCCGCACCAAGCCGGGAAGGGGGCGTGGCCTGCGGGCCGCGCCCCTTCTCCGTTCACGCCGCCTCGGCCTGAAGCTCGAACCAGACGGCCTTGCCCACGCCGTGCGCCCTGACCCCCCAGGCGTCCGCGAGGGACTGCACCAGGAACAGGCCCCTGCCGTTCGTGCCGTCGTCGGCGACCGGTACGCGCAGCCGGGGTCTGCGGGCCACGAAGTCCCTTACCTCCACCCGTAGTCCACGGGGGCCGACGGTGGCCGTCAGGACCGCGTCGTGGTCGGTATGGACGATCGCGTTGGTGACGAGTTCACTGGTGAGCAGTTCCGCCACGTCCGATCGTGCGGTCCTCCCCCACTGCCCGAGCAGCTCCCGCAGGGCCCTGCGTGCCTCCGGTACGGCCCGCAGGTCCGCCCGCCCGAGTCTGCGCCTCAACTGAGGCGCCGACACCTGCTCCGTGACGTCTTCGGTCTTGTCCTCCACCGTCTTCGCCGAGAAGGCCCCGATCGTTATGGGACCGCCTCCTCGTGCCTGCCTCTCCATGACCCCCGCCCGCGCGCCGATATCGGTTCCCCTCCAGCTCGAACACGTTCACGGGGATCCATGCCCCGTAGGGCACGCGGCAGTCATGCCGAAATCGTCAACACCCGCGTGTTCGGCCACGTGGCCGGGACCGGCGGGCCGGGCGGAGGGGACCTGAGCAGTACGGCGGCGCGGAGAAGGGGGACAAGAGAGTAGCCGGTGGACGTCCCGCCGCGGATCCTGACCGCCGGAGATCGGACGAAGTGCCGATGGCCGGCTGCCGATCCTTCCGTACGCGGCGAAGGGGTGGGGCGTCCGGTCCCCCTGCGCGGCGGTCCGCTGAAGTTGGCCGAAGTACGACGGTCTCCCCCGGGATACCGGCCGGTACGGGGCCGCCCGGTCGGTACAGCTTGTTGACGGCCGCGGTCGTGGGCGCAAAGGGGCGGCGATGAGGCCGCATTGACGCCGTCACACCTCCCAAACAGCCGCGGCCGTACGGTCGTCCGCGTAACCCTTGACCCGCACCTGGGCGTCCGTGAGGAACGCGGCGAGGCCGGGCGGCTCGGGGCGGGACCACCGCTCGGCGAGGTAGTCGCCCAGTTCGGGTTCGCCGCGCAGCGGTTCGGCGAGGCCACCGCTGCACACCAGGAGCGTGTCACCCGGGCGGGCGACGGACGTACGGAACCGGAAGGGTTCGCGGGGTGGTTCCGGGGCCGGTTCGTAGGGGCTGGGCGGGGTCGGGATGCCGAGGTCCATGGTGAGCCGGTCGCCCTCGGGCGTCTCGGAGGGCGGCGATCCGAACCCCACGACCGGTTCGCCCCTGATCTCGGCGACCTGCGGTTCGATGTCCTGCCACTCGCCGTCCCGCAACCGGAACAGCCCGCCGGGCCCGGCGCCGAAGAAGACGCGCGTACGGCACTCGGGGTCGGCGGGCAGCAGCAGACAGCGCAGGCCCGCCGCGTACTCCTCCGGGTCGACGCCCTGTTCGGCGGCGCTGGCGCGGAGCTTGCCGAGACTGCGGTCGGTGAGGCGGTGCAGTCCGGACTTGAGGTCGCCGCGCCGGCCCGCCCTTATGTCCTCCACGAGCCGTGCGTGACTGCGTCCGACGGCCCGCCCGATCCAGTGACAGGCCTCGGCGGCGGCCCGGTGCGCCCCCGGCGTGGCCCGGGCCCCGGTCGCCATCGCCACCAGTAGCAACGCCTGCTCACCGGTGCCGAACCGCGCGGTCAGCAACGAGTCCCGCCGCGGTTCCCCCCGGTACCGCGCGGAGTCCCCGCGCACGGACACGGCCCGCAAGGTGCAGGCCCCGTACCGGGCCCCGTCGAGCACGGTGTCCGCGACGAGGTCGTCCAGATCGTCGGGGTCGGCGAGCGGCAGGGCGGTGGGTTCGGCGTCGTAGGTGGGCGGCCGCGAGCCGACGTAGCCACGGGGCCGGGGGGAGTACGCGGGGCGCTCCAACCCGGTTTCGGGCTGGTCTGGAGGGCTCGCGGGCGGTGGTGGCGTGGGCGGGGAGCCGGCGGGGGGTGGTGGCGTGGGCGGAGGGTCGGCGGGGGGTGGTGGCGTGGGCGGAGGGTCGGCGGGGGGTGGTGGCGTGGGCGGAGGGTCGGCGGGGCGTGGTGGTGCGGGCGGCGGATCGGCTGGGGCGGCGGATGCGGTCCCGCCGGGCCGGGACTCGGCCGCCGGGGCTGTGGGATCCCTGGGCGGGGCGCCCGCCGTGGTGGAACGGGCCGCCTCGGGGCTCGGCCAGAAGGGAGGGGCCGGCGGTGGCGGGGGGACCTCGGGTGGGGCGGGGGGTGTCCGCTCCGCCTTCTGCCGTTTCGCCGCGGTCGGGAAGGTCATCGGGCCCGTGGGGCGCGCGGGCGGTGGTTCCCAGGGTGCGCGCCGCGGTGACGGGCCCGAGGCACGTGGGGTGTCCATGACGTCGTCGGCCCCCGCCCGGGGCGCCGGGACCACTGGCTCCGAGACGGCCCTCTGCCCCGCTCCAGCTCCCGGAACACCCCGGTCGCCCACCGCCCCCGCCGCCGAGGCGAAACGGTCGTCGAGGGAATCGGGTGCGGGTGCGGGACCCGTGTCGCCGGTGGAGTCGTCGTACAACTGCCCCCACCAGTCGTCCTCGGGACCGGTGGGCCTTCCCCCCTGCTGGCTCATGCCCCTGATTGTCCACCGCACAGGCCGGATGAAAACGGGGCTTGTGGAAAAACCGGCCTTCCACGACCCCGTGAACGGCACGTCGAGTGAGCCGTAGAACGGTCATGCGATTGAGGGCGTACCGGCGGCCGCGACCGGCTGACCTGCGGGTCTGGGCCAGGACCACCCTTCTGACCTGCGTCTTCTCCCGTGTTCCGGCAGGCTGGTCAGATGGGAGTGTGGGAACTCCTGCTGGTCGGGCTGGTCATCCTGCTCGGTCTGTACGGAGTGCTGCTGCCCGCGGTGCCCGGTTCGTTGCTGGTGTGGGCCGCGGTCATGTGGTGGGCCCTGAAGGATCCGCAGCCCGTCGCATGGTGGGTCCTGGTGGGAGCCACCGCCCTGATGTTCGTCTCCCAGGGCGTGCGCTGGGCCCTGCCACCCCGGCGGCTGCGGGCCGGCGGCGCCGACCACCGCATGCTGGCCTACGCCGGAGCGGGTTCCGCCCTCGGCTTCGTCCTGCTCCCGGTCATCGGCGCGATCCCCGGCTTCCTGGCCGGCATCTACCTCTCCGAACGCCTCCGCCTCGGCCGCCGCGCCGAAGCCGTCGCGGCCCTGCGCACGGCGATGCGCTCGGGCGGTTCCAGCGTGCTGGTGGAACTGTTCACCTGCCAGCTGGTCGCGGCGGCGTGGGTGGGGGTCGTCTTCGGGGCGTGAGAACTACAGCACACCCTCGTGCGTCAGCAGCCGTACCTTGCGCTCCAGACCGCCCGCGTAGCCGGTCAATGTCCCGTCGGCCCCGATCACCCGGTGGCACGGGCGGACGACCAGCAGCGGATTGGCGCCGATCGCCCCGCCGACGGCCCGTACGGCCGCCCTGGGCGCTCCGATGCGCGCCGCGATCTCGCCGTAGGTCACGGTCGATCCGTACGGGATGTCGTCCAGCGCGGCCCAGACCCTCTCCCGGAAGACCGAGCCGTCGGTGCGCCACGTCAGCCGGAACTCCTCCAGTTCCCCGGCGAAGTAGGCGGCGAGCTGCTCCTCGGCCTCGCGGAAGGGGCCCCGGTCCTGCCGCCAGTCGTCCCGCACCACGCGCCCGCCCTTCTGCCCGGGCACGGACAGCGAGGTCAGCGCACCGTCGGGAGCGGCGGTGAGCAGCAGAGGCCCGAGCGGTGAGGCCACGTTCGTCCAGTACGTCGAGGTCATCAGAACTCCCGCTTCCCTGCTGCGCGCAGGTGGTTCAGGGCGTACGAGCGCCAGGGGCGCCAGCTGTCGGGGAGGTCGGCGCCGGGCGGGGCCACGTCCGGGTCGCCCAGGGCGCGGGTGCGGATCTCGGCGATCGTGCGGGTGTCCAGGCCGGGCACGGCACGCAGGGCGTCCTGCGCGTCGTCCCGGTCGGCGCCTGGGTCCAGGCGTACGGCGTGGTCGGCGAGGGCCGCGGTGAGCGCGCCGAGGGTGCCGCCGGGTTCGGCGTCGGCGAGGACGGCCGGCTCGGGGAAGAGGTGGGTGAGGCTGCCGCAGGGGGCGTCGAGGGCCTTGCCGTAGCGCCGTACGAGCCGTTCCGCCTCCGCGCGGCCGACCAGTGCGCGGATCGCGAGTTCCTCCGGGTCGGCGGTGCCCGGCGAGCGCAGTCCGGGCCGGGCGGCGACCAGGGGTGCGAGCACCGGGTCGGCGCCGAGCCGCTCGTCGACGGCGTAGGGGTCGGCGTCGAGGTCGAACTGCCGCCGCAGCCGCTGCACGGCGGTGGTGAGGTCGCGGGGGTCGGTGAGGTGCAGCCGGGCGTCGAGCCAGCCGCCCGGGTGGGCGCCGGACCCGGTCCGGGCAGTGCCGGGGCGCTCGTCGACGGCGACGATGCCGGTGCCGTAGGGAAGGCGGAGCGTGCGCCGGTAGGTGCGCGCGCCGGGCGGGCCGCCGACCTCTTCGATGCCGGGCACGGCCTCACGTTCCAGCAGGTCGAAGACGGGGCCGGCCTGGTACGGGCCGCGGTGGGCGAGCCGTAGCGGGATCCCGGCGTCCGGGGTGGCCGTACGCCGGGCCCGGCCGTTCTTCGGTGTCGCGGCGCGCAGCTCGGTCGGGGTCGACGCGTACACGGCCCGGACGGTGTCGTTGAACTGCCGCACGCTGGCGAAGCCCGACGCGAACGCGATCTCGGTGATCGGCAGGTCGGTGGTCTGCACCAGGACGCGCGCGGTGTGGGCCCGTTGGGCGCGGGCGAGGGCGACCGGCCCGGCGCCGAGCTCGGCGGTGAGCTGCCGCTGCACCTGCCGTGCGCTGTAGCCGAGCCGTCCGGCGAGCCCGGCGACGCCCTCCCGGTCGACCACGCCGTCGGCGATCAGCCGCATGGCCCGGCCCACCACGTCCGCGCGGACGTTCCACTCGGCGGAGCCGGGCACGGCGTCCGGGCGGCACCGCCGGCAGGCCCGGAAGCCCGAGCCCTGCGCGGCGGCGGCCGTGGCGAAGAACCGTACGTTGGCCCGCTTCGGGGTGACGGCCGGGCAGCTCGGCCGGCAGTAGATGCCGGTCGTCTCGACGGCGAAGAAGAAGGCGCCGTCGAAACGCCCGTCACGACTGCGTACGGCCTCGTACCTGGGGTCCTCCCCCGTGTGCTCGGTGTCTTCGTCCCTTGTGTCTTCGTCCCTCACGGTGTCCAGTCTCCGCCGTCGGCGGGGCTGCCGCTGGCGGAAATCGGACACGGCGCTTGGGACACGCGCTTCGGACACCGGGCTTCGGACACGGGGCTTCGGACACGGGGCTTCGGGCGCCGGGCGGCTACGAACGCCGGTGCGGTCCGCGCTTCGCCTCCATCGCGGCCTTTCCGATCGCTCCCTTCCGTTTCCAGTCCTTGCGGATCTCCGCCCGGAGCCGGGCGTCCGTCTTGGCGACGATGCGCTGGTTCTCCCGCAGGAGCTTGCGGTAGCTGTGCAGCCGCCGCTCCGGCAGGTCGCCGTTCTCGACGGCGGCCAGCACGGCACATCCCGGCTCGGCCTCGTGGGCGCAGTCGTGGAAGCGACACCGCTCGGCAAGTTCCTCGATCTCGGAGAACACCTGCCCGACGCCGCTCTCGGCGTCCCACAGCCCGACGCCCCGCAGCCCGGGTGTGTCGATCAGGACGCCCCCGCCGGGCAGCGCGAGCAGGTTGCGGGTGGTGGTGGTGTGCCGGCCCTTGCCGTCGACGTCCCGGGCGGCCTGCACGACCATGACGTCCTCACCCACCAGCGCGTTGGCGAGGGTCGACTTGCCCGCGCCGGACTGCCCGAGCAGCACGGACGTACCGCCGCCGACGATCGCCGCGACCACGTCCAGTCCGTCCCCGCCCAGAGAGCTGACGGGCACCACCGGCACGCCGGGCGCACTGGTCTCCACGTCCTGGACGAGGTGGGCGACGGTGCCGGCGTCCGGCACGAGGTCGGCCTTGGTGAGGACGACGACGGGCTGCGCCCCGGACTCCCAGGCGAGCGCGAGGAACCGTTCGATGCGGCCGAGGTCGAGTTCGACGGCGAGGGACACGGCGACGATGGCGTGGTCGACGTTGGCCGCGAGGATCTGCCCCTCGGACCGCTTGGAGGAGGTGGAGCGGACGAACGCGGTGCGGCGCGGCAAGTACGCGCGGACGTATCGCGGGTTCCCGCCGGGTTCGACGGCGACCCAGTCGCCGGTGCAGACGACCCGCAGGGGGTCGTGCGGAGTGACGAACGCCGTGTCGGCGCGCAGCACGCCGTCGGCGGTGACGACGTCGCACTGCCCGCGGTCGACCCGGATCACGCGTCCGGGCAGCAGTCCTTCGGTGGCGTAGGGGGTGAACTCGTCCGCCCATGCGTCGTCCCAGCCGTAGGGAGCGAGCGCGGAGGAAACGGATGAGGCAGAGCTGGAAGTCAAGGGTGACCCTTCCCAAGGTCGGCCCCCGGCCCGACAGTCGGTCGGATCAGCCGGCGGCCACGGAGGTGGACGTGATGGATTCCTGGATGCGGGCAGCGCCCATCGCAATGACAGCCATCGGTCAACACCTCCTCGATCCTCAGCTCTTCGTGGTCCCCCGGCTTTCGTGGTCCCTTGGTGCTTCGTGGAACCGCCGTCACGGTATCCCGTCACGGCTGAGCGGCGTCAACTGCTTTTCGCGCAGTCCTGGCCGTTCAGCGTGAAGTCGTACGGCGGGGAGTTCTTGCCGTGCCAGGAGGCGAGGAAACCGAAGGCCAGGTCGCCGCCCGCGGGGACCGACTTGTTGTAGTCGGCGGCGGTGGCGGTGACGCGGGAGCCGTCCTGGGAGACGGCGGCGTCCCACATCTGACCGACCTGCTGGCCGTCACGGAAGGACCAGGACACGCGCCAGGAGTCGAGGGACTTGGCACTGGTGACGGTGACGGTGGCCTGGAAGCCGTCGGGCCACTGGTTGACCAGGTCGTACTCGACCCGGCAGGCGGGGGCCTCGCTCTCGCCGCCCTTCGTGGGAGAGGAAGTGCCCTGCGGTTCGGTGTGGCGGCCCTTGTCCTCCGGTTTGACGGGCTTGTCCGACTTGCTCCTGTCCTCGGTGGCGTTGCCGGCCGGTTTCGAGGTCGCGGGAGGCAGGGCGGGGGCGGACGGCAGGGGCGGGTCGGGGTTGGGGTCGGCCACCGGCTGGCGGCCGGCGTCACCGCGTGCCCCGAGGTCGTCGCCGGAGCCGCCGAAGGGCATCAGCGAGACGCCGAGCGCGAGGACGGAGACCAGGACGGCCGCCACGAGGAGGCCATTGCGGGCGACGCGTGCCTTCTGCTCCGCCTCCTGAGGTTCTCCGGTCGCCTGGTCCGCCCGGTCGGGGCGGCCGGCGCCGAGCCGTACCTCGGCGGCGCGGCGGCGGCGCTCCAGATAGGCGAGGCCGCCCCAGCCGATCACCCCGCCGGCCAGTGCCCCGGGCAGGCCACCGCCGTGCAGGCGCAGACAGGCGGCGGCCTCGGCGCACTGGACGCACGTGGCGAGGTGCCGGGAGAGGTCGCGCGGGGCGTCGGCGGCGGAGGAGCGGGTGACGGCGTCCAGCAGCCGGGCGTAACTGCGGCACTGGGCGTCCATCGGGGTGTCGAGGTGGTTGCGGTGGCAGCGGTCCCGGAACAGGGTGCGCACCTGCTGGAGTTCGTCGGCGGCGGTGGCCGGGTCGAGGCCCAGGCGGCGGGCGACCACGGACAACGGCAGCGCCTCCACCTCGGCCAGCCACAGCAGTTCCGCGTCGGCATGCTGGAGGTCGCGCAGGCCGCGCAGCGCGAGCGGGCGCTGCAGGGGCGGGCCGGTGTAGCGGGCGGCCTTGTCCGAGTTGAGCCACAGGCGCAGGTCGGGGTCGAGCTTGTGGCCCTGCCCCGCCTCTTCCCACGCCGCGGCAGTGGTGCGTACGGCGGTCAGCAACAGGGGTATCCGGGGCAGCCGGGCCGCGCGACGGCCGGCGCTGCGCACCGGGCCGGTTTCGGCCGCGCGGGCCTCACGGGTGCCGTGCGCGAACGCCTCGCGGCCCAGCTGTGCGGCGGCGGTGGAGCCGGAGGTGCACAGATCGGCGTACGCGAGGACCGCGTCCCAGCACTCGGAGAACAGCGCGGCCTCGGCGGCGTCCTGAGGGGTCGGCAGGTCGGGCATGGGTCTCCTGCATCCACAAGCGAGGTCAACTCACCGTATCGGCAATGGAGTTGGGGGAACCTCGAGGCAGGGCAAGAGCTTTTCACGCCTCTCACACAACTGACAAGCGCCCTGTTCAGATATCAGGACAGGGCGGTGCACCCCCACGGCTCCGGCGTCGGTATGCCATACGGGTACGACCGCCCCGCTGTTCAACGCCGTACCGCAATGATGGACGACGTCATCGAAGCGTTATCAAACAGCGGTGGGTTCGTCCGCCGGGAGGCTGTCCATGAAGGAGCTGACGGAGAACACCGCCTTGCCGGCGCCGGGGGGACCGTAGCCGGGGGGCGAGGAGAGGCCGAAGTCCTCCATGGTCTGCCGGTACGCCTGGAGCAGGCGGATGTGGTACTCCAGGGGCGCGCCCTGGGGGTTGGCCTTGCCCAGCGGAGTCGTCGGCTCCGGGCACCAGGTGGTGAAGCGGGGCGTGATGCCGTGCGACATGAAGAAGCGCAGGCCCTCGGTGGTGGAGGCGATGGCCTCGTCGACCGTGGTGAAGCCGAACGGCTCGGCCATCTCCACGCCTGCCACGAAGTTGGGGATGACGTTGCGCGCGCCGAAGATCTCCGCCGAGTCGAGGATGCGCTTGTGCCACTCGTCGCGGCCGACATAGCGCTCCTTGCCGGGGCAGTACATCTTGAACAGGTACTCGTCCCACACCTCGTAGTTGGGGTGGTAGATCTGCACGCCGTAGTCCTTGAAGCGCTGCACATCGTCGCGCGGCAGCGCCTGGGCGACGACCTTGCCGATCCAGCGGCCGGGGAAGCGCTCCTCGATGGCCTTGGCGTAGTGGCCGTAGAAGTCGGCCTCGTCACGGCCGGAGACCGTCTTGGTGATGGCGCCGCCGGTGAGGGTGTAGGCGGTGGAGGCCTTCGCCGTGTCGTAACGGTCGATGATCTCCAGGGCCTCCAGGACCTCCTCGACGTCCTTCACCCCGGTGTACGGGCGCCCGGCGGCCTTGTGCTGGCGCCAGTTGTGGTTGATGTCGCAGTACTGGCACTCCTCCTTGGCGCCGAAGTACTGGCAGACCCGGAAGACGGTCAGGTAGATCAGGTAGCCCCACTGGATGGTCGGGGCCACCTCCATGACCGACTTCCCGCTCGCGAGGGTGTGCCGGTAGTACTCGGGCATCGGCGGCACGCCGACGTCGGAGATCCGCTTGCCGTCGAGGTAGAGGCCGAGCACGCCGTCCTCGTCGGCGGCGACGCGGTACGGCGAGGCCGGGTTCACCCGCACCGAGACGACGGTCCGGCGCAGGTCGTACGGGCCGCCGGTGAGGATGATCTCCTCGGGCGGCCGGCGCAGCGCGGCCTCGCCCAGCTCGGGCAGGGTGCCGTGGTCGAAGGAGAAGATGAAGTACGACTTCGGCTTGACCTCGCCGCCCTCGTTGTCACTGAGCGCGGAGGGGTCGAAGGCCACGCCGCCCCTGAGCAGGTCCTCCTTGAAGACGGCTTCCCGCGGAACGTGCGGGAACCGCTCCATCAGATCCTCGACCAGCGCGGTACGGCTGCCGCTGCCCATCCCGACTCTCCTTCTGGATCGTATGTACGACTCCTCACGGTATCCGTTGCTGAGGAACTGTTTTACAGCGCCTCTCAACAATCTCGGCATTTCTACCGAAAAGGTTCGTGCCGGTGTCACCGAAGCGGAGGGCTTCGGTGTCCTGACGACGATCTCTCGCTTCTGCCTGTCGCTGGTGCGGCAGGGTTGCGCCACCTGCCCGCCCGCCTCGGTCGATGTTCCGGTCGGGGCGTTGGCGGCGGGTCTTGCGGTCGGCTCCACGAGGCTTCGACACGCGGGGCGTGTCCTGGTCTCCGGCCACTCCGGTACCAGTTGCGCAGGCCGCAGCGAGGGCGGCGAGATTGCGGGCTGCGTTCGCATCCCGGTCAAGGACGAGGCCGCAGACATCGCAGGTGAAGACTCGGACGTGCAACGGCAGCTTGGTTTTCACCGCGCCGCATGCCGAGCAGATCTTGGAGGAGGGGTACCAGCGATCCGCCACCACGGTATGGCATCCATTCCACTGGCCTTTGTAAGTGAGTTGGCGTCGGATCTCACCGAAGCTGGCATCGGCCACCCGGCGGGCGAGGCGTTTGTTGCGGAGCATTCCCGCGACGTTGAGGTTCTCGACTACCACGGTGCCGTATTCGTCCCTGATACGGGTGGTGAGCTTGTGCAGCGCATCGGTACGTCGGTTGGCCACGCGATGATGGATCTTGTTGCGCTCGCGGTTGGCTTTCTCCCATCGCTTCGACGGCTTCTGACCGGCCCTGCGGTCGGGTCCCTGTCGCCGTGAGACGCGACGGGAATGGAACCGCAGGAGCTTGAGCACGCCGTCCAGGTGTTTCGGGTTGGGTTCATAGCGGACCATACCGGTGCTGTCGGCAAGGACCGCAAGGTGCTTCACCCCGAGATCGACACCTACCACCGCATCCGGTCGGGCGACGCGGGCGATCTCCCGGATGATCTCGACCTGGAAGGCGACGAACCAACGTCCGTGTTCGTGTCGGACGGTCGCGGCAATGATGCGCGCAGTCCCAGCCCGGATGCGCGTCAGAAGTTTGGTAGTGGGTTCATGGCTGCGCACCGTCCCCAGCCGGGGCAAGGTGACATGCCGGCCGTCCGGCTCGACGCGGATCGCGCCAGTGGTGAACCGGCAGGCCAGGCGTGCCTTGCGTTTCGTCTTGAGGCGCGGGACACCCATCATGGGGCCTTTGCGCTTGCCCTGCTTCGATTTGACGTAGTTGTCGAATGCGACGGCCGCGTTGGTCAGTCCGGATTTGTAGGCTTCCTTGGAATTCTCTTTCCACCAGCCGGCGTACTTCGGGTCGGTCGTTTTGATCCGGTTGAATTCCCTGGACAGGGCGGGCAGCGACCAGGACCGCCACGGCGTCAGCTCCTCCTCGCTGATGCCGTAGGTGGCTTCGGCTCTGCGCTGCCACCAGGATGCGGTCACCCAGGACACGGCCCAGTTGTAGGCAGCGCGGGCGGCACCACAGTGCGAGCGCAGCGCCCGCTCCTGTCCGACGTTCGGATCGAGGGCGAACCTGTACGCCTGCACAACGCAACCGGACCGCCGCCTGAACTTCCCGCCCACTCAGCCCCCTTGAAGACTCGCCTCATCACCCACAACGAGCTCTCGACGTGAAGGTCACGCATTCGATGTACGACCGCCCGTTCCCCTCCAAGCGTCGTCCGTTCCACACCGAGAAGGCTTCCCTGCCGAGGCTCAGGCCTCGCGCTCCAGTGCCGCCAGGTCGACCCCGTACGCCAGTTTCCCCCCGGTCAGCAGCCGTTCCGCCTCCTCCGCGACCGCCAGTCCGAGGCGGGCCAGTTCGTTGCCCTGGGAGCCGGCGAGGTGGGGGGTGACGAAGGCTCCGGGCAGGTCGTAGAGGGGGGAGTCGGCGGGGAGCGGCTCGGGGTCGGTGACGTCGAGGATCGCGGTCAGGCGCCCGGCGCGCAGCTCCGCCACGAGGGCGTCGTGGTCGACCAGGGCGCCGCGCGCGGTGTTGATCAGCACCGCCCCGTCGGGCATGAGGGCCAGCTCGCGGCGGCCGATCATGTGGTGGGTCTCGGGCGTCTCGGGGGCGTGGACGGTGACGATGTCGGACGTACGCAGCAGCTCGTCCAGCGACAGCAGGGGGACGCCGAGCGCGGCGGCCTCCCGCTCGTCGACGTAGGGGTCGGTGAGGGCGGGCCGCAGATCGAAGGGGCGGAGCAGTTCGAGGACGCGGCGGCCGATGCGGGAGGCACCGATGAGGCCGACGCGGCGGCCGTAGTTGCCGATGCCGGGGACGACGCCCCAGCCGGAGGAGGCCCGGGTGGCGCGCATCCGGTCGCGGGCGGCCAGGACGTCCTTCCCGGCGAGCAGGATCATGGCGAGGGTGTACTCGGCGACCGGCAGCGCGTTGGCGGCGGCGGCCGAGGAGACGGCGATGCCGCGCCGCCAGATCTCGGGAGTGGCGAAGGACTTGACCGAGCCGGCGGAGTGCAGCACGGCGCGCAGCCGGGGAGCGGCGTCCAGCACCGCCGCGTCGAGCCGGGGACAGCCCCAGCCGGTCACCAGGATCTCGGTCCGGGCCAGCGCCTCGCGCACGCCCGGGTCGGCGAAGTCCCGCGCCACGAGCGCCGGATCGATGTCCACGGACTCCCGCAGCCGCGCCAGCACCTCGGGCGGGAAGACCTGCGGCACGTTCTCGGCGGTCATGGCGAACAGTGCCTGGGGGCGCTGGCTCAAGGAGGTGACCTTCCGGTTCGGCGGCCCGCTGCGGAAGACGGTTCAGCGAGACACGCATGGAGGGGCGGCCCATGGCAGAAACCGCTCTCTACAACTTCTCCACGGTAGGCCGAGCCGGGCGGCAGGAGCAACGGACGGCACGGCGAGGTAGGTTCCGGCAGGGGCTTTCCCGGTCCCCGCTCTCTCGGGGAAGGACGACGCGATGAACGGGACCGTGACCAACTGGGCGGGGAACATCACCTACGCGGCCAAGGAACTGCACCGGCCGGGCTCGCTCACCGCCCTGCGCGCGCTCGTCGCGGACAGCGACCGGGTGCGGGTGCTGGGCAGCGGACACTCGTTCAACGAGATCGCCGAGCCGGGCGCCGAGGGCGTCCTGCTGTCGCTGGCCGATCTGCCCCCGGAGGTGGACGTCGACACGGCGGCCCGCACGGTCCGGGTCGGCGGCGGCGTGCGCTACGCGGAGCTGGCCCGCCGGGTGCACGGCGAGGGCCTGGCCCTGCCCAACATGGCGTCGCTGCCGCACATCTCGGTGGCCGGGTCGGTCGCGACCGGCACCCACGGCTCGGGGGTGCTCAACGGCCCTCTGTCGACGGTCGTGCGCGAGGTGGAGCTGGTCACGGCGGACGGCTCGACGGTGACCATAGGCCGGGACGAGGAGCGGTTCGGCGGAGCCGTCACCTCGCTCGGCGCACTGGGCGTCGTCACCGCGCTCACCCTCGACCTGGAGCCGGCGTACGAGGTGGAGCAGCACGTGTTCACCGAACTGCCCTTCCGGGGGCTGGACTCGGGCACGTTCGAGACGGTGATGGCGACGGCGTACAGCGTCAGCCTGTTCACCGACTGGCGCGCGCCGGGCTTCCGGCAGGTGTGGCTCAAACGGCGCTCCGACCAGCCGCTGCCCGCCTTCCCCTGGGCCGCTCCCGCCACGGAGAAGATGCACCCCGTGCCGGGTATGCCCGCGGTCAACTGCACCGAGCAGTTCGGTGTGCCGGGGCCGTGGCACGAGCGGCTGCCGCACTTCCGGGCGGAGTTCGTCCCGAGCAGCGGGGCGGAGCTGCAGTCGGAGTACCTGCTGCCGCGCGGTCACGCCGTCGAGATGCTGCACGCGCTCGACGCGATCCGGGAGACCATCGCCCCCGTCCTGCAGACCTGCGAGGTGCGCACGGTCGCCGGCGACGACCAGTGGCTGAGCCCCTCCTACGGCCGGGACACCGTGGCGGCGCACTTCACCTGGGTCGAGGACACGCCGGCGGTGCTGCCGGTGGTGCGGCGGGTCGAGGAGGCGCTGGCGGCGTACGGGGCGCGGCCGCACTGGGGGAAGGTGTTCACCGTGCCCGCGTCCGAGCTGCGCGGGCTGTATCCGCGGCTCGGCGATTTCCGGGCGCTGACCCGGGAGCTGGACCCGCGGGGGACGTTCGCCAACGCCTTCGTGCGGGACGTGCTGATGGAGGCGTAGCAGGAGTGGACGCGTAGCGGGAGCGGACGCGTAGCGGGAGCGGACGCGTCAGCGGGAGAGACCCGGCCGTCCGGCGGCGGACGGCCGGAGGGTCAGGTCCTGGCGTGCGGCCGGCCGGGGCCGCTGGGGGTCGTGGCGCGGTCGGCCTCGTCCTTGACGAGCAGGGAGAGCAGCGACGCCACGGTCAGACCGGCCTCGGCCGGGTGCCGCAGCACCTTGCCGGGGTCGATCCGGTACGTGTTGGTGCGGCCCTCCCGGGTGTGGGAGAGATAACCGTCCTGCTCCAGATCGGAGATGATCTTCTGGACGGCGCGTTCGGTGAGCCGGCAGTGGGCCGCGATGTCCCGGATACGGGCACTGTGGTTGTCGGCAATGACTGCCAGCACCCGGGCGTGGTTGGTGAGAAACGTCCATCCGGTGTGTGGCTCGGGCACTCCATCCATGCCCCAACTCTAGCGACCAGGCGTACACGTATTCAAAAACACGTACTGCGTTTCATGTATTGGTTGACGGGTGTGGGGTAGAGAGGCAACGCTGGAAGACGAAGAGCAGGGCGAACAGACGAGGGAGAACGGGGCATGCCGGACCCTGCGCACCCGGTGACGGCGATCCCGCCGTGCATGGCGTCCATGGACGTCGTGCCGGACGGCGACCGGATGACCGTCACCGTGTGGGGTGAACTGGACCTGGGCAGTCGGCGGCTGCTGCCGGACCTGTACGACATCCTCACGTTGTCGGGCAGCGGCATCGACCTGCGGCTGGACGCGGTGGGGTTCTGCGACTGCTCCGGTCTCACCATGCTGCTCGACCTGCGGACGCGCGCCCTCGACGAGGGCAAGACGGTCACTGTCCGCTCCAGCGGCCTCGCGGTCGAGCGCCTGCTCGATCTGACCGGCGCCCGCGAGCTGTTCGCAGCCCCGGGCCCGCACCAGGACGCCGCACGCCCGGCCGCGGACGCGCCCGGCCCGCGCACGGGCGACGAGGGCCAGGAACTCCGTGCCGAAGTCGCCCAACTGCGACGGGCCATGCAGACCCGGCCGACCATCGACCTGGCCCGCGGCATCCTGATGGCCTCCTTCGGCCTGAGTCCCGAGGCGGCCTGGAGCGTGCTGGTCAGGACCTCCCAGAACACCAACACCAAGCTGCACCATCTGGCCCGGGATCTGGTGGGCACCGTGCACGGCAGCACACTGCCCGAGCCGGTGCAGCGGCATCTCTCGGCGGCCGTCGCGAGCGCGGCCCCCCGGAGCGAGGCAGCGGCCTGCCCCGCGAGCGGGACATCACCTGAGGCTTCATGAGCGGGCTGCGATCAGCCACCGACGGCCCCCACCGGCCCTCACCAGGAGCGCACTTTATATAGCCCCTTTCCTAACCCCTTGTCGAAAGTCCCGGCAGCCCATAGCCTTGCGCCGCGCCGGTGCCGAAGTCGACCCGGCCCGAGCTGGTCTGGGAAGGGATGGGCACCCCGGTGAAGCGCACATCACGTGACATCCGCACCGCGAACCGCTACGAGGTGCTGCGCCAGATCATCGCCGAGTCACCGACCTCCCGGCAGGAGCTGGCGGCCGCCACCGGCCTCAGTCTCGCCACGGTCGCCACACTCGTCGGCGAGCTGCTCGACCTCCGCATGATCACGGAGGTCGGCTTCGAGGACTCGGCGGGCGGCCGCCCCCGGGGCCTGGTGGCGGTCAACTCCTCGGGGGGCGCGCTGATCGGCGTCGACATCGCCGAGACGTACGTGCATGTCGAGCTGTTCGACCTGGGACTGAACGTCCTCGCCCGCGCCGAGGAGGACGTCCGCGCCGGCGAGAGCCTGCCGGAGCAGGTGGTGGGCCATGTGGCCACCGCGGTCGGCTCGGTGGTGACCCAGGCCGGCATCGAGGGCGCCCGGGTGCTCGGGGTCGGGGTGAGCGTGCCGGGGCAGGTGGACCGCGCCACCGGCATCTCGGAGTACGCGCCCAACTGGGACTGGCACGGCGTGCCGTTGCTCGACCTGCTCACCGAGCACATCGCCTATCCCCTGTACCTGGACAACCCGCTGCGGGCCAGCGCGGTGGCCGAGCTGTGGTTCGGGGCCGCGCGGGGGCGGGGGAACGCCGTCGTGGTCAACCTCGGGACCGGGGTGGGCGCCGGGCTCGTCCTGGGCGGCGGGCTGCACCGCGGGGTGAGCAACAGCGCCGGGGAGTGGGGCCACACCACGATGGTGCTGGACGGACGCCTGTGCCGCTGCGGCAACCACGGCTGCGTGGAGACGTACGTCGGCGCGCGCGGCATCATGCTCAACCTGCGCGAACTCGGCCCGGACAGCACGCTGCTGCACCCGGAGGACCAGACGGCGACCATCGACGCGCTGGCCCGCGGGGTCGCGGCGGACGACCCGGTGGCACGCAAGGTGGTCCAGGAGACGGCCCGTTACCTCGGCGCCGGCGTTGCCGACCTGGTGAACCTGTTCAACCCCGAGATCGTCGTGCTGAGCAGCTGGGTCGCCCGCACCCTGGGCGAACCGCTGCTGCACGAGGTGCGCGAGGCCGTCGCCCGGCACGCACTGCCGCGGCCGCTGGCCGCCACCGAGATCGTCCTCTCCCCGATCCCCACCGACCCGGTGTGCCTGGGCGCGGCGACGTTCGCGCTCGAAGGGGCGCTCCAGATCGTCGGGCAGAGAAACGGCAAACGCCCCACCCCCGCGAGGAGCCGCACCACAGCGCCCCCCTCGTAGCGGCGGAAGCAACTCCTCCGCCACTCCCGCATGTTCGAGATCACGAACCGTACACAACGCTTCGAACAGACTTCGTCCAACCCCTTGCCGAAGCCTTAGCCGAAGCTCTAGCGTCCCGCACCGCACCTCTCTTTGAGCCATCTGGCGCGAGCCGCCAGCTCGTGAGCCATCAGGCAGTGAGCCGAAGAGCCGCAGCCGCACTCGAGACAAGGACGTCAGCATGTCGGCATCGAGCAACATGAACTGGGACCGCCGAAACGTACTGCGGGCCGCGATGGGCCTGGCCGCCGCGGGCGGACTCGCAGCGTGCGGCAGCAACACCGGACGCGGCGGCGGGTCCGGGTCGGGCACCAACCTGACGCAGATGTTCCACGCGTACGGCGAGGCAGGCACCGAGCAGGCCATCAAGCGGTACGCGAAGGCGTACAAGGACGCCAACGTGACCACGCAGTGGATCACCAGCTCGGACTTCGAGAGCAAGCTGTTCTCAGCGCTGCTCACCAAGAACGCGCCGGACCTCTTCGAGTTCCACCCGCAGATCCAGATGGTCAGGAGCGGCCAGGTGGCGGATCTGACCGACCTCGTCGAGCCGGTCAAGGACGACTTCAACCCGGCCGACATCAAGTCGCACACGGTGGACGGGAAGATATACGGCGTCCGCATGATCGACGACCCGCAGTTCTTCTTCTACCGCAAGTCGATGCTGGAGAAGGCCAAGGTCGAGGTGCCGACCACGCTCGACGAGCTGATGGAGGCCGCCGCCAAGCTCACCACCGGCAAGGTCAAGGGCCTGTACATGGGCAACGACCTGCACAGCGTGAACGACACGTTGATCTGGTCGTCCGGCGCCCAGCACCTCAACGAGAAGAACGAGATCGCTTACCACACGGACGGCGTCGTCGAGGGCCTGAAGAAGATGCGCAAGCTGTTCACCAGCGGCGACCTTCTCCTCGGCGCTCCGACCGAGTCCTGGGACCCCTCCTCGTTCAACCAGGGCCTGTGCGCCATCCAGTTCTGCGGCATGTGGGCGATGCCGGCGATCCAGGACGCGCTCGGCGACGACTGGGGCGTCTTCCCCTTCCCGAAGGTCACGGACTCCGGGAAGCCGTCCGTCTACAACGGCGGCTGGTCGATGTTCGTCAACGCCAAGGGCAAGAACGTCGACGCGGCCAAGGAGTACGTGAAGTGGCTGTGGATCGACCAGGCGGAGTACCAGGAGGACTGGGCCACCTCCTATGGATTCCACATCCCGCCGCGCACCTCGATCGCCGCGAAGGCCGACAAGCTCAAGTCGGGGAACGCCGCTGAGGGCGTCAAGCTCTTCAACGAGTTCGGCCACTTCGACAACATCGGCTGGACCCAGGCCATGCGCACCGCTTTCGAGGACGTCTTCGCCAACTGCGTCCGCAAGAACATGGACCCGGAGAAGGCTCTCGACAGGTGCGACACGGCAGTCAACCGCGAGCTCAAGAAGCTGTTCGGATAGGTCGCGGGACGGACCACGACATGTCGACGACCACCAAGCTCGACGTCCCGGGCTCCGCCACGGCCAAGGCCTCACCGGCCAAGCCGCGGCGGGGTCTGCGGGGCAGCCCGGCCTTCACCTTCTGGCTCTTCACCGGCCCGTTCCTGATCGGTCTGGCGATCTTCGTCTACGCGCCGATCCTCTGGAGCCTGTGGCTCAGCTTCTTCGAAGCCCGCTTCACCGTCACGCCCGACAAGTTCGTCGGCTTCGACAACTACGTCTACATGCTGACGAACGACGACTTCGTCGGCTCGCTCGGCACCTTCACCGTCTTCGCCGCGTTCATCGTGCCCACCACCTGGGCGCTTTCGCTGGGGCTGGCCCTGCTGGTGAACCGGCTGCGCTTCATGCGGGCGTTCTTCCGGTCGGTCTTCTTCCTGCCGACCGCGGTCAGCTACGTCGCCGCGTCGCTCATCTGGAAGATGTCCATCTTCAGCGGGGTCCGCTTCGGCCTGATGAACACGGTCCTCGGCTGGTTCGGGGTCGAGAACATCGCCTGGCTGATCGACCCCAACCCGCCCTGGTACTGGCTGGTCATCGTGACCGCCCGGCTGTGGCTGCAGTCCGGCTTCTACATGATCCTGTTCATCGCCGCCCTGCAGAACATCCCGGACGAGCTGTACGAGGCCGCCGCCATCGACGGCGCCAAGTCGGGCTGGCAGACCTTCTGGCACATCACCCTGCCCCAGCTGCGGGCCACGTCCACCGCGGTGATCCTGCTGCTGCTCGTCGCCGCCTACCAGGCCTTCGACGAGTTCTTCAACCTGCTGTCAAAGACCACCTGGGGCCGCCCACCCCTCATGGAGCTGTACTACAAGGCCCTGGGCGAGAGCCAGGACTACGGCGCCGGCAGCGCGGGCGCACTCATCCTGACCGTGCTGATCTGCGCCGTGACCCTGCTCCAGGGCAAGATCATGGGCTTCGGAAGGGGGGACGAGTCCAAGTGACCACCACCATCCCCAAGGTGCGCAAGTCCGCACCGAAGTCGGACACACCCAGCCGGGTGAGGCGCGGCGGCGGCGTGATGAGCTCCACCGGCCTCTACATCGCCACCGGCGTCGCCGCCCTCCTCTTCCTGATCCCGTTCTACATCCTCGTCCGCAACGCCCTCTCCACCGACGCCGAGATCACCGGAGAGAGCTGGAAGTTCTTCCCCACGGACATCCAGTGGGGCAACATCAGCGAGCTCTTCGGCGACGAGACGGTCCCCTTCGCCCAGACCCTGTGGAACTCGGCGGTCGTGGCCACCCTGCACACCGTGGGCGTCCTGCTGGTGTGCTCCCTCGCGGGCTACGGTCTGGCCCGCATCCCGTACAAGCACGCCAACAAGGTGTTCTACGCCGTCCTGGGAACCCTGATGGTCCCGACCGCCGTCACCTTCGTGCCGAGCTTCGTGCTCGTCTCCTCGCTCGGCTGGGTGGACACCTACCGGGGGCTCATCATTCCGGGCCTGTTCAGTGGTTTCACCTGCTTCCTCTTCCGGCAGTACTTCCTCGGGTTCCCCAAGGAGCTGGAGGAGGCGGCGCGCATGGACGGACTGGGTTACTGGGGTGCGTACTGGCGTGTCGTCGTACCCAACTCGCTGAACTTCTTCGCGGCGATGGCGACCATCACCTTCATCGCGGGCTGGAACGCCTTCCTGTGGCCGCTGGTCATCGGGCAGGATCCGAGTTCGTGGACCGTCCAGGTGGCGCTCTCCAGCTACATGACCAACCAGACCGTCGTTTTCCACATGATCTTCATGGCCACGGCCATTTCCATCCTGCCCCTGGTGTTCGTCTTCCTCTTCCTCCAGCGCTGGCTGGTGCAGGGGATCGCCCAGACCGGTATCAAGGGCTGAGCAAGGAGACCGATGTCTTTCCGCACCACCTCCGTCGACTACGTCGAGGACGTCTCCCCGGGCAGCGGGGCCCTGCCGCCCCGCGCCTGGTACGCGTCCTCGGACGCGCCGTCCCTGTCCCTGAACGGCAGCTGGCGCTTCCGGCTGTCGGCGACGATCGACGCCGAGGACGACTCGTTCGCCGGGGAGGGCTACGAGGCCGGGGACTGGGCCGAGGTCACGGTCCCCGGGCACTGGGTCCTCCAGGGCGACGGGGCGTTCGGGTCCCCGATCTACACCAACCACCTCTACCCCTTCCCGGTGGACCCGCCGCACGTCCCGACGGAGAACCCGACCGGTGACCACCTGCGCGTCTTCGACCTGCCGTCCGACTGGCCGTCGGACGGCTCGGCGGTGCTGCGGTTCGACGGTGTCGAGTCCTGCGCCCGGGTCTGGCTGAACGGCACGGAGCTCGGTGAGTTCAAGGGCTCCCGGCTGCCGCACGAGTTCGCGGTCGGGCATCTGCTGAAGCCGGGCGGCAACGTGCTGGCCGTGCGCGTGCACCAGTGGTCGGCGGGGTCGTACCTGGAGGACCAGGACCAGTGGTGGCTGCCGGGCATCTTCCGTGACGTGACGCTGCTGCACCGCCCGGCGGGCGGCGTGGGCGACTTCTTCGTGCACGCCTCCTACGACCACACCACCGGCGAGGGCACCCTGCGCGTCGACTCCGACGTCGACGGGCGGGTGACCGTCCCGGCCCTGGACATCGACGTCGCCACCGGCGAGTCGGTGACGGTGGTCGTGGAGCCGTGGACCGCGGAGACGCCGAAGCTCTACGACGGTGTGCTGGCCACCGAGGGCGAGCGGGTGCCGCTGCGGATCGGCTTCCGCACGGTCGTCCTGGAGGACGGGCTGATCAAGGTCAACGGCAGGGCCGTCCTCTTCAAGGGTGTCAACCGGCACGAGTGGCACCCCGAGCAGGGCCGTGCGCTCGACCTGGAGACCATGCGCGAGGACGTGCTGCTGATGAAGCGGCACAACCTCAACGCCGTGCGCACCTCGCACTACCCGCCGCACCCGGCCTTCCTCGACCTGTGCGACGAGTACGGCCTGTGGGTCATCGACGAGTGCGACCTGGAGACCCACGGCTTCACCGAGCAGGACTGGCGGGACAACCCGGTCGACGACGACCGCTGGACCCCGGCCCTGCTGGACCGCGCCGCGCGGATGGTCGAGCGGGACAAGAACCACCCGTCCGTCGTCTTCTGGTCGCTGGGCAACGAGGCCGGCACCGGGCGCGGGCTCACCGCCATGGCCGAGTGGATCCACGACCGCGACCCCGAGCGGCTGGTGCACTACGAGGGCGACTGGAACTGCCGCGACACCGACGTGTACTCGCGGATGTACGCCTTCCACGACGAGGTCGACAAGATCGGGCAGAAGCTCGACGGCGGCACCCACAAGCGCCGCGAGCTGCCGTTCATCCAGTGCGAGTACGGCCACGCCATGGGCAACGGCCCGGGCGGGCTCGCCGACTACCAGGAGCTGTTCGAGAAGTACGAGCGGCTCCAGGGCGGGTTCATCTGGGAGTGGATCGACCACGGCGTCAAGCACGCCGAGCTGGGCTACGCCTACGGCGGTGACTTCGGCGAGGAGCTGCACGACGGCAACTTCGTCTGCGACGGGCTGGTCTTCCCGGACCGGACGCCGTCGCCGGGCCTCGTCGAGTACAAGAAGGTCATCGAGCCGGTCCACATCGAGGGATGGGGGTCCCCCCTGTTCGAGCGAAGCCGAGAACTTGGGGGAGGCGCGAACGGCATCGTGCGGATCACCAACAAGCAGGACTTCGCCGACCTGTCCGCGCTGGCCTTCGAGTGGTCGTGCCAGGTGGACGGCGAGACGGTCGAGTCGGGTTCGCTGTCGGTACCGGCGCTCGCGCCGGGCGAGAGCGCCGAGGTGAAGCTGCCGGAGCCGCCCGTGGACGGCCGGGGCGGCGAACGCCAGTGGACCGTGCGGGCGCTGCTCGCGGACGACACGCTGTGGGCCGCGAAGGACCACGTCGTGGCCTGGGGGCAGTTCGCCGCGGGGGCACGGCCGCTGCCGGCCTTCCCCGCGACCGACCGGCCCGTGCGCGACGGGGACCGGCTCACCCTCGGCCCTGCCGCGTTCGACGCCCGCACCGGTGCGCTGCTGTCGATCGGCGACGTCGAGGTGAGCGCCCCGCGGCTGGACGTGTGGCGGGCGCCGACCGACAACGACGACGGCGCCGAATGGCAGACCGACACCCGCTACGGGATGCTGTGGCGCACGCTCGGACTGCACCGCATGCGGCACCGCCTGGTCTCGGTCGAGGCGGGCGACGACGCGCTGACGGTCCGCACCCGGGTGGCGCCCGCCGCCCGCGAGGTGGGCCTGGACACGGTGTACCGCTGGACGTCCGACGGCGAGCGGCTGAAGCTGACCGTGTCCGTGACGCCCGAGGGCGACTGGACGGTGCCGCTGCCCCGGCTCGGCGTCCGCTTCGGGCTGCCGGAGGCCGACGGGGTGGAGTGGTTCGGCGGCGGCCCGGGGGAGGCGTACCCGGACACCCGGACGGCGTCCATGGTGGGCCGCTGGCGGTCGACGGTGGACGGGCTCCAGACGCCGTACCTCCGCCCGCAGGAGAACGGCGCCCGCGCCGACGTCCGCTGGGTGGAGCTCGGCGGTCTGCGGATCGAGGGCGACCCGGAGTTCTGGTTCACCGCGCGGCGCTGGACCACCGAGCAGCTGGACGCGGCCCGGCACCGCACCGACCTCACACCCGGCGACACGGTGTGGGTCAACCTCGACCACGGGCAGCACGGCATCGGCTCGCAGTCGTGCGGCCCGGGCCCGCTGCCGCAGTACTTCCTGAAGGCCGAGCCGGCGGAGTTCGCGTTCGTGTTCTCGACCACCAGGTAGGAAATCGATGCAAGAACTCGATTAATCGATTGACCCATTGATCGACATTCCGACAGGGTCGGTACGTCATCCGCGGCCGGTCGGCCCTCGAAGCCGACCGGCCGCGACTGCGTTCACCGCAAGGAAGTTGGTGAGTCGGTTGAATGTCTCCATCGAGGTCCGCGGACTGTCCCGCACCTTCCACACCACCGTCCGCCGCCCCGGTTTCCTGGGCGCCGTCCGGTCACTGGTCAATCCCGAGCGGGTGGCCAAGCACGCCGTCTCCGACATCACCTTCGACGTGGCCCCGGGCGAACTCCTGGCCCTGCTCGGCCCGAACGGCGCCGGCAAGTCCACCACCATCAAGATGCTGACCGGCATCCTCACGCCCACGTCCGGCGAGGCCCGGGTCGCGGGCGTGGTGCCGTACCGGGAGCGCGAGCGCAACGCCCGCAACGTCGGCGCGGTGTTCGGGCAGCGCACGCAGCTGTGGTGGGACCTTCCGGTGCGCGAGTCGTTCGCGATCCTGCGGGACATCTACGAGGTGCCGAAGGCCGAACACGCCGCCCGGCTCAAGGAGTTCGACGACATCCTGGACCTGTCGTCGTTCTGGGACACGCGGGTCCGTCATCTCTCCCTCGGCCAGCGGGTGCGCAGCGATCTGGCCGCCGCCCTGCTGCACGACCCGCCGGTGGTGTTCCTGGACGAGCCGACGATCGGCATGGACGTGGTGGTCAAGGAGCAGGTGCGGGAGTTCCTGCGCCACCAGGTGGAGCAGCGTGGCCGTACGGTCCTGCTGACCACGCACGACATGACGGAGGTCGAGCGGCTCGCCGAGCGGGTGGTGCTGGTCAACCACGGCCGGCTGGTCCTGGACGGCACCCTCGACGAGATCCGCCGGAAGTTCGGCTCGACCTGGCAGGTGCGGGCCACGCTCGCCGACCCGCACGCCGAGGTCGTACCGCCGCCCGGCATCACGCTGCTGCGGCACAGCGGCGCGCAGGTCGTCTTCGGCCCCGACGGGACGGACGCGCCCACCGTCCACCAGGCGCTGAAGGCCGTCATCGAGCGGTTCGAGGTGACGGACATCGCCCTGGACGAGGCGGACCTGGAAGACGTGATGCGGGCCGCGTACGTGCACGACGGGGAGGTCTGACGTGGCCGTGCCGCACGCCTGGCGCGCCGCCCGCGTCACCCCGCTCGGCGAGCTGAACGCGCCGCCCCGGATGACCGCCGTCGCGCTGCGGCTCGCCGTGCAGGTGGTGCTGGTCTGGTCGCTGTGGCGCGGCCTGTACGCGCAGACCGGCACGACCGCCGGCCTGAGCCGCGACCAGGCGGTGACCTACGCCGTACTGGCCGTCCTGGCGTCCCGGCTGCGGGAGCTGGACCAGTACGCGGGCCGGGACACGGTCCTCCAGCACATGCACTTCGGCACCATCGTCTACTGGTACCTGCGCCCGCTGCCGCCGCAGCGCTACTACGCCCTGCGGGCCGCAGGCGAGCAGCTGTACGGGCTCGCGTGGGCGCTCACGGGATACGTGATCTGCCTGGCCGCGGGCGTCGTCGAGCCGCCCCGTTCGGCCGCGGTGGCCGGGGTGTTCGTGCTCAGCATGCTGCTGGGCCAGTGGGTCCTCTACTACGTCATGCTGGTGCTCGACCAGTTGTGCTTCTGGACGGTCCGCAACACCGCCGCGATGCTCATCCTGCTGTTCGCGCAGAACCTGCTGTCCGGGGTGTACGCGCCGCTGTGGTTCTTCCCGGACTGGTTCGTGACGATGAGCGCCTTCCTGCCCTTCCAGGCCACGCTGAGCGTGCCGCTGTCGCTGTACGTGGGGCGGATCCCCCTGTCCGACGCGGCCTTCCAGCTCTGCGTCCAGGCCGCGTGGGTCGTGGTACTGGCGTTGTTCACCCGGCTGCTGTGGCGGCGGGCCGCCCGGCGCGTGATCTCGCAGGGAGGCTGAGATGTCGGTCAAGGCTCTGCGGATCATCTGGCGCGTCACTGCGCTCAACTTCCGCGCGCAGATGGAGTACCGCACCGAGTTCCTGCTGATGATCGCGATCGGGGCGATCTGGCAGGTGTCGGTGATCGTGTTCGCCACGGTGCTGCTGTCCCGGTTCGCCGGGATGGGCGGCTGGGACAGCTCGGACGTGCTGCTGATCCCGGCGACCCGCATGCTGGCGCACGGTCTGTTCGTGCTGTTCCTGGGGCGGATGCACTGGGCCGGCCGGCAGATCCAGGAGGGCCGGGTCGACATCTACCTGATGCGCCCGATGCCGGTCCACCGGCAGATGCAGCTGGCGTTCTTCCCCACCAACGCCATCGGGGACCTCACGGTCGCGGCCGGTCTGATGGTGGGGGCGCTGTCCCGCAGCGACCTGGACTGGACGGCGGGCCGCATCACGTATCTGATCGCGGCCGTGCTCGGCGGCATGCTTCTGGAGGCGGCCCTGTTCACGGTCGTGGCCAGCGCTGCTCTGCGCTTCCCGGCCGCCGACCAATGGGGCCGCTGGCTGGAGGAACTCCTCGGCACGTTCGGCAGCTACCCGCTGAACGTCCTTCCCAAGGCGGTGGGCGGCCTCCTGACCTACGGGCTGCCGCTCGCGTTCGTCGCCTACTTCCCGGCGGCGGTCCTGACCGGCCACGGCCACACCACCGGCGTGCCGTACTGGCTGGCGGCGGCCTCACCGCTGCTCGGGCTGCTGGCGTACCTCGGGGCACGGCTGCTGTGGGGGTGGAGTCTGCGGCACTACAGCGGGGTCAACGGGTGACCGGCCGGCCCTGCGGATCGGGGTGAACAGGGCAGTGACGGCGAGCAGGACGCAGGTCGTCCCGGCGGCCAGGGCGACCGGTGTCGTGCCCTGTTCCTCCGCCGCCCAGGTGAGGACCGCCGCGCCGATCGGTGCCGCCGCGTACTGAAGCGTCCAGAAGGCGGAGGTGACGCGGCCCAGGAGGTGCTCGGGGGTGACCTCCTGGCGCAGCGACATCGAGCAGGTGCCCGCCATGCCGGCGCAGGCGAGGAACGCCGCGCTCAGGGCCGCGACGGCCGGCACGTCACGGGCCCAGCCGAGACCCGCGAAGGCCAGCCCGCACACCGCGACCGAGCCGGTCCACGTCGGCCCGAAACCGAGGCGGCGACGCAACCGGGCCACGAGCAGGGCACCGGTGATGGTGCCGAGCGCGCCGACCGCCATGACGGTGCCGACCGTGCCGTCGTCGTGGCCGAGGTCGTGTTTGAGGTGGTAGATGACCAGGTCGTTCAGGCCGAGCGTGAGGAAGCTGAAGACGAACAGCAGGGCGGTGAGCGAGCGCAGCACGGGGTGGCCGTGGAGAAAGGCGACGCCGGTGCGCAGGTCCTGCCACAGGCCGGTGCGCTCACCCTTGTGCTGCCCCGGCCCCTCGTCCGGTGCGCGCCCGCGGAACCGTACGAAACACAGGCAGGCGGCCGACACCCCGAAGCTGGCCGCGTCCACACCGACCGCCGCGGCCGGGCCGGACCAGGCGGCGACCACTCCCGCGCACAGCGGCCCGAGGACGCCCGCGGCGGCGGCCGTCGCGTTCAACCGGCCGTTGGCTTCCGTGAGTTGCCCGGTGCCGACCAGGCCCCGTACGACCGTGACGTAGCCGACCGCGAACAGCATGCCCACGGCCTCGCACAGCGGCAGCACCACGTACAGCAGCCAGATCTGCGGGCCGAACAGCCACACCAGCGGGACCACCCCGTACAGCCCCATGCGCACCAGGTCGCAGGCGATGAGCAGCCGGCGCCGGTCCACCCGGTCCACCACGGCCCCGGCGAACACCGCCGCCACGACCGAGGCCGCCCCGCCCACCGCCGTCAGCAGACCCATGCGCGCGACCGAACCCGTGGCCTCCAGCACCAGCAGGGGCAGGGCGATCAGCGCGAAGGAGTCGCCCAGCACGGAGAGGGTCTGCGCGGCCCAGAAGATGCCGAAGTCCCGCTGCCGCCACAGGGGACGGGCGCCGGGTAAGCCCTCGTCGGCGGCGTCCTCGCGCCGCGCCGCCCCGTACGTCATACCGTCGCCTCCCCCGTGCCCCCGCTCCCTGACTCCCCGGCCACCTTATGGCTTCCGATCGGCACGGCCGTCGCGGGCGGGCCGCTGCGGGCGTGGGCGTAAATCGGTACGGGTGGGCGGTGCGGACGGAGTAACGTCCGCACCGTGAGCTGATCCCTCCCGCGGTGTCCCGGACACCGCAGACGCGAACCCGACCCGTACCCCTGATGTTCCGCAGGGAGAGATCACCATGCGCATCACCTTGGGCGACACCCCTGACGACACCCTGACCGCGTTCACCGCGCGGGCGGCCGCCGATCCCGGCGTCGTCGGACTGGTCCTCAGCGGTTCCCAGGTCCACGAGGGCATGCCGACGGTCCACTCCGACTACGACCTGCACGTGATCCTGAGCGACCGGCAGGCCTCGCCGATCGCCGAGCTGGACTGGTTCCGTTCCGCCCACCTGGACCTCGTGGTCCTCCCGCTGTCGGAGTTCCGCACCCGGGGCATGCCGGGCCGCCCCGACAGCTTCGCGCGCTACTCCTACGTCCACGCCGAGGTACTGCTCGACCGGCTCGACGGGGCCATCGCCCGGATCCTCGACGAGAAGCGGACGCTGGGCGCCACCGAGGCCCGGGCCGCCGCCGACGGCTGGCTCGACGCGTACGTCAACCAGACCTACCGCTCCCTGAAGAGCTACCGCGACGGCCGCCCCGCCATGGGCCACCTGGACGCCGCCGAGGCCGTCCCCTATGCCCTGGAGTCGCTCTTCGCCCTGCACCGCCGGGTCCGGCCCTACAACAAGTACCTCCAGTGGGAGCTGGAACGGCAGCCGCTGGGCGAGCCCCGCTGGGACGCGAGCCGGCTCCTGCCGGTCCTGCGTCGCATCCTGGCCGACGGCGACCCGCCCACCCAGCGCAGCCTCTTCACCGACATCGAGGAGACGGCACGGCGAGCCGGCCACGACCGGGTCCTCGACTCCTGGGGGACGGATCTGGAGCTGCTGCGTCACACATGAGTCACTCGGACCTCGGCGCCGGGCCAGTGCCAGCACGCTCAGACCGAACATCAGGACACCGAGGGGGAAATGGACCGATGGCACGTGCGCGATGCCGAGTACGACCTGGACCGAGGCGAGCACGAGGAAACCCGACGCGTGCCGGACAGGCCGGGGCGAGCCGCCGCCCGGCTTCCACGCCAGTACCGCCGCGAGCACGTACAGCATCGTCGCCCCGTACATCACACGGGCTCCGACATCGTGCAGCACCTCTCCGTGGGACGAGGTCATCAGCAGTCCGGCGGAGACCGCCTGAAGGAAGATGGTCTGGAGCGGTCGGTCAACGGTGTGCCGGGCCTCGTGGCCCAGCGGGCCGGCGTCGTCATGACCGTGGCCTCGTTCGACTTCTCCGACGGCCGCGTCACCCGGATCTGGGCGGTCCGCAACCCGGAGAAGCTGCGGCCGTGGGCGTTGCCGTAGCCCCGGTCCGCCGTTTCATCTCCCACTGTTTCCCCCGTGTCCCTTGCGCATCAACCGAGTTGACGTCGAACCTGAACATCGTTCATGTCCCGCTCCGCCTCCCCGACCGGAGACACCCCCACCATGAGACGACTCCTCGGCACCCTCACCGCCGCCGCTCTGACCCTCACCGGACTGACCGTGACCTCGGCGACGCACGCCGCCGCCGCGGACTCCGGCTCCTTCAACGTGCTGACGTACAACATCGCGGGCCTCCCCCTCGGGCTCGGCGACAGCGACCCCGAGACCAACACCCCACTGATCGGGCAGCGGCTCGGGCCGTACGACATCGTGAACGTGCAGGAGGACTTCAACTACCACGCCTCGCTGTACGCCAACGACAAGCACCCGTACCGCACGGCGACCAGTGGGGGCGCGGCCTTCGGTGACGGGCTCAACACCCTCTCGGACCATCCCCTCGAGGACTTCCAGCGGGTGAAGTGGAAGGACTGCACCGGCACCAACTGCCTCACTCCCAAGGGCTTTTCACTGGCACGGGTGAGGCTCGCGGAGGGCGTCTTCGTCGACCTGTACAACGTCCACACCAACGCGGACTCGACCGACGACGCGCTGGCCGCCCGCCGGGCCAACGTCGAGCAGCTCTCGGACTTCATCCAGGCGAACTCGGCGGGCAACGCGGTGATCGTCATGGGGGACACGAACACGCGGTACACCCGCACCGGCGACAACATCCGCACGCTGCTGTCGGAGAACGGCCTGACGGACGCGTGGGTGAAACTGGTGAAGGGCGGTACGCCCCCCGCCCAGGGCAGCGACGCGCTGGTCTGCGACGCGGCGGCGCCGGCGGACGACTGCGAGGTCGTGGACAAGGTCCTCTACCGGGGCGGCAAGCTGCTGACGCTCGCCGCGACCCGCTACGCCAACGACTGGAAAGCCTTCCTCCGCTCGGACGGCAAGCACCTCTCCGACCACTTCCCGCACGCGGTCGACTTCTCCTACACGCTCAACTCGTCCCTGCGCGCGAGCGACTTCGTCGGCGGCACGGGCGGCACGGCCTTCAACGACGCGGACGACCTGCCGGCGACCCCCGCTCCCCGCACCCTCACCCTGCGCGGCGCCACCCGCCTGGACGGCGTGTCCCTGACCCACGACGGCGGTCCGACGCTGACCCACGGCGGCACGGGCGGCACGGCCACCTCGCTGACGCTGGCCCCGGGCGAGCACCTGACCTCGGTGCGGCTGACACAGGGCCAGAAGGACGGCCGCACCCGGGTCTTCTCGGCGTCCTTCACGACGGACAAGAACCGCACCCTGTCCGCCGGCACGGCCACGTCCGACGCGAAGACCTTCACGGCCCCCTCCGGCTGGCGGATCGTGGGCTTCACGGGGCGCGCGGGCACTGAGATCGACAAGATAGGGGTGCTGTACGCGCCGATCCGCTGAGTCCCGTACTACGCTCTTTCCCTCTCAAACGCGCGAACATCGGGGGGATGAGCGATGGCGCGAGTCGTGGTCGTGCACGGAATCGGGCACGAGTGGTCGGGGTCGGCGTTGATGGGCCGGGACGTGGCGCCGGCCTTGCGCGACGGGGTACGGCAGGGGTCGGGGCTGCGGCTGGACGAGGAAGACGTCGCTTGCGCGTTCTACGGCGACGTCTTCTTCGAGGAGGGCACCCGCAGCCTCGGAGTGCCGCCCTGGGACGAGCACGACGTCGAGGAAGGCTTCGAGGCGGAGTTGCTCACGGCGTGGTGGGCAGCGGCGGCGGGCACCGACCCGGCGGTGACGGCCCCGGACGAGCGGGGCACGCGGGCGTTCCCCGGCGCGGGGTGGCTGCTGTCCCAGCGGGTCCGCTCCGCGCTGGACGCGCTGTCCGGATCCCGGTTCTTCGGCACGTACTCGGACCGCATGATGGTGTTCGCCCTCAAGCAGGTGCGGCGGTACATGAACGAGCCTCCCGTCTGGCAGGAGGCCCGGGCCCGGGTGACGGAGGAGATCGGTCCCGACACGCGGGTGGTGGTGGCGCACTCACTCGGGTCGGTCGTGGCGTACGAGGCACTGTGCGAGCACCCCGAATGGCCCGTCACCGACTTCGTGACGGTCGGCTCACCGCTCGGCCTGTCGCTGATCTTCAACCGGCTGAGCCCTCTGCCCGAGGAGGGGAAGGGGGCGTGGCCCGGAGGCATCCGCCGCTGGACGAACCTCACCGCCCCGGGCGATGTCGTCGCGGTCGTCCATGAACTCGCCCCGCGGTTCGGCGGGGTGGCCGACGAGTCACTCGACAACGGCCTCAAGCCACACAGCCTGCTGCGCTACCTGACGGCGAGGAAGACGGGCCGTGCTGTCGCCGAGGGGCTGATGTGACCGACTCCGGCGCCGGGAGGCGGTTCCTGATCTCCGTCGGTGTGGGCGCATACAAGGACTCCGGTATCCCGGGCCTCCCGGGTGCCGTGCCGGACGCGGACCGTGTGGCGGAGCTGCTCGCCCCCATGGGCTACACCCGCGTACTGGAGGACCTCTCCTGCAATCCGTCCCGCAACGCGCTGGTCGAGGGCCTGGACGAGTGGGCCTTCGAGACGGAACTGGGCCCTCGGGACGTGGTCGTGGTCTACTTCGCGGGCCACGGCCAGAAGAACGGCCCGAAGCACTACCTGCTCTGCGCCAACCACCGGCCCGGCCTGTGGTCGTCGACCGCGGTCAAGAGCGACGACTTCGCGGAGCCCTTGGTGCAGAGCGATGTGGGCCACCTCCTGGTGATCCTGGACACCTGCTTCGCGAGCGCCGGCACCGAGAGCGTCGCCACGCTCGCGGCCCAGCTCACGGACCGGCGGCGCGGCAGCGCCCAGCGCGCGGTGCTCGCGGCGGCCCGGGGCAAGGAACTGGCGAAGGAGAACAGGTTCGTCGACGCGCTGGCGCGGGTGCTTGCGAAGCCACAGGCAGGGCCCTCGCAGCGGTATCTGAGTGTGCGTGAGGTGACCGCACGGATCAACGAACTCCTCGACTCCCCGAGCCAGCACGCGAGTCACTCCGTCATCGACAGTGCGGGCCAGGATCCGTTCTTCGACAACCGGCTGTACGTACCGGCAGCCGATCGGGACGGGCTGGACCTGGCCGTTCTGGCGCAGTTGCACAAGCGCCACGAAGGTCATTACGGGCCGCGCGGGAGGGGCCTGGAACACGCCGGGGAGCGCGGCAGCTACTTCACCGGCCGTGTTCCGGCGCTGTCGTCACTGGCGGACTGGCTCAAGGGCCCGCACGACCGCAAGGCCCGGGTGATCACGGGGGATCCCGGGTCCGGCAAGTCGGCGTTGCTGGGCCGCTTCCTGGAGCTGACCGATCCAGAACACGCGGCCCGGACCACGGCCCCGGACGCCGGTTGGCTGCCCCCGCTGGGCATGAACGTCATCCGCCTCTGGGCGCGCCGGGTCACCGGCGCTGACCTGGTGCGCGACCTGTCGGCGGCCATCTCGTTGCCCGACGCCGAACGGGACGAGCTGCTCAAGGCACTGGGGGAACGCACCGACCCTGTCACCATCGTGATCGACTCGCTCGACGAGGCGGGCACGGCGGGCGACCAGTCGGAGGGCCGCAGAATCGCCCGGGATGTGCTCCAACCACTCTCGGCCATGCCGTCAGTACGGCTGATCATCGGCACCCGGCGGGACCTGATCCCCGCCCTCGGCCACGCGATCGAGGTCGTCGACCTGGACACCGACGAGCACGCGCGCGAGGCGGTGACGGAGTACGCCCGTGCGGTGCTGCTGGACGCCCACGACCCCGACAGCCTCTCCCCGTACAGGGGTGATCCGGAGCTGGCCCGCACGGTGGCCGCCGGCATCGCGGCCCAGGCCGACCGGTCTTTCCTCGTGGCCCGGATGAACGCGCGGGCGCTGGTGCACCGGCAGGAGGTCGTCGACACGCGTGTCGAGGGCTGGGAGCGGTCCCTGCCGGGCGATGCCAGGGAGGCCTTCGCGGCGTACCTCGACCGTTTCGGGGCAGAGCGGCAGCGGGTCGTACGGCTGTTGCGTCCGCTGGCGTACGCCCAGGGCGAGGGCCTGCCCTGGTCGACGGTCTGGGCACCCCTGGCCGAGGCACTGTCGGGGACGCCGTGCACCAATGACGACCTGGACTGGTTGTTCGAGAACGCCGGGTCGTACATCACGGAGTCCGACAACGGCACGGGGTCGGTGTACCGGCTCTACCACGAGACGATGGCGGAGTACCTGCGCGTACCGAGCCGGGCGGCGGAGCATCATCGGGCCGTGGCGAGTGGGCTTGCGTCGCTGGTGCCGGCGGATCCCCTCAGCGGGGAGCGGGACTGGGCGACGGCGCACCCGTACATCCTGACGCACCTGGCGAGCCACGCGGCCGCAGGGGGCGTCATGGACCGGTTGCTCACCGACGCGGAATTCCTGGTGCACGCGCAGCCGGCGTCCCTGCTGCGCGCGCTGGACTCCGCGACCAGTGAGCAGGGGCGGAGGGTCGCGTCGGTGTATCGCACGTCGGCGCATCTGTTGCCTCGCTTGAGCATCGACAACCGGCGGGACGTGCTCTCCGTTGACGCGGCTCGCTATGGGTGGTCCGAGTTGTCGCGCCGGTTGGCCCAGGGGCGGCCGTGGCGGGTCAGGTGGGCTACAGGCGGGTTGGTGCATCCGGCGCATCGTAGGACGCTGACAACGGGCACCACCGTGTCTTGGCTGGGTGCCATCAGCATCAACAACCGGCCGCATCTTCTCGCGGTTGGCGACGATGACACAGTGGCGCTTTGGGATCTCCATACCGGGGAGCGCACCCTCACCCTCGACGAGTCCATCTCCTCTGACGTGCTCTGCGCCACTGCCATCGACAACAAGCCCTACGCCCTCGCCGGCGGCGAGGACGGAACCGTGCACATCTGGGACCTGCACACCGGAGAACGCCTCCGGGCCCTGACGGGACATACTGCGCCCGTCACGGCAGTCAGCAGTCTTGCGATCAATAACCGGCCCCACGCCCTGACGTGCGATGGCGGCGGCACCGTACGCCTCTGGGACCTACACGCCGGGAAATCCGTCGTCGTCCTCCACGTGCCGGATAGTGCCACGGCAGTCTGCGGCATCATCATCGACGACCGGGCCCACGCCCTCGTCCGAGGCTATGACGGAACCGTACGGGTCTGGGACCTCTACGCCAGGAAGTGCACCCTCACCCTCGATGAGCGCAGCTCCGTGGACACCCTCTGCGTCACCACCATCGATGACCGACCCCATGCCCTGACCGTCAGCGACGCGTCCGTACATCTTTGGGACCTCGTCACCGGGAGGCGCGTGCGCTCCCTCACCGGACACAGCCGCGATGTGCACGCAGTGTGCGGTATCACCGTCGACGACCGACCTCACGCGCTGACCTGCGGCGAGGACGAGACCGTGCGGCTGTGGGACCTCCGTACCGGAGAATGCACCCTGATCCTCATCGGACACACAAACGCCTTGGAGGCGGTCTGCGGGACAGTCCTGGACAACCGTCCCCATGCCGTCTCCGGCGGCCATGACGAGACGCTACGGGTGTGGGACCTGACCAGCACTCACACCACGACTTCCTGCGGTTGGCACAGCGATTGGATCGTCAACATCACTGATGTCATCGTGAACGATCATCGTCATGTGCTCACGGGTAGCTATGACGGGTCCGCTCGACTGTGGGACCTCAGCACCGGGGAATGCGTCGACGCCTTGACAGCGCGGGAGCGCGGACGAGCGGTTTACGGCACCATCATCGATGGCCGCCCTTATGTCCTCGCACAACGCAAAGACCACGCCCTGCAGCTCAGGGACCTCAGCACGGGCGAAGCCGTCCGCTCTCTGCAGGACCACGACGGTTTCCCACGTGCTGTGTGGCCTGTCACCTTCGAAGGCCGGCCTCACGCAGTGATCTCAACCTACGGCGGAACAATTCGCCTGTGGGACCTCGGCAGTGGAGAATGCGTCCAGTCCCTCGCCCAAAGCGCGGCCACCGACATGGTCGCCGGCATCGTCATCGACGATCGCCTCCATGTCCTCACCGCCCGTTACGACGGCTACGTATCCCTGTGGGACTTCCAGACCGGACAATGCACCCGCGTCATGCGTGGACACTCCGGAGCCGTAGAGGCGGGGTTCTGCACCGTCATCAACGGCCGCCCTCACGCGGTGACCGGAGGCCACGACCGCACCGTGCGCCTATGGGATCTCGACACCGGCGAGTGTGTCCTCAACCTCGCCGGGCACACCGGCTCCGTGAAGGTGGTCCGCGCCGTTGATCTCGACAACCAACCCCACGCCCTCACCGCCGCCGACGACCACACCGCCCGCCTCTGGAACCTCCGCACAGGAGAATGCACCCAGACCATCGCCCTCCCCTTGGTCGCCACCGCAGTCACAGCCGTCGACGACCAGCTCATCCTGTGTTTCGCCAATGACATGGCCCTGTTCGAGAGGTAAGCCCCGACATCTCATGCCCAGAGCCGGCCTCACCCCAGACCGCCTCGTCGCCGCCGCGGCCGATCTCGCCGACGAGGCCGGTCTGGAGCACGTCACCCTCTCCGCCCTGGCCCGCCGCTTCGGGGTGAAGGACGCGAGCCTGTACACCCACGTCCGGAACCTGAAGGACCTGCGCACCCGGATGGCCCTCCTCGCGGGCGGCGAGATGATCGACCGGATCGCGGCGGCGGTCGAGGGGCGGGAGGCCGGCCGGGACACGCTCGGTGCCTTCGCCGGCGCCTACCGGGCCTACGCCCTGGAACACCCCGGCCGGTACGCGGCCACACAGCTCCCGGTCGACCAGGACCTCGTCACGGACTCCCCCGCGATGCGCCGCACGGCCGACGTCACCTACGGCATGCTCCGCGCCTACGGCCTGGAGGAACCCCACCTCACCGACGCCGTACGCCTGCTGCGCAGCACCTTCCACGGCTACTGCGCCCTGGAGTCCACCGGCGCCTTCGGCGCGCCCCGTGACGTACAGGCGTCCTGGGACAGGGCGATCGACGCCCTGCACGTACTGCTGCAGAACTGGCCCCGCGAGCAGAGGACGACCGATGCGTGACACAGCCGACTCCATAGCGCGGACCTACGCACTCGGCGCCGGGCCCTGGACCATGACACCGGTCACCCGGGGCGCACTGGGCCAGATCTGGAGACTCACCGGAAACGGGTCCTCGTGGGCCGTGAAGGAGCTCCTCTTCGGCTGCGACGAGGCACAGGTCCGCCGCGAGGCCGCGCTCCGGGACTCCGCGGCGGACCTGGGCATCGCCTCGCCCCGTCTCCACCCCAACCGCGAGGGCGCGCACGTCTCCCGTCTCGATTCCCCGGGAGGGTCGTACGTGAAGCTGTACGACTGGGTCGACGGCACCCGGGCGGACGCGTCCGCCCCGGACGTCCTGGACTGGTTCGGCCGGACCATGGCGCTGCTGCACCAGGCCGGTGAGGGAGCCGTCGAGACGCCGGGCGACTGGTACGAGCGGTGTCCTGACGACGCCGACTGGGAGGACGTCCTCAAGAAGGTGCGGGACGCCGGCCTGCCCTGGGCGGACGAGCTGGGCCGGTTCGTCACCACGTCCGCGCCCCGGCTGGCGTACTGGGTGACACCGTCGGCCCCCGGCGGCCTGGTGACCTCGCACCTCGACCTCCAGCCCCAGAACGTCCTGGTCGGCCCGGACGGGCCGGTCCTCCTCGACTGGGACAACGCCGGGCCGATCCCGGCGGAACGGGAGTTCGCGCGGGCCGTCCACGTGTGGTCGGGCCGCAACGAGGTGGACATCGCATCCGCCCGGCACCTGGCCCGGGCCTACCGGGATGCCGGGGGCCGGGCCGTGGTCACGGGCCCGGAGTCGTTCTCGATGCTCTTCGCCACGGACCTGAACTACATCCATGTGCAGGCGCAGACGTCCGTCGATCCCGCCGTGACCGCCGCAGCGCGCGTTCGCGGGCGGCCAGGTCGTCACCTGCCTGCGCGCCCTGCCGGACCTCGCTGCCGTGTCGCTGCTGGTCGCCGCGCTCGACATCTGACGGAACGGCCTGCGGAGCGACCTGGGAAAGACCTGGCGAACGACCTACGGAGCGACCTGGCGGGCCACTTCCCTGTACGACGGTGTCGGTCCCACCGGCGTCCGGCCGGCCCGGATCTCCGCCACCGCCTCCAGGGCCGCGCCCAGCGCCCGCCGGTACAGCAGCGAGCCGAGGCTGATCCGGCGTACGCCGACGTCCGCGAGGTCGGGGACGGAGGGGCCACCCGGCGCGTAGAGGACGTTGAGGGGGACCTGGGCGTGGCGCACCAGGGTGGTGATCTGCCGCAGGTCGGTGAGGCCGGGGACGAACACGGCGTCCGCGCCCGCCTGTTGGTAGGCGTCGAGCCGGGCGAGCGTGTCCGTGGCGTCGCCGTCGCCGTCGCCGAGCCAGTGGGTGTCGGTGCGGGCGTTGACGAAGAGGCCGGGGACAGCCTCCTTGACCGCGGCGATCTTCGCCGCGTGCCGGTCGGCGGGACCGAGTCCGTCCTCCAGGTTGATGCCGACGACTCCGACGGCGTACAGCTCGCGCGCGAACTCGGCCACCTCGTCCGGGTCCTCGCTGAAGCCGCCCTCCGCGTCGACGGACAACAGGAACGGCTCCGAGCCGAGGGTGAAGGCCAGCCGGAGCGTCTCCTCCCGGGTCGCCGCCTCGGCGTCGGGCAGTCCCGCGGCCGCGGCGACGCCCAGGCTCGTCGTCGCGACGGCCCGGAACCCCTGCCCGGCGAGGGCCCGCGCGGACGCGCAGTCCCAGGCGTTGGGCAGCAGGAGGGGCTCCTCGGCGTGGTGGAGCCCGGCGAAGGCGGACAGGGCCCCGGCGGATGGTGGCTGCTTCGGGTGTGCGGTCATGGGCCCACGCTAGGCGCGGGTCGCTTCGGCGCGGACCGAAGTCTCGTCAGACCGCGAGAGGCGCTACGTCCACTCCCGAATCGTCCAGCCGGACCCGCACCGCGTCCCCGTCGCTCCAGTGGACCTCGATCACCCCGTCGCCGTCCGTCCGCACGGAGACCAGATCCGCCAGCGGGACGGGGCCCGGCTCCCCCGTCAGCCGGGCCAGGGCGACGAAGAGCGTGGCGCCCTCGCCGGTGACGCCGGTGAGGGCGTCGTCGAGACCCGTCGCGGGCAGGAGTTCGGCCCGCAGGCCCTCCTCCTGCGGCCAGCCGGTCACCCGCACGGGCGTTCCCGGTTCCGCCCCGGACACCAGATGCGCCCGTACCTCCGCGGCCCCGTGCGCCAGCACCACGCTCGTCACCCTGGCTCCCCCGCCCGCCGTGTGCCGCGAGGCCGCCCAGCCCTCGCCGACGCCCAGCGGTTCGATGCCGGTGCGGCTCGGGTCGTCGCCGACGAGCACGCTGTTGTCGTACGAGGGGGACGGTGCCGTCACGGTCGAGTAGGCCAGGCGCGTGTAGTACGGGTCGTAGCGGACGTCCTCGCTGCCGTGGTTGTGGAGCCGGACCACGCCGTCGGAACGGGTGGACTGCAGCAGCCAGTTGGGAGGGCCGGCGGGGGTGACGGCGTCCGCGCGCTCGGCCGGGGCGGGTTCCTCCGACGCCGTCCACACCGCGTGGCCGGGCGGCAGGAGCAGGCCGAGGAAGCCCTTGCTCGCCCAGTACGGGGAGGCCGGGCCCGAGTAGCCCTGGAGGACGGACGCGTCGGGGCCGTGCCAGCCCAGGGACAGCAAGCCCCGGTCGTCGACCGCCCCCCGGTCGAGGAAGTAGCGCAGGGCACCGGAGGCCAGGCGCCGGGTCTCGCCCGGGGAGAGCGGCGTGCGGCCGGTCAGGGCGCCCAGCCACAGCGGTGCCGTCGTCGCGAAGCGGTAGGTGAGGGAGCGGCCCTGGTGCATGGGCGCGCCGTCGCCGCCGAACAGGCGGGCGTAGTCGGAGAGATGGCGTTCGAGACGCGCCCCGTACAGGTCCAGCAGGCGCTCGTCCCGCTCAAGCCAGGCGTGCAGCACCGGGTAGAGGTGCATGGCCCAGCCGTTGTAGTAGTCGAACTTGCGGCCGTCGCCGTCGGTGTACCAGCCGTCGCCCAGGTACCACTGCTCGATGCGCTCCAGGCCGCGGTCGATCGCCGCGCGGGACGCGTCCGGCTCGTGGCCGATCTCGGCGAGGAAGCCGCCCACCGTGACCGGGAACAGCTCCCAGTTGCAGGGCCAGGGTTCGGCCGTGAGCGCGTCGCCGAGCCAGGCCGCCGCCCGCTGCCGTACGCCGTCGTCCAGCCGGTCCCACAGCTGCTCCCGCGTCAGCCGCAGGGCGAGTGCGATCGACGCCGCCTCCACCAGGGGCTGGCTGCGGTCCTCGATGCGGGGCCAGACGCCCGAGACTCCGGCGGCCAGCCCGTCGGCGTAGCGCTCCAGGGCCTTCTCGTCGCGGCGGAAGGCGGCCAGCAGCAGCGTGCGGGCGTAGCCCTCCAGGCCGTCGGAGAGGTGACCCGACCAGCTGGTCCGGTCGCCGGGCAGGTGGTACAGCGCGCGGTCCTCGGTCGCGTACGGCTCGACGGCGCTGAGCAGCGCGTCGGCCGCCGCCTCCCAGTGGGCGCGGGTGTAGCCGGTGTACGCGGAGGTCGTGCGGTCGGCGGGAGGCAGCTGCATCGGATCTCTTTCGTACTCAAAGGCTTCGTGGCCAAGACGCCTGGAACGGCCGGAACAGGTGGAACCTGGAGCGCCCCGGTTCCGGTCGGGGCGCCCCAGGGGTCATCCCACCCGCACCTTGCCCTTCGGCACCAGATGCCGGGTGACGAGTTCGTCGCGGACCAGGCCCGCGTAGGCCGTGGCACCGCGCACGGAGGTGTGCGTGTTGTCCCGCGCCTCGTTGGAGAGGTACAAGGCCTTGGAACCCTCCACGCCCAGGGACTCGACGAGTGCCTTCGTCTTCGCCGTGAGGTCGATCAGCGGGACGTCCCGCTCGGCCGCGACGGAGCGTGTGACCGCCGGGTGGTCGACGCCCAGGCCGTTGACCAGGAGCGCGGTTCCGTTGTTCAGCGTGCCGTCGGTGTTGAACCAGCGCCGCACGATGGGAGTGACAAGGACCGGCTGTCCGCCCCGCTCCCGGACTCCCGCCACCAGGGCCTCCAGGTTGGCCCGGTAGGTGGCCTCGTCCGTGGTCTTGTCGTTGTGGGCGAGCTGGACGAGGACCAGGTCGCCGGGGCGGATCAGGGGCCGTACGGTGGCCCACAACCGCGGGTTCCCAAGAAACGTGACCGTACTCTCGCCGGAATCGGCGTAGTTGGCGACGGACACGCCCTGGCGGAGGTACTGGGGCAGTTGCTGGCCCCAGCCGGAGTACGGGTCGCCGGGCTGGTCGCAGACCGTGGAGTCGCCGACCAGGAAGATCTGGCGCGCGTGCCGGGCGGGGGTGACCTTGATGCCGGCCAGGGCGGGGGCGGAACCGCCGATCCGCAGGTCGAGGCCGGGGGTTCCGTCGGGGCCGGTGGGCTCGCCCTCGGGGGTGCGGACGTTCACGGTGAAGCTGCGGGTGACGCGCTCGCCCGCCGGTGCGGCCGTCTCCGGCAGCAGGGACCGGCGGGTCTCGCCGCTGATGCTCGTGGCGGACGCGCTCTTCCCGCCGAGCACGACCCGCACGTCGTACGTGCCCGGCGGGACGTCGAAGTGGCAGGCGCCGGCGGTGCAGTTCGCGAGGCCCGGCCTCGCGCTCGCCTCGCCCGCGTGGGCGGGTACGGCGGACAGGGCGGTGCTCAGCGTCACGGCCGCCAGCACGGCAATGTTGAAACGTCTCACTCGCAGCTCCTCCGTCACGGCGACAAGGCCTGGCGGCTGAACGTACCGCTTGCGGCAAGCGCTTTCTAGACCTCGGCTCGATTTCCCGGAGAGGTCCCTTCCAAGCGCGTGAAAGCCCTTTCGCGAAATCGATTCAACTGTCACTCTCGCTCACACCCGCAGCCCCGTCCCCCCACCACCTCCCGAAGGAGGTCCCCCATGTCCGGATCCGCCAACAGACCGGTCGGCCGCCGCGCCTTCGTCCTCGGCGCCACCGCCGCCGCCGGCACGGCCCTCACCGGCACGGCGCACGCAGCCGGCTTCGGCTGGACCGACGACGGCTCGAACTACGTGGTCGACACCGGCGCCCAACTGGTCTTCAAGGTGAGCAAGTCCACCGGCGACCTGACCTCCCTGGTCTACCGGGGCACGGAGTACCAGGGCTACGGCGGCATGAACTCGCACATCGAGTCCGGCCTCGGCGCCTCCACCGTGAGCATCAGGCAGTCCGGCTCGACGATCCTGGTCTCGGTCACGCACGGCACGCTGAGGCACTACTACGCGGCCCGCAGCGGCGAGAACAACGTCTATCTGTGGACGGACAAGGCCGACACGTCCGTCTCCGCGACCCGGTACATCGTGCGCGTGAAGAAGGGCGCGTTCCTCAACGACGAGCCCGACTCGTACACGTACGCGCCCACCGCCATCGAGGCCTCGGACGTGTTCCGGAAGTCCGACGGCCAGACCCGCTCGAAGCACTTCTCGAAGCGGCGCGTCATGGACTACGACTACATCGGCTGGTCCTTGGGTGGGGTCGGTCTGTGGATGGTGCGCAGCAACCACGAGAAGGCCTCCGGCGGCCCGTTCTACCGCTCCCTGCTGCGCCACCAGAGCGCGGACGGCGGCGGCCTGTACGAGATCCTCCACTACGGCCAGAACCAGACCGAGGCCCAGCGCTTCGGCCTGCAGGGCCCGTACGTCATCGCCTTCACGGACGGCGGGGCGCCCTCCTCGGCGCTCTTCCCGGGCACGCTGACCACCCCGTGGGCCGACGCGCTCGGCATCCCCGGGTACGTGCCGGCGAGCGGCCGGGGCAAGGTCGCGGGCGTCGGGATGTCCGGGCGGAACACGGCGTACCCGTACACGGTGGGGCTGGCCAACGCCGCGGCGCAGTACTGGGGTCCGGCGCGCTCCTCGGACGGCTGCTTCTCCATCGCGGGGGTGCTGCCGGGGACCTACACGCTGACCGTCTTCAAGGGCGAGCTGGCGGTGTACACCACGTCGGTGAGCGTGTCGGCGGGCGGCACGACCACGCTGAACACGATCGCGGTCCCGTCCTCCGACGACCCCTCGAACGCGAGCGCGATCTGGCGGATCGGCGACTGGAACGGCACGCCGGGCGGGTTCAAGAACGCGGACCTGATGACGTACGCGCATCCGTCCGACGTCCGGGCCGCGTCCTGGACCGGGAACGTGGTGATCGGCGACAACGAGACGGCGTCCTTCCCCTGCTACCTCTGGAAGGACGTCAACAGCGGTCTGCTCGTGTACTTCAGGCTCACCGCCGCCCAGGCCGCCGCGGCGCACACCCTGCGCATCGGGGTGACGACGGCGTACGCCAACGGCCGCCCGCAGGTGACGGTCAACGACGCCTGGACCTCGGCCGTCCCCTCCCCGCCCACCCAGCCGAACACCCGGTCGCTGACCAACGGTTCGTACCGCGGCAACAACCACACGTTCACGTACGGCGTCCCGGCGTCCGCCTGGAAGACGGACCCGAGTCAGTACAACGTGCTCAGGATCGACGTGGTGAGCGGGTCGGGGGCGACCGGTTTCCTCAGTGCGGGGACGGCGATCGACGCGATCGACCTGCTGGCCTAGGCGCGGTCGGGGCCGTCATGTCCCGCGCGTCCACTGCTGGTTGGTGCCTCCGTTGCACGTGTACGTGATGAGCGCGGCGCCGTTGGCGGTGGACGCGCCGTTCACGTCGAGGCACTCGCCGCTCGCGCGCGACTTGACGTTCACGTACGAGCCGGTGGTGGTCAGCGACCACTGCTGGCTCGTCGCGGAGGCGTTGCAGTTCTCCTGCGTGACCGTGCTCGCGTTCTCCCGCACGCACAGGGAGCTGTTCCTCACCATCAGCTGGTAGTAGCCGCTGCCGACGGACTTGAACCAGTACTTCTGGTTGGTGCCGCCGTTGCAGTCGTACTGCTTGAGCTGGGCGCCCGCCCGGAGCGACTGGCTGGTCACGTCCGCGCACTTGGACGAGTGGCGGGCGATGAGGGTGTTGTAGGTGGCGCTCGTGCCGGAGACGGTCCCGGCGGCCGTGTCGATGGTGACCTCCGGCGACCAGGACATGGACATCGTGGTCGAGTTGGAGAAGGTCAGCGGCAGCCAGACGTACCGGGAGTCGTTGACGGTCCCGCCGAAGGAGTTGCCCCAGCGGTCCCCCATGTACAGGTACGAGGTGCCCGAACTGCCCTGTACCGGAAGGACGTAGGCGGTCTGCGAGCCGTACGTCGTCGAGTCGCCGATGTTCTTCATGGCCGACCAAGGGCCGGCGATGTTCGTGGCCGTGGCGTACTGCTGCTGGTTGGGGTTCCAGCCGGTGGCGCCCGAGGTCAGCATGAAGTACACGCCGTTCCGCTTGAACAGCGCGGGGGCCTCGCGGTGGCCGCCCGGCCAGGGGTTGGCGACCAGGCTCGCGATGCCGGTGTAGTCGGCGGTGAGGCGGTAGATCTGGAGGTCGTAGTTCTCACGGGCGGCGGAGATCATGTACCCGGCGCCGTCGGTGTCGACGAAGACCGTGATGTCGCGGGACATGTGCTGGCCGAGCGGGCGGAAGCTGCCCTTCCAGGTGTAGTTGCCGTCGACGGTGTCGGAGACGGCGACGGCGGCGCGGGCCTCGCTGTAGTCGGTGCCGTTCTCCTTGTGCATCCACATCACGAACTTGCCGGTGGACGCGTTGTACATGACCTTCGGCCGCTCGATGTTGGCGGTCGCCAGCTCCGGGTCGCTGGCCTCGGTCAGCACGTGGTTGCGGAACTCCCAGTTCTTCAGGTCGGTCGAGCGGTAGGCGTCGACGTACCGGAAGGTGTTGTCGGCGTTGCGGTGCTCGCCGAACCAGTAGTAGTACGAGCCGACCTTGATGACACCGCCGCCGTGCGCGTGCACGGGGTTGCCCGAGGTGTCGGTGAACTGAGTGCCGTTGGTGAGGGTCTGGGGCGCGGCCTGGGCGGGGCCGGCGGTGGCGAGGGCGCCGGCCAGCGCCAGGCACAGGGCGAGGAGGACCGCGTACGCGCGTCTCATCTCAGTCACCCGCCTTGACGGTGTCGGCGACCGGGATGCCGAAGTCCGGGGTGCCGTCCGGCTTCCAGCCGAGCTTCTGGATGCGGGTGTGGCGGTTGGGGTCGTTCAGCGGGTCGCCGTTGATCTCCTTGTACTGGCGGGCGTGGTAGACGAGGACGTCGGTGCGGCCGTCCTCGGCGACGGTGAAGCAGTTGTGGCCGGGGCCGTACTGCTTGGTGGTGTCGTTGCTGGTGAAGACCGGCGTCGGCGACTTGGTCCAGCTCATGGGGTCCAGGAGGTGGCTGTCGGCGTCCGCGGTCAGCAGGCCCACGCAGTAGTTGAAGTCGGTGGCGCTGGCCGAGTAGGTCATGAAGAGGCGGCCGTTGCGCTTGAGGACGTACGGGCCCTCGTTGACCCTGAAGCCGATGCACTCCCAGTCGTACTCGGGGGTGGAGAGCCGGACCTGCGGGCCCTTCAGGGTCCACGGGTTCGCCATCTCGGACAGGAAGATGCCGGTGTTGTTGTCCATTCCGGGCTCGTGCTGCGCCCAGGCGAGGTAGCGCTTGCCCCGGTGGGTGAAGGTGGTGGCGTCCAGGGAGAAGGTCTCCCAGGCCGTCTTCACCTGGCCCTTCTCCACCCAGGTGCCCTTGAAGGGGTCGGGATGGGCGTTCTCCAGCACCCATATGCGGATCGCCCACACGTCCTCCGCGGGCGCCGAGGCGAAGTAGATGTACCACTTGCCGCCGATGCGGTGCAGTTCGGGCGCCCAGATGTGCGCGCCCATGTTCCCCGTCGGATGGGCACGCCAGATCACGGACTCGGCCGCCGTGCCCAGGCCGTTCAGGGTCCGGGAGCGGCGCAGGATGATGCGGTCGTACTCGGGGGCCGTGGCGGTGAAGTAGTAGAAGCCGTCCTTGTGCCGGTTGATGTGCGGGTCGGCCCGGTTGCGGACGAGCGGGTTCACGAAGGGGGCCGGCTTCGGGGGCCTGGCCAGGTGGGCGGCCTGGGCCACGCCCGGGACGGCGGCCAGGGCACCGGCGGCTGCGGCACCCTTCAGCAGCAGTCTGCGGCTGGGGGGTTCGGGCAGAGCGTGGTCGCGATCGCGGCTCATGCGGTGGGGCCTGCCTCTCACTGGGGGACACACGGCGTTGCCTGATACGTCGTCTGACATTTCGAACACCATCTGTCATTACGAACGCCGAAAAGGTAAGGGTGTGTCACCTGGAGGTCAACGGGTCTGACGGGACGAAGACGTCCGGCTCCTGGAAGGGCCACCTCCGCACGCGCGGCAACCTTTCGGGCCCCGGCGACCACTGATGCGGCGAAAGTACGCGTTCTCCTGATCCTGAACCACGTAAGGACCCACCCGTGGCATCCCATTCCCGCCGCCGTCCCCTCCGCAAGCGGCGCACGGCCCTCGTCCTCGCCGTCGCCGTGGCAGCGGTGGGAGTTCTGCTGTCCCTGATGATGGCGCTCCGCCCCGGCAGCGAGCCGGACACCGTGCGAGCCGCTGCCGAGCCCACCGCCGGCAAGCAGCCGAGTACCCCGCGCACGGCACCGGGACAGAAGCCCAGACCGAAGCCGACGCCGACGCCGACGCCGTCCAAGGCATCCCCGACCCCGACGCCGACCGCGGCCACCTCGTCGGCACGGCCCTCGCCCAGCGGCGCCCGGCCGTCCGCACCACGGCCGGCGTCCGGCACGGCACCGCTGGCCGGACGCATCCAGCCCCAGGTCGCCTACCAGGGAGTCGCCACCCACTACGACGCCAAGGACGGCGACGGCGCCTGCCTGTACGGCCCGAGCCCCGACCTCATGGTCGCCGCGATGAACCACACCGACTACGAGACGTCCAAGGCATGCGGGGCGCACATCCTGGTCCGCGCCGCGAACGGCGCCTCCGTCACGGTCCGGATCACCAACGAGTGCCCACTGCCCTGCGCCCCCGGCCAGCTCGACCTCAGCAAAGAGGCCTTCGCCAAGCTCGCGGGCCTCTCCGCCGGCCGTATCCCGATCACCTGGAGCCTGCTGAGCCCCAGCACGTCCGACACCGTCTCGATCCGCTACAAGACCGGCTCCAGCCGCCACTGGTGCGGCATCCAGGCACTCGGCCACCGCAACCCGCTGGCCCGGCTGGAGGTCAGGACCGGCAGCGGATGGACCCGGCTGACCCGTACCGAGTACAACTACTTCCTCTCCCCCGACGGCACCGGCTGCGGCGGCTCCCTGAGGCTCACCGACATCTACGGCGAACAACTCACCGTCGACGGCATCGCGGTCCGCCCGGACGCCGTACAGCCGACGCGTGTGCAGTTCGCCCGGCGCTGAGCGGCCGAACGGCAACCGTCGATTTTCTGTTATCGGCCGCCCTCCACCCGCGTCTCCCCTCCCGTGCGCAGTCTCACCCACACCACAGCAGCGGCCGCCGGTTTCCTCGCGGCGGTCGCCTCCCTGCTCGCCGCTCCCCCGGCGGGGGCCGCCGGTCCGCGGGACGTCACCGCCGACGTGCTGGCCGACCGGGACGTGACGCTCGGCGGCGACACGGTCGTCAGCGTGCCGCGCGGGACGACGACGTACGACGGCGTGTTCCGCGGCGAGGGCACGCTCACGGTGCGCGGCAGCGGCACGCTGGTCCTCACGAAGGACAGCGACTTCACGCTCCCGGAGTCCCGGCGGCGGCAGCGGGTGCGGACGCTGGGCGGGAACCACCCGTACGTCACCGTCGCCAACCCCGACCCGCCGGCCGTCACGGTGGAGCGCGGCGCGACGCTCCAGTACGGCGACGGCGGTACGACGGGACTGATCGGCCGCTTCCCGTACAACACCCCGGCGTTCCGCCTCAACCAGGACAACATCCGGGTCGACGGCACGCTGCGGCTGTCGCTGAGGAGCGCGTACAACCTGGGCACCATCAGCGGCTCCGGGCTGATCACCCAGCCGAGGTTCCTGTGGGGCACCTGGGACGTGTCGGGCACGCACTCCTTCTCCGGGGTGATCGACAACGGCACGCAGCTGAACGCCGGCCGCCCGGAGTACGCGACCTCGCTCCCGAACGTCCGCAAGGTCCTCAACCAGGGCACCTGGACCGTCGACACGCCGCTCGGCCGGACCGTCACGATGGGCATGGACTTCTACCAGCGCGAGTACGGCAGCGACATCAACGTCCAGTCGCGGCCCGGCGGCAAGGTGATCCTGACGGGCCAGTACAGCTGGTCGGACCGGGGCGGCGACAGCGACCCGTCGCTCAGCGACCCGGCCCTCAACTGGACGCCCGCCCGCAAGAACGTCAACAAGCGCGGCACCAACATCAAGGGCGCGAACGTCCAGTGGGGCGACGGCACCACGAACCGGATCTTCATGCCGGGCACCGCCGAGACGGTCTACATCAACCTCCTGGCCGCCCGCTCCCGTTCCCGCCTCACCTTCGACTACGACGGCCCGGTGACGCTCGGCGCCCCCATCGGCGGCGGCAGGTTCCACGACACCCTCTCGGCCCCCGGCGCCGGCGACATCGTCATCGCCGGAACCCCCGGCAACGACGTGACCTTCGCGGCCGTCCAGTACTACGACGGCTCGACGACGGTCGAGAAGGGCGCGGTGCTCCGGCTGGGCAGCGGGAAGCGGGGCGGGGACGGCGGGCTGTACACGGCGGGCGCCCACTACAAGGTCGTCAACAACGGCTCACTCGTCCTGCGCAACACGAGCCGGCCTCTCACCCTCTCCCGCATCGGCGGCAGCGGCTCGCTCACCCAGTCGGGAGCCGCCACGACGACACTGACGGGGCCCGCCGTCACGTACACCGGGACGACCACCGTCTCCAAGGGCACCCTGGCCCTGCGAAAAGGTGCCACGGTGACTCGCAGCAAGGCGATACGGATCACGGCGGCCGGGGCGCGGCTGGACGCGGGTGCGGCGGGCCTGCGCGTCGCGACCACGCTCACCGGCAAGGGCACGGTCGCGGGAGCGGTGACGAACGAAGGTGCCGTGACGACCGGCCTCACGGTGAACGGTGCCTACACGCAGAGCTCGAAGGGCACCCTGGTCCTGCGCGGCAAGCCGCTGAGGGTGACGGGGACGGTACGGCTGGCCGGGGACCTCGACGTCTCGGCTCTCGGAGGCCGGGGCCGGCCCGCTCGTGAGATCACCGTCCTCGACCACAGGGGCGACGGCAGGATCACGGGAACGTTCAAGGGGCTGAGGCAAGGCGCCCGTCTGAAGCTCGGCGACACCACCTACCGCATCGACTACCGGGCCGGAGACGGGAACGACGTCGCCCTGACCGCCGGAACCGCCCCGAGTCCCTCACCCACCGCACCCGAGGCATCCGCGTCCGGCGCCGTGGCACCCCGGAGCGCCGGTGCGTCCGAGGACGTCGGCTTCGGCTGGTGGCCGTACGCCCTCGGGCTGGCCCTCGTCGTCAGCCTCGCCGTACCGATGGCGACGCGACGCGGCCGGGGCCGCCGACGCGCCGGCCGGCACACGGCCCGCGCGCGGCAGTGAGGCTCACGGCGGGGAACGCGAGGGTCAGCGGCCGCTCGGCGCCTCCGGGAAGCCGAGCTGGGGTGCCAGCAACCGGGCCTCGGCCGCCCAGTCGGCGAGGAAGGCCAGGGCCAGGCCGCGTTCGCGGTAGCGGAGTTCAGCGGGGACGGCACCCTGGCCGCCGTAGGCCGGCTGCTCGTCGTCCGCCCGGGCCAGCATCAGCGCGGTGAGCCAGTCGTACTTCACGGCGGAGGCGCACACGCCGAGCCGTACGAGCCGTTCGTCACCGCGCCAGCCGCTCGCGCGCAGGCCGTGCGCGTAGGCGTCGTAGGCCGCCTTGGCCAGGCCGGGCAGGTCGGCGGCGGGGACGAACAGGTCGAAGACGGAGTCGGGGAGGTAGTTGCCGAGGTCCTCGCCGAGTGCGCCGTCCCCGGCGAACGCCCAGTCGAGGACGACGCTGTCGCGCCCGTCGGAGCGGACGTTGGCCGGCCACTGGTCGAGATGGCAGAAGGCGCGCGGCAGGGACTCCATGACCGTGAGGAACCACTCACGGTCGTGGTGGAGGCGGACCATGTCCTCACGCAGCCCCGCCGGGAAGTGCTCCCGGACCAGGGGGTGTCGCCAGGCCCTGTCGTCATCGAGCAGGTCCTGGCCCGTCGTCCTGCCGGCCGTGTAGTCGCGCAGGAAGCGCTGCGACAGCCACGGCCGGTCCTCCCCGGCACCCACGGCGCCCTGCGCGGCCCCGAGCCGGTACGCGTGCTCGACGTGCCGCGCTAGCGGCCAGGCCGTCGCCGGTTCGCCCGGCACGTCCTCCAGCCACAACGCCAGGTCACCGTCGGGGCGTTCGACGCAGGCCAGCAGCCGGGGCGCGCGGATGCCGTGCCGCTGCCAGATCTGGGCGAGCCCCGACTGGTAGACGTATGCCTCCCGGCGCCAGAAGTTCCAGTGCCGCGGGTCGTTGGAGGCGGCCCACGTGACGCTGGTCTCCTTGGTCCGCGTCAGCACCTTCAGCACGGCCGACCGCCCGCCGCCCGTGACACGCCACACGCCCGCGGTGACGCCGTTCAACGGGTTGTGCGTGAGAGGTACGAGGGTCGTCCCTCCGAGGGCTGCGGAATCGAAAACCTCGCGAAACTCGGCGTCCGCCACGGCGACTTCAGGCATCCCGTCAGCTTACGGTGAGGTCCTTGTGAGACCGGCCCGCCCCGAGCCGGGTGCCTGCTTGACTCGCTCACCCAGCCGTGATCAATGATCATCTCGATGTGTTCCATGGGTGAGAGGCAAGAGATGGCGATACCCGGGGGTGTCACCTGGGTTCGTCTGCGGGGGATGGGTGGTAGCCGGTCTCGTTCTGGATCTGCTGGGCCTTTGCTGTGTGTTCGGCGGCCTGGGTGGGGGTGCCGGCGGTTTGGGCGATCGCGGCGAGGGCTGTCAGGGCGCGGTGTTCTGCGGGGCGCAGGTCCAGGGCTCGGGCGATGGCCAGTGCTTGGTGAGCGTGGTGCGTCGCGGTGGGTGTCGCGCCGGATGCGAGGTGAGCGCGGGCGAGTTGGGCGTGGGCGTCGGCTTCCTGGTGGCGTAAACCGCAGCGGTGGGTGAGTTCGACGGCTTCCTGGAGGCATGCGGTGGCGATGCCGAGGTGGTCGTCCAGGCGGTGTATGGAGCCGAGGGTGATCAGGCTGTCGGCCTCAAGGGTGGGTTCACCCAGCGCGCGGGCGGTGCGCAGGGCCTGCTCGGCGTGGGTTCGGGCGAGGCCGGGCCGGCCGGTGTCGCGGTGGATGCGGGCGAGGATCTCGTGGACGGGGGGCTCACTGTTGCGGCGTTGGTGGCTGTTGCAGAGTCGCAGTGCTTCGGTGGCGTCGGCGAGTGCTTCGGCGTAGTGGCCGAGGCCGTGTCGGGCGATGGCACGGTTGGCCAGGGGGCCGACAGTGCCCGATGGCCGGTCGTTCGCGCGCAATGTCTCGATCGCTTCTGTGATGCGGTCCACCGCTTGGTTGAACTCGCCGAGATACGCGTGGGCCAGGCCCATCGTGTTGAGTGCGCGGGCGAGCAGTACCGGCCTGCCCAGATCGCGGAGCAGGGCGTAGCCGTCCTGCTGGCAGTCGAGTGCCTGGCGCATCTCGCCGCGCAGGGCGTAGTGGATCGCGAGGCTGGTGAGGATGGCGACCTCACCGAGGGTGAACCCGGTGGTGCGATATCCCTCTTGGGCGGCGTGCAGGGCCTCGCGGGCGGCCTGGGTGTCGCCGGTGTGCTGGCGTAGCAGGCCGAGGCTGTTCCACAGCACAGCCTGGGCGAGGGTGGCGCCGTCGTGTTCGGCGGCGCGCAGGGCGGCCGTTGTTGTGGCCTGCCACTCTGCCATGTGCCGACGACTGTAGTAGTACGTACGCAGCTGGTCGGCCAGCTGCCAGGAGATCTCGCGCGGGCCGGAATCGGCGGTGCGGATGATCAGGGCGGCCAGGTTGGCGCGTTCGGACTCCAGCCAGGCGAGGGCCTGGTGCCGGTCGTCGAAGCGGGTGGATTGAGCGCGCGGACGCGGAAGCTGGACGCTGCCGGCGTAGTCGAAGGCGGTGGCGGCGTCGGCGGTGGCCAGGTACCAGTCGCACAGCCGTTGCCAGGCCGCCGGGTGGTCGGGGTCGGCCGTGGCGTGTTCGGCGGCGTACAGCCGCAGCAGGTCGTGGAACTGGAACCGGTCGGCGGCGGTGTACTGCACGAGGCCGGCAGTGGTGAGCTGGTCGAGGAGATGCTCGGCGACGGGGAGCGGGGAGTCGAGCAGGGCTGCGGCCGCTTCGGTGCTGAAGTGGGGTCCGGGGTGCAGGCCGAGCAGGGCGAACAGGCGTGCCGTGTCGGGCTCCAGGGCGGCGTACGAGTGGTCGAAGGCGGTCCGGACGGCGGCCTGGTCGTCCCCGGCGATGGACAGTTTGGCGAGCCGCTCATCGTCGGCCAGCTCTGCTGTGTACTGGGTGAGTGAGCGGCCGGGCCGAGCGGCGAGGTTTGCGGCGGCGATGCGCAGTGCCAGGGGGAGGTGGCCGCACAGGTCGGCCAGGCGCTCGGCGGCCTCCGGCTCGTCGCCTACCCGCGCCGAGCCGAGGGTGGTGACCAGCAGGGAGCGGGCCTCGGCCGGGGCGAGCACGTCCAGGGGTACGGTGCGGGCAGCGTGGCTGACGGCCAGGCCGCGCAGGTCGGACCGGCTGGTGACGAGGACCGCGACGCCGGTGGTGCCCGGCAGCAGCGGCCGGACTTGCTCGGCACCGGCCGCGTCGTCCAGGACGAGGAGCACCTTGCGGTCGGCCAGCCGGCTGCGGAAGGTGGCCGCGCGGTCGTCCAGCGGCTCGGGAATGGTCTGCGGGTCCTGTCCGGAGGCGCGCAGCATCGCTGAAAGTGCCTCGGCCGGATCACGCGGACGGCCGCTGTTACCCGCCAGGTGTACATACCACTGGCCGTCGGGGAAAGCGGTCCGCAGGCGGTGGCCGAGGTGTACCGCGAGCGCGCTCTTGCCGACGCCGGGTGAGCCGGACACGACGACCGGCGCGGTCACGGGGGCGGTCAGCTCTTCCTCCAAGCGCCGGATCAGCTCGGCGCGGCCAACGAACCCCGGTACATCCAGGGGGAGTTGGCAGTGAACGGTCCAGGCAGCCTCGGCCGGTGTCCGCACCAAGACCGAAGCTGCGGCCAGTGGAGTGGCCGGCTGCGGTTCCAGCTCCGGGTCGCCGCTCAGAATCGCCTGGTGCAGACGCTGCAGTTCCGTTCCCGGATCAATGCCCAGCTCCTCGGCGAGGATGGCCCGAACACGCCGATAGTGGGCGAGCGCATCGGCCTGCCGGCCGCACCGGTACAGGGCCAGCATGTACTGAGCCGCCAGCCGTTCATCCAGCGGATGGGCCCCACTGCGCTCGGACAGGGACGCCAGCAGCGCGGTGTGCTCACCCAGCCGTAATCTGACATCCACACAGTCCAGCTCAGCGGCCTGCCGCTCCCTGCTCAGGGCCTCCCGGGCCGCGTTGAACCAGGGAGTGTCCACCCCGGCGAACGGCGTCCCGCGCCACAGCGCCAGTGCCTCCTGGAAGGCGGCTGCGGCCCTCGGCGCGTCGGCCGCCCGGCGCGCATCCTCAAGCAGATGACGGAACCGGTGCACATCCACCGCCAACGCATCAGCGACAACCACGTAACCCCCCGAGCTGCGACTGACGTCCACGCCCACGCCCGACAGCACACCGCGCAGCCGGGAGAGGTAGCTGTACAGAGTGTCCTTGGCCCGCCGCGCCGGGGCCTGCCCCCATACCCGGTAAACCAGCTGGTCCGTTGCCACCGTGCGGTTGACGTCCATCAGCAGGGACGCAAGTACGGACTTCTGGCGGGCAGGCCCGAGATCCACCGGCTCACCACTCGCCCGCGCCTCGATACCACCGAGCAGTCGGAACTCCATGACAAGCCCTCCCAGCGCCCCGTACCCCGTGCCCCGTGTCCGGCAACCGGTCCGATCCAGCTGTCCCGGGTTCAGTAACCCGCGCCCACCAGCGGAGTCTAGGTTCTTGCAAGGTTGGTGCAGGATCCGCCTCGCAGTGTGGAGCGCACAACAGAAAGGGCCTTCTCGGCAGCCACCGGCAGGTCCCTTGCCGGTCTTGGACCGGGTTGGTCCCGGGCAACGCCACCACGCTCACCCACGACGACCACGGGGAACCCACATGACCATCACCGCAGCGCGGAAGCGCATCGCCACGGCCCTCGGCGCCACTGCCGCAGCCTTGATGCTGACCACCACCACCGCGTCCGCCGCCGGCACGGACACGATCATCACCGATGAACCCGGCTTCTTCCACTACGAGCGGTCCTGCAAGACCGACTACGCCATGACTCTCACCAAGAAGAAGGCCGTCGCAGCCAAGGGCAACGACGGACGGTGCGCGGGCCACGTCTGGCTTCGTATGCATGGTGACGCGTGGGGGGAGTGGGCGCACGACAGTACCTCGGTGACGCGCACCAGCCCCAAGGGCAAGTTCACCAAGGCCTTGATCAAGGGCTGTGAGGACTGCCACGCATACACCGTGTACCCCGGGTAGTCCTGGGGACCGGACAGGCTGGCCCGGTCTCACCACCGGGCCGGCCGCATCACCGCAACGTCTCGACGCTGCAGGTTGCAGAACAAGCTCAGGGGGGCAGAAACGGCGGCAGCAGTCCGCCCGGTCCGCCGGCTGCCTACTCTGGTGGCCATGACTACTCAGCCTCCAAATCCCGCTCCGCGCCCTGTTCACTCAGGAGAGCTCCGCGCCTCTCACGACGACCGGGAAGCAGTGGTCGAGCAGTTGCGGGATGCGGCAGCCGAGGGGCGCATCGATTTCGATGAGCTGGATTCGCGCCTGGAGCAGGCGCTGACGTCCAAGACGCACGCCGAGTTGGCCGTCCTGACCGCCGACTTGCCGAGGCCGAACTCCACCGGGAGCCAGGCGCCGCTGGTACTCAAAGGCGGCATGTATGGCGCGTCTAGAGGCCCCGGGCGCTGGGAGGCTCCGGGGCACGTGATCGCTCACGGAGGCATGGGGGGTGTGAAGATCGACTTCACCCGGGTCGAGTGCCGCCTCACGGAGGTCGCGGTGGAGGCGTACGGGGAGACATCCGGTGTCACGATCGTCATCCCCGACGCCTGGGCCGCGGACACCAGCGGCATGCACCCCGGCGTCGGCGGCCTGACGGACAAGACGACCCCCGACCGGCTCCCGGGAACTCCGCTGGTCCGGCTCACCGGGTCCGGCGGCATGGCGGGAGTGGTCATCCGCCATCCCAACCGCCGGGAACGGCGCAAGCTGCACAGCAACCCGACACAGGGCTAGGACGCGTGGGCTGCACGACCACGGCCTCCCGCGACGCGCTCTAGGCGGACGCCTCCCGCCGCCCCCGCAGCCACACGTACACCGGGATCCCGGCGAACAGGAACAGCACGCCCTGGTAGACGGCCGCGTAGCCGGCGCCCGCGATCAGCCAGAAGGAGAAGCCGAAGGACAGGACGGCGACGGTCAGGTCGCGGGCGAGGCCCGCGGGGCGGACGCGGGCGCGGGTGCCGCGCGCCAGCCAGTACAGCTGGGCCGCAGCCGACAGCAGGTACGGCACGCAGCCGGTGAACGTCGTGATCAGGACGAGGACGCGGAACGTGGTGTCCGGGCCCGCCGTGTAGTTGAGGGCGATGAGGAGCGTGCCGAGGACCGCGCAGGCCCAGACGCCGAAGCCGGGGACGCCGCCCTTGCCGACCCGGGCGAAGGGCGCGGGGAAGAGACCGTCACGTGCGGCGGCGTACGGCATCTGCGCGGCCATGAGGATCCAGCCGTTGAGGCAGCCGGTGATCGAGACGACGGCGACCAGGGCGATGACGGTGCCGCCCCAGGAGCTGCCGGTGAGGGCGTTCACCGCGTCGGCGAACGGGGCGCCGGAGTCGACGAGTTGACCGTGCGGGACGAGGCCGAAGACGGCGACCGTGCCGAGGATGTAGACCAATGCCGAGGCCAGCGTGCCGAGGACGCTCGCCCGGGCGACCGTGCGCCCGGGGTCGCGGACCTCGCCCGCGCTGACCGCGGCCGACTCGACCCCGAGGAAGCTGTACAGCAGCAGCGCGGCGGAGGCGGCCAGCGCGCCGGAGACGCTCTGGCCGGAGGCGTTGAACGGGCCGAAGTTGTCCGTGTCGACGAAGAACAGGCCGATCGTCGCGAGGAGGAGCAGCGGTACGAACTTCAGGACCGTTGAGACGACCTGCACCGTGCCGACCCACCGCGTGCCCGCGAAGTTGGCGGCGGCGGGCAGCCAGAGAGCGGCCATGGCGACGGCTGCCTGGAGGACGTGGTTGCCGTGCAGGGGTATCAGGACGTCGACGTAACCGACGACCGCGACGGCCAGGGCGGCGATGCTGACCCAGCACATCGTCCAGTACGACCAGGCCGACAGGAACCCGGCGAACTCGCCGAAGGCGTCCCGCGGGTAGACGTACAGCCCGCCGGTGACCGGGCTGCGCCGCGCCAGCCTGCCGAAGAGCAGCGCGAGGGCGACCGCGCCGACCGAGAGCACGACGAAGGCGAGCAGGCTGACCGTGCCATAGGGGGCGACGGTGGCGGGCAGGGCGAAGATGCCGCCGCCGATGATGTTGCCCATGACGAGGGCCGTGGCGGCGGCGAGGCCGAAGGTGCGGCGGGGAGCGGGCGCCGGGGCCGGCTCGACGGGTTCGGCGGCCTCGGCGGGGCTGGGGACGGTCATGGGCGGTCCTGACGAACGGAGGGGGGGTGGGGGGAGGGCTGTGATCGTAACCCGCCGTCCCATATGTTGGGCGACCTGTTCATGTACTGGACGCAATCGGCTGGGGTCCACCGCCGGGTCTCGACTACCGTCGTCCATATGACCAGCACCCTCACCCTCGCCGAAGCCCTCGCCGCCGGGACGGTCGTCCTCGACGGCGGCATGTCCAACCAGCTCGAGTCGGCCGGGCACGACCTGAGCGACGAACTGTGGTCGGCGCGGCTGCTCGCGGAACAGCCGGAGGCGATCACGGAGGCGCACCTCGCCTACTTCCGGGCGGGCGCCGACGTGGCGATCACGGCCAGCTACCAGGCCACGTTCGAGGGCTTCGCCAAGCGCGGGATCGACCACGACCGGGCGGCCGAACTCATGGCGCTCAGCGTCGAGTCGGCACGGGACGCGGCCCGGCTCGCACGCGTCTCGCGCCCGCTGTGGGTGGCGGCCTCGGCCGGTCCCTACGGGGCGATGCTCGCGGACGGCTCCGAGTACCGGGGCCGCTACGGCCTCACGATCGACGAACTGGAGCGCTTCCACCGCCCCCGTCTGGAGGTGCTGGCCGCCGCCCGCCCCGACGTCCTCGCGCTGGAGACGGTTCCCGACGCCGACGAGGCCACCGCCCTGCTGCGGGCGGTGCGCGGGCTCGGAGTGCCGGCCTGGCTGACGTACTCCGTCGCCGGTGGCCGCACGCGCGCCGGGCAGCCGCTGGAGGAGGCCTTCGCCCTGGCCGCCGAGGCGGACGAGGTGATCGCGGTCGGCGTGAACTGCTGCGCACCCGAGGACGTGGACACCGCCGCCGCGACCGCGGCCCGGGTCACCGGCAAGCCGGTCGTCGTCTACCCCAACAGCGGCGAGACCTGGGACGCCAAGGCCCGCTCCTGGACCGGCCGCTCCACCTTCACCGCCGACCAGGTGAAGGGCTGGCGGCAGTCCGGCGCCCGTCTGATCGGCGGCTGCTGCCGGGTGGGCCCGGAGGCGGTCTCGGGCATCGCGGGGACGCTGGGGGCGGCATAGGAGCGTACGTGCTCACCACCGGTTCACCAGTCCTCGCACAACCCTCCTCCCCCTCCCCTCCCCGCTGCTAGCCTCCGTCGAGGGAACCGGTTGCCATCACGTTGCCGCAGTTCCCGAGGGGTGGGTGCGGACCGGCGCCCGGGAGAGACGAGGCAGTCATGACGAGGAAGAGCGGGGACGCGAGCCGCAGCACCATCCGGGACGTGGCGGCCCGCGCGGGGGTCTCGGCGTCGACGGTGTCCCGGGTGCTCGGCGGCGTGTACCCGGTGAGCGCGGCGACCCGCGGGCGCGTCATGCGGGCGGTCCGCGAGCTGGACTACGTCGCGGACGCGCGGGCGAAGGCGATCGCGGGTGTCGGCACGCCCACGCTCGCCTTCGTGCTGGAGGACATCACCGGCCCGTCGTTCGCGCACATGGCCCACGGCGTCGAACGCGAGGCGACCCGCCTCGGCCACCTCTGCCTGGTCTGCAGCACGGAGGGCGACGTCCGGCACGAGCTGGAGTTCGTCGAGATGATGCGCGCCCAGCGCGCCGCCGCCGTGATCCTGGTCGGCGGCACCGCCGACACCCCCGAGTACCGCGAACGCACCCACCGCATGGCCGACTCCCTCGCCTCGGCCGGTTCCCGCCTGGTCCTGTGCGGCAGACCACCACTGGACCCCGGCGCCCCGGTGACGGTCATCGAGTACGACAACGAGGGCGGCGCCTACACCCTGGTCGCCCACGTCCTCGCCCAGGGCCACCGCCGTGTGCTGTTCCTCGGCGGCCGGGCGGACCACACCACGGCTCTGGGCCGCGAACGCGGCTATCTCGCCGCCCACCGGGCCCGGGGCCTCACCCCCGACCCGTCCCTCCTCCTGCACGGCGACTTCACCCGCGACGCCGGCCACCGCCTCATGCGGCAAGCCCTCAAGGACGACCTCGACTTCACGGCCGTCGTGGCGGCCACCGACATGGTCGCGGCGGGCGCCCTCACCGCCCTGCACGAGGCGGGCCTGACCGTCCCCGGCGACATCTCCCTCGCCGGCTACGACGACATCCCCTTCGCCCGCGACCTCCACCCCGCCCTGACGACGGTCCACGTCCCCTACGAGGAACTCGGCCGCCTCGCCGTCCGCACGGCCCTCGACCACACGCCGGGCTCCCCCGACGAACATCTGCTGCTGGGCACACACGTCGTCGTACGCGACTCGGTGGGGCCGCCCCCGGCCCGTTAAGGGGGCAGGGCACCGGGGCGAACGAATAGGCGAGACTGCTTTCATGACACGACATGCCGATGCCGACACACGTCGCGCCCAGATTGCCGATGCGCTGATGAGCACCGTGGCTGAGCGTGGACTCGCCCGCACCGCCTTGGCTGACGTCGCCGCGACGGCCGGGGTTTCCGTGGGGCTGGTGCAGCGGTACTTCCGTACCAAGGGCGACCTCCTCAGGTTCGGCGTGGAATGGATCTACGGCCAGGTCCGCGAGCGGGTGCGGCAGGTGGAGATCACCCTGCCGGTGCGTGGGATCGTCGTCCGCATCATGGAGACCTTCCTCCCACTGGATGACGAGCGGGAGAAGGAACTCAAGGTCTGGCTGAGCTTCCTCCAGGCCTCGCTCACCGACCCGGAGATGGCCGCCACCCACAAGGCCGCCTCTCGCGATCTGCACGACGGCCTTGTGGAGGCGCTCAGCGGCGCACAGCGTGCAGGCGAGCTCGCTGACGGCATCGACGTCGCCGGGGAGGCGGCGGCACTGATCGCTTTTGTGGACGGGCTGAGCCTTCACCATGTCGTGACCGGTGCGGGGTACGCAGCGGACGAGCTACGAACCGCGCTTGTCCGGTACGTCGACCGGCTGTTCGACGGCGAGGCGGCCTCACGCTGACGGTCAGGACGCCTTCTGGACAGGGGAACGTTCGCGGGACGGACCGTAGGTGAGCCGGCGGAGCGCTGTCTCGGCGGGACCACGCCGGTTCTTGCGTCGCAGAACGTCGGCTATCAGTACGGAGCACGCCCAGACGATGACGCCGACCAGCACGGTTCCCGCGACGCCGAGGTGCCGGCCGAGATTCAGCGTGTAGGGCGCGAACAGACCGAGCCAGGCGACCGACTGCAGCAGATAGCAGGTCATCGAACGCTGACCACAGGCGCTGAGCGCGGTCACGAGCGGACCACGCTGCTCGCCGACACGTACCGCCAGCAGCCCGATCAGGGCCGCGTACCCCAAGCCGCCCCCGACTCCGCCGGCCATGTGCAGTACGCCTGCCAGCCCGAGCGTGGCCTGTGACGGGTCGGTCCACACCAGCGAGGTGATCAGGGCGAGTGGGAGCCCGCCGGCGATCGCGGCGCCGATTCCGATCGCGGCCGTGTTCCGCAGGAACCGCTGATGGCGGCCGGGCTCTTCCAGGACACGCCGACGGGCGGCCCAGACGCCGAGCAGGAACGGTCCGACCGAGATGAAGACCAGCATCAGCGTCGAGCCCGGCCAGCCGGTCGCCCGGTTGAGTGCGTCCCGAAGGGGATTCTCAGTCGTGCTGACCACCGTGCTGGCCCCGCCGTCCATGCCAGCGCTCGCCGCGATCAGGGAGAACAAGGTCGTGCTGATGAGGCACAGCACGCCGGCGGCCACGAGCAGCGACCTGTCCCTGAACCTGAGCATCCCGGCGAACAGCAGCGCGATGAGCCCGTAGGCGGCCAGTATGTCGCCGGAGTACAGCAGGACGGCATGGCAGCCACCGAAGACGACCAGCCAGCGGCCGCGCTGTCGCAGCAGACGGCGGATGTCGTGCCACTCCCTCCCCGCAGCCTGTTGCCGTCTGTGGATCTGCGCTACTCCGTACCCGAACAGGGCGGCGAACATGGGGTATCCGCGTGTGTCGCCCATGACGGTGACCACGCCCGCGACGGCCCGGTCCAGTAATCCGCCCTCGGTGGGGTAGCCGAGCGGTAGGTAGTCGTCTGCCTGAACGTACATGTGCGCGTGAACGACAGCGATCACGAGCAGCATCACGCCGCGCGCGAGATCGGGAGCCAGCGAACGCCGACCCGGGGCCACAGCGCCGCCCTTGGGAGTCGTGTTCGCGGCGTCGGTAGAGAAGGTCATAAAAAATAGTAGCAACTTATTTTAAGCTCGCGCTACCTCTCCGGGGTTTCCCTGGCGCGGGTTGATGACGTCCAACCGCACAGGCCCGCGGCGCCGTAGACGCTCACCGGCAGCGCCATGACGCCGACCTACCAACCAGTACCCCAGTTGTCTTGGAGGTCTTGCCGTCGCCGGCGCGACGGCCAGGGCCTTCGAACTCGCACCAGACGACCTTGCCGGGACACCTCGCCCCCACGCCCCACTTGTCCGCCAGCTCCGACACCAGCAACAGGCCCCGCCCGCCCTCGCCGGGCTCCTGGACGTCCTGCCGCGGCAGCACCGGCACGCCGTCACCACTGTCGTGCACCTCGATCCGTACGCCACCGTCCGCGCCGTACGACACCAGCCTCAGCAGGAATCCACGGCCGGGCGGCACGCCGTGCACCAGCGCGTTCGTCGCCAGTTCGCTCACACAGAGCAGCACGTCCTCCGCGCGACCGCACCCGCCCCAGTCCATGAGCGCGTCGCGCGCGAACGCGCGTGCGGCCGGGACGGACTGGCGCTCCCGGCGGTAGAACCGCTCGCGCGGAGACGGGGGTTGGAGCAGGAGTGGAGTTTCGTCATTCACGGGACGACAGTCACACTCCGTGGCCATCATGGAACAGAGCGCGCACTCGTACAGCCATGTTGTACGTGCGCGCAACAGTGCAAGTACGCGCGCGGGTGGGGAGTTCGCCGCCATGAGCACCACGACACGGTCACGACGATCACGCAGGAACGCCTCGGCGATGAAGATGGTGGGTGCGCTGCTCGCCCTCTTCCGGGAAGCGGCCGGGTACACGCAGAAGTCCCTCGGGGAGATCTTCGTCGTCGGGGAGCAGCAGATCGCGTCCATCGAGCAGGGCAGACGGCCCCTGAAGATGGATCTCGCGGAGCAGTTGGACCAACTCCTCGATACCAAGGGGGCGTTGGTGGCCGCGCTGGCGGAGATGCCGGAGGTGGATCTCATCCCGTTGTGGGCGGAGGAGTTCCTCGACCGGGAGCGAGAGGCCATCGCGATCTCGTCCTACGAGAACCAGGTGCTGCCGGGTCTTCTCCAGACGGAGGCGTACGCGTGGGCGGTGTTCCGCAGTCGCGTGCCGTTCTACGACGAGGACACAATCGCCCAGTTGGTGGCGGCGCGCATCGAACGCCAGGGCATCCTGCACGACAAGAACCCGCCCATCACCTGCTTCGTGGTCTGGGAACCGGTCTTACGAGCGCCCATCGGCGGCAGGGCGGTCTGGGTCGAGCAACTGCGGCACCTGCGCGCGTGCTCGGAACTGCCGGGCCTCATGTTCCAGGTCCTGCCGATGAATCGGACCAGTCACGCCTCCCTCGATGGCCCGTTCGTCCTGCTGGAGACACCCGAACACCAGCGGCTCGTCTACACGGAAAACCAGCGCGGCAGCCAGCTCATCGCCGACCCTGATGAGGTGGCGATCCTTACGCAGAAGTGTGCGATGCTGCGGTCACAGGCCCTCACCCCCGAGGACACGAGGGACCTGCTGGACCGTCTTCCGGGAGAGGCATGAGCGGCACCGCACCTGAGTGGTTCAAGTCCAGCTACAGCGGCAGCGAGGGCGGCAACTGCGTCGAAGTGTCAGCCCACCCCACCGCCGTCCACATACGCGACAGCAAAACCCCCACCACCCCCCACCTCACTCTCACTCCCGCCACCTGGACCGCCTTCCTGTCCACACTCAGCGGAACATACGCCCCGCCGGCGTGAGCATCGCGGCGGCGGTCGCCCAGAGAGCGAGTTCGCGGTCCCGGGGCCCGTACGCCGTGTAGGCCACGCCGTGCTCGGCGTCCGGTGCGCGGTCTCCGAAGACGCGCACCGGGTGGGCAGCGTCCCAGCGTTCCCAGCCCGGATCGCCGTCCGTGGCAAACCGCACCCACGCCGTGTGCATCGCGTCGGCCAGTTCCTGCGGCGCGCCCTCCCCCGCCAGTTTCCGGGATTCCGGGACCTCCCCGGTGTCGAAGACGAAGCCGAGTTCCAGCGCGTGGCAGGAGCTCAGGTCGGGGAGGTTCGAGGGCCAGGCGAACTCGTAGACGTACGACGGTTCCGTACGGGCGTCGGCCAGGTGGTGCAGGGGGATGCGCAGGAGGTGGTCGGTGACCAGCTGGCCGACGATGTCCGCCGTGCCCGCCTCGGGGTGCAGGGCGCGGTAGCCGCGCGGGACCTCACTGCCGCAGTGGCAGCGGGCCATCGCTCCCGCGAAGGCGACGGCTCCGAGGCGGTCGACACGGTCCAGGAGGCCGCCCGGGACCAGCCACAGCCGGTACTCGTCGCGGGTCCAGCCCGTCATCAGCTCGACGCCCGGGGCGGCGCCGCCCCCGGTGAGGGCCTCCAGGGGGTCGCGCGGGACGGTGTCGCCGTCGATGACGATGCCGAAGGCGGGGCCGCCGACCACCGGGCTGCTGAGCTTGCCCACCTCGGCCTGGGTGTGCAGGAGCAGCTCGCGGTCGACGGCGGCGAAGGCCTCGGCGGTGGCGGGGATCTTCAGCCGGGAGGCCATACGGCGCACCATCCGGCGTACTTTGGCCCGCTCGGACGCCTCGGGCGGCCCGCTCTGCAGGACCGCCCGCCGGACCAGCCCCTGTGTCTGCGGGGCGGCGATGAGGGCGCCGACGCTGATCGCCCCGGCGGACTGGCCGCAGAGGGTGATGCGGCCGGGGTCGCCGCCGAAGGCCTCGATGGCCTCGTGCACCCAGGTCAGGGCGGCGATCTGGTCGCGCAGGCCGGGGTTCGGGGGCGTGTCCGGGAACAGGCCGTAGCCCTCCACGCCCAGTCGGTAGTTGAGGGAGACGCACACCACGCCGTCGCGGGCGAAGGCATGGCCGTCGTAGACGGGAACGGCGGACGAGCCCCTGGTCAGGGCGCCGCCGTGCAGCCAGATGAGGACGGGGAGCCGGGCTCCCGGGTCCGGCTGCGGGGTCCAGATGTTGAGGTTGAGGCAGTCGTCGCCCGGCACGACCGGGTCGGACAGGTAGTGCGCGAAGGCCTCGGAGTACGGGGGTTTCGGCGGAGTCGGGCCGAAGGCGACGGCGTCGCGGACGCCGTCCCAGGGCGGGAGGGGTACGGGCGGGCGGAAGCGGCGGGGGCCGAAGGGGGGCGCCGCGTAAGGGATGCCGCGGAACACCGCGACTCCCCGCTCGTACCGGCCGCGTACGGCCCCGTACGGGCTCCTGACCACGGGATCCGTCTGGCCTGCCGTCATACGCCCACCAGCCCTTCGCCGCGCTCGTGCACCAGTGCTACCAGAGCACCCCATGGTCCACGGGTATTCCGGTGCACGAGCCGGCTTGACCGCTATTTGGCGTACATCAGCGTGCCGAACCCGAGCTGGTCGAATCCGCCACTGGTGGTGCCGTAGTCGCCTCCTCCGCCCTCGGCGGGGACGGAGAAGCACATCTGGGCGATGTACTTGTCGTCGAGGAGCAGGCGCCGCCCGTAGTGGTAGTGGAGCATGGCCCACACCGGGCGGGGCTGGCCGCGGGAGATGGAGCTGATCGCGGTGTGCGACTGCTGGGAGCAGTTCTGGCCGCTGCCCCAGGTGTAGGTGGTGAAGGGCACGTTCATGTTCAGGTTGTACTTGGCGACGTACTGGGCGGCCTTCATGAAGCGGCGGCCGTCGTACGAGTAGAGGTCCTCTCCCTGGTTCCAGGCCATCTCGCAGATCGCGCCCATCTGGCCCATACCCATGATGGTGTGGCCCTGGTCGCGGCCGGACTCCTGCCACTGGCCGAGGTCGTAGCCCTCGACGCCCGGGTAGAGGAACGGCACCGCGCGCCGGATCTGGCCGTTGCCGCCGCCGTTCTTGAAGTAGTTGACGGCCTGGTCGTACTTGGCGCCGTCGTCGCACAGGATCCCGATGGCCATGATCGAGGCCATGTTGCACAGGTCCCAGTTGGCCCAGTAGTTGGTGATGCAGGCGTCGTTGTGCTCGCGCAGGAACCGGTCGTTCAGCGGGTAGAAGACGTTGAGCATCATCGTCTTGAACCGGTTGAGGTCGAACCCGGCGTAGCCGCGCATGAGTTCGGCGGCGTTCGCGAACTGCCAGCCGTAGAGGCCGGCGGCCAGGTACCGGTCGGCGTTTCCGGTGATCTCGGTGAGCGTGGACGACCAGGCGTTGAGGATGCGCACGGCGCAGTCGGCGTTCGCGGCGGTGCCGCCCACGTGCCAGCGCAGCGCGTTCTGGTAGGCGGCGTGGATGTCGTTGTAGAGCTGGGGGTAGTTCTGGCCGTCGCCGCCGCGGATGATCGTGGCGGTGGGGCGGGGCGTCCAGGTGGACGCCGAGTGGGAGTTGGCGGTCAGTCGGCGCCACCCGGAGGCCCAGGGGTCGGTGCCCGCGGCGACCCTGACCTTGGCGCGGTTGATGTCGCCGGCGTTGTGCAGCATGCCGGGGTGGGTGAAGGTCGCCGGGGCCGCGTCCGCCGTGGTGGCGGTGGCGGTGGTGCCGAGGGCGAGGGCCGCGGTGAGGCCGCCGGCGGTCTTGAGCAGACCGCGGCGGCTCACCTGGCCGCCCTCGTGGTGCGTGTGGGGGGACGTGCGGCTCATGTGGGGTTCTCCGATCCGTGGAGGACTACATGGGGGTGATGCTCACCTCGTCGAACTCGGTGGTGCTGTGGGTCAGGGGGCTGCGGGAGCAGACCACGAGGCCCACGTAGTAGGGGGCGTCACCGAAGCCGGGGATGTCTCCCTCGGCGAGGGGGGTCCAGGTGGCGCCGTCGTCGGACGAGACGGATGCGGTGAAGTGCGTCCCGGTGCGCTTCAGCCGCAGCAGGCACGGGGCGGTGACCGCCGCGTTGCCCGTGAAGGTGGACCGGCCGGCGACGGTCGGGCGCAGCATCAGCTGGGCGCTCGTGCCGCCGGTGACGATCGTCCCGGCCGCCTGGTCGAACGGCGACAGGGACTTGGCCATGAGCAGGCCGACCCGGTCGCCGGTGGCTCCGGCGCGGGAGAGCAGGCGGGCGGTGACCTCGCAGTCGCCGGTGACGGGCCGTCGTACGAACTGGCCGGTCATGCCCTGATTGTTGACGGTGAGGTCGGTCCCGGCGCCCCGCACCACGAAGGTCCCGTCCTGGTGGGCGGTGCTGCCGGGGGTGCGGACGGCGACCACGCCGAGAGTGCCGTAGGCGCGGTCGTCGAGGACGACATCGCCCAGGTCACCGTAGGTCCAGGGCGCGGGCGGCGGGGTGCCGACCGTGAGGGTGAGGGTTCCGGTGGCGTCTCCGGCGGCGTTGCCCGCGCTGATGCTGACCTTGAACTCGCCCGTCCGCGTGGGTGTTCCGGAGATCAGGCCGGTGCGCCGGTCGACGCGCAGGCCGTCGGGCAGTCCGTCCGCGGTGAACCGGATCGGTTCGTGCGAGGCTCGCAGGAGGTGCTTGAAGGGCGCGCCCTTGTTGGCGAACGCCGTGGTGGCGGAGGTGAGTCGCGGTGTGGAGGGGGTCGGCATCGTCGACGCGGCGGGCTCCGACAGGGGGCCGCGTCCGGCGCAGTTGGTCTTGGCGACGGCGTAGTGGTACGTCGTCCCGGGCGTGCCGGTGGCGTCGGCGTAGCGGACGCGGGTGCCGAAGCCGACCGCGCCGATGCCGGTGGCGATCGTCTCGTAGGGGCCGTCGGCCGCGGCGGCGCGCAGCACCTTGTAGCGGGCGGAGAGGTCCGGATCGGTCCAGGCCAGCTCGACCGCGTCGGCGCCCGCGGTGGCCCGCAGGTCGCCGGCGGCGGTGGCCGGGCGGGGCACGGACCAGACCTCGCCGGCGGTCCGGGAGGCGACGCTGACGTTGTCGAAGGCGCCGGTGCCGGTCTCGGCGTACGACTCGTCGACGCCGAGACAGGACGTGAGGGTGAGTCCGACGTACGCGGTTCCGCCCAACTCGACGTCACTGGAGCCGACTTCGGTCCAGCGGATGCCGTCCGGTGAGATGGCGCCGGTGCAGCGGTCGCCCCGGCGGGTCACACGGACCCAGTACGGCATACGCATCCGGTAGCCGTCGCCCGCGCCCTCGACGTACGGGGCCTGAAGCGGGGTCGCCGACTCGGGCAGCGTGCCGAAGGAGGAGATCGGGAAGCCCGCGCTCGTGGTGATCGCCTGCTGCTGGGACGGCGGCACGGGTGTGCTGCCGGTGCCCTTGATCCCGGCCCCCGCCTTGGGCCGTACGGACCACACGCCGCTCCAGGTGTGCAGCGGCAGGCCCTGGATCAGCATGGCGGCGTGCGCCGCGTCCGCGTCCAGGCCCGCCCGGACGGTGACGCCGATCTTTGAGTACTGGGAGCTGAGCGGATACACGATCCGCGCGGTGATCGTGCCGTCGCCGCGCAGCGGCAGGTACGCCAGGCGGTGGGTGTCGGCGCTGCCGGACGCCTCCAGCACGAACCGCTCACCGTCGAAGACTGCCGAGCCGGGGATCCTGACGTCCCCGACGTCCCGCGTCTCCCAGGGGTCGGGCAGCCCGGGAACCGCCGCCGCCCAGGCCGAACGGGCGCTGGTGCCCTGCGAGTTCGTGGCCGTGATCCGGTAGTAGGAGGGCCTGCCCGCGCGGGCGTCACGGTCGTCGTAGGCCGGCTCGTCGAGCTCGGTCGCGATCATCTCGTACGGTCCGCCGGCGCCGGTCGCCCGCAGGACCGTGTACGACTCGGCCCACACCGACGGCACCCACGTCACGGTGACGGACTTGGCGCCGCCCACAGCCGTGACACCGGCCGGAGCCGTGGGCCTGACCGGGGACGGGGCCTTCGTCCCCGCGAAGGTGAGGGTGCCCCAGCTCGGCAGGTCGTCGTTGCTGCCCTCGACAACACGGGCACCGCCCGTGCCGCGGAAGACGGCCGCCTTGGTGTAGGGGGTGTCGAGGCCCCGGACTCCGGCGTAGTGCGCGTAGGCCATCTCGTAGATCGGGGGCAGGTTTCCGCGCCCGACGGCGGAAACGGACTTCTTGACGTACTTGCCGGTGCGGTCCAGGTCGGGGACGAAGGGCACGTCGCCGCCGAGGTTGTAGCGGGCGGCGTACTCGACGTTCTTCAGCAGCCGGTTGCCGTCGAAGGCGTACAGGTCGACGCCCTGGTTCCAGGCGACCTGCGCGGCGTCCGCGAGCAGGCCGACGGCGAGCTGCTCGTGGCCCTGGTCGCGGCCTGACTCCTGGCCCTGTCCCGCGTCGGTGACGATGCGGTGCCGGACACTGCCGTTGCCCGCGCCGGCGGCGGCGAAGCGCAGCGCGTCCTCGAAGAGGGTGGGCTCCTCGCAGAACACGCCGATGGCCAGGATCGACTGGACGGACGTCAGGTCCCAGTTGCCGTTGGCGTAGAGCATGTAGCCGGAGATCGCCGGATACCAGACGCGCAGGAAGGACTCCTCGCAGCGCGCGATGTCTTCCTTCGCCCAGCCGTCGTAGCCGCTGTGTCTCAGCAGTTCGGCGGCGTTGACGAACTTGAAGACCTGGAGCCCGGCGCCGAGCGGCCCGTCGGCGCCGGTGACGGCCGTCAGGGACGCCGACCAGGCGTTGAGGATGTCGCGGGACTTGTCGGCGTAGGCGCGCTCGCCCGTGACGCACCACATCAGCGCGGTCTGGTAGGCGGCGGCCGAGTCGGCGACGGCCTGGTTCTGGAAGTTGGTGGGGCCGCGGCCCCAGGAGGTGATCTGGCCGGTGTTCTGGATGGCGTAGGTGGCCTTCGAACGCGCGTGGGCCGCGAGCGCGAGATAGCCGTCGTAGACCGGGGATTCCTTCGCGGCGACCGCGGCCTTCATACGGGCCAGGTCGTCGGCGCTGTGCAGCAGCCCGGGGTGCGTGAAGGCGCGCAGCCCGGTGGTGCCGTCCTGGGCGGCGGCCCGGGCGGTGCCGGACGCGAGCAGGCCGCTCGCGCCCGACACGAGCAGCAGGGCGGCCGCGCCGCCGAGGAAGCCCCGGCGGCTCGGTGCGGGGGTGCTCATGGGAGTGCTTCTCACGGGGACGGTGCTCATGACGCGGCGGCCGCCGCGGCCTCGGCGGTGGTGAGGAACTTCAGGTTCGTCACGTGCTCGTTGACGAACATGGGCACGCCGTCCGAGGCCAGGTACCACTTCGGCTTGCCCGTGCTGTCGGCGATCACCCTGCCGTTGACGCGGAGGTTCTCGAAGGTGACGTCCTTGATCGCGTGCTCCGCGTCGAGGCCGGCGATGATCGAGAGGTCGGCGTTCTTGCCGTTGTAACTGAGGTCCTTGATGTAGACGGACTCGATGGCGCGGCCTGCCGACGTGTTGTACTTCGGGTTGTACTCGACCCGCATGTGGATGAGCTGGCCCCAGCGGAAGTCCTCCACGCGGATGTTGTCGAACCTGACGTCCCGGACGATGTTGCTGTCACCGACCATGAAGGCGATGGCGCCCTGGTAGGTCACCTGCGGCTCGCGGTGGTCGAGGATGTCGATGTTCTCGTAGCGCAGGTTCTCCAGCACCTCTGGGGTGTCGGAATTGCCGTGCACGCCGATGTTGATCGGGTGGGCGACGTCGGCCCAGAGGGAGCAGTTCTTGACGGTGATGTTGCGGGTGTCGCCGTAGAAGTCCCAGCGGTGGGTGTAGAGAGCGACGCAGTCGTCGGAGGTGCGCAGGAAGCAGCCGTCGATCGTGACGTTCTCGGAGCAGTAGAGCTGGATGCCGTCGCCCCAGCCCTGGTGACTGAAGGCACGCAGATTCTTGATGGTGAGGTTCTGGGACTCGGCGACCCTGATGTTCTCGTACCGGGGGTTGAGGATCGTGACGCCGTCGATCGTGACGTTCTCGCACTTGCGGACGAAGACCGCACCGCCGGTCGTGTCGTAGACCACGCCGCGGCCGATCAGCCGGGAGTTCTCCACGCCCTCGAAGATCACGGCGGAGGTGAGGACTGCGCCCGCGGCCAGGTAGACGGTGGTGCCGGAGGGCACCTTCAGGGTTCGGTCGGGGTGGGTGTGCAGACCGGGCCCGAAGTACATGACCTTCTTGTCGCCCTCGGCGGGCACGTCCTGCTCGATCGGGTTCGCGAACAGGTGCAGGCAGTCGAAGATCTTGTCGTCGATCTGGACGACGAGGTTGCGGGGCCGGTCCAGGGTGAAGCGCGCGGTGCTGCCGAGCACCTCGGGCTTGATGCCGTAGGAGTCCGGGCGGATGCGGACCTTCTCGCCGCCGCCCGGGTTGTACGTGACCTCGACCTCGACCGTGCCGGAGAAGTCGAAGGCGGCCCAGGAGGAGCTCTGGGCTCTGTTGCTGCCGGTGTTCGCGTCGATCAGTGCGAGCTTGGCGAGGTAGACGCCGAGCTTCTGCCAGGTGCCGCCGAGCGGCCGGACCTTGACGGTGAAGGAGTTGTTGACAGGCACCTTCGGAAGCGTCGGGTGGATGACCACGCTGTCGCCGGTGGCGGCCTCATCCGCCGTGGCGGCCTGCGCGGTGCCGGCGATGCTGCCGGCCAAGCCGGCGGCAGCGATGACACCGGCGGCCTGGAGGGTGGTCCGGCGGGACAGGGGCGTGTTCATGGGTAACTCCTTGCAAAAGGTTCGGGAAGAGGGGCTACTTCAGTCCGGTCGTGGACATCCCGGCCACGAAACCGCGCTGGGCGATCAGGAAGATCAGCAGGATGGGGACGACGTACATCACGGATGCCGCGGCCTGGAGGTTGGTGACCGGGGTGCCGGCCGAGGTGACGTACGTCGTCATGACGGCGACGGCGAGCGTCGACTTGTCCGTGGACAGGAGGAGTTGGGGCGCGATGTAGTCGCCCCAGCTCCAGGTGAAGGCGATCACGAAGCTCGCGGACAGCACCGGCCAGGACTGCGGCAGGAAGATCCGCCAGAAGATCATGCCGTAGCCGCAGCCGTCGACGATCGCGGCCTCCTCCAGCTCACGGGGCAGCCCGGCGAAGAACTGCCGGAAGAGGAAGACCAGATAGGGAGCGGCGGCCAGTCCCCAGAACACCCACGGCCAGTACGTGTCGACCATGCCGAGCTTGGCGAAGATCAGGTACGTCGGCAGCAGGGTGATCATCTGGGGCAGCATCATCGAGCCGATGAGGATGCCGAACAGCGTCTTCTTGCCCGGGGCTTCCAGTCGGGCGAAACCGAAGCCGACCCAGGCCGAGCTGAGCGTGACGAGCACGGCGTAGATCAGGGCGATGATCAGGGAGTTGCGGGCGTACCCGAGGAAGTCGATCAGGTGGAAGGCGTCGGCGAAGTTCTGCCACTGGAAGTCGGTGGGCAGCCAGTGCACGGGCGAGGCGGCCAGTTCCGCCGGGGTCTTCAGGCCGGAGAGGATCAGCCAGCCGAAGGGGCCGATGAACAGCCCGGTGAGGGCGACGAGGACCGTGTAGAGGACGAGGCGGTTGACGCGCACCCGCACCCGGGGCGCGGAGTTCGGCGGCAGGCTGGTGGCGGTCACTTCTTCGCCTCCGGGTCGACGTTGTAGAACACCACGCCGGACGTGAACTTGAAGATGAGTCCGGTCACGATGAGGATCAGAACGAAGAGCACCCACAGCAGCGCGGAGGCGTAGCCGTAGCGGCCGAGCGCGAAGTACTGCGAGAAGACGTGCATCATGTACAGGTAGTTGGACTGCGGCAGGGCGGTGACGCCGGCCGTGGTGCCGTCCGGTGACAGCAGCAGCGGCATGATGGTCTGCACGGAGGCGATCACACCGGTCACGGTCTGGAAGAGCAGCACCGGCGACAGCAGCGGCACGGTGATGCTGCGGAAGGTCCGCCAGGCACTCGCCCCGTCGATCCGGGCGGCCTCGTGGAGTTCCCGGGGCACGTCCTGGAGCCCCGCCAGCGAGATGATCATGACGTTTCCGGCCGCCCACAGCACACTCATCAGCAGCACGTAGCGGGCGTAGGGGTCGGCGAGCCAGCCCAGCGCGTCGAAGCCGAACAGGGTGATGACGCCGTTGGCGGCACCGGAGTTCTGGTCGAAGAGCGCCTTGAAGGTGAGGCCCACACCGACCGGGGGCACCACGGCCGGCAGGTAGAGCAGGGTGCGGAACAGCCCGCGCGCCTTGACCGGCCGGTTGACCAGGACGGCGAGCCCCAGCCCGGCGACGATCGACAGCGGCACCGACGTGACCGCGAACAGGCCGGTGCGGCCCAGGGAGTTCCAGGTCTGCGGGTCGGAGAACAGCTCGGTGTAGTTGCCGAGGCCGACGTAGCGCCAGTGCGGCGAGATGCCGTCGTACGTGGTGAAGCTCAGCCACAGCGCGTACGCCATCGGCACGATCGTCAGCAGCAGGAAACCGATGATCCAGGGTGCGGTGAACAGGTAGAAAGCGCGATGCCTGCGAGCGGTCATGGAGATCCGGGGCCGCCGGCCGGCCGGTGTGGCGCGGTCGGCACGCGCGGCCGGGTCGGTCCGCCCCGTGACGGGTATCTGGTCGACCGTCATCCCACCTGCTCCTTACCGCGCTTGAGCTGCTCGTTCATGGCCGAGTTCAGGCGGCCCGCGAGGGTGTCGACGGACATCCGGCCGTTCATCGCGGCCGGGGCCTCCTGGTTGAACAGGGCGTAGAGCGAGTCCGCCGTGGCGTAGGGCGTGTAGGCGATCACCGAGAAGTGCTTCAGCTCGGCGTTCTGCACCTTCAGCACCCGCTTCTGGTAGTCCTCCTGAGCCGGCATCAGCGGGCGCAGGGACTTCAGCGTCGGGATGCCCCAGCCGCTGGAGGCGCGGGCCTTGGCCGGTCCCTCGCCGAAGAACCACTCGAAGACCCGCCAGGCGGCGTCCTTGTTCTTCGCCTTCTTCGGCATCCACAGTCCGGTGCCGGCCTGGCAGGGGCTGACCCGCCGGCCGCCCTCGAACAGGGGAGCCGGCGCGAGGCGGGCGAGGGGCGCCAGCTTCTTGTCTGCGTTGATCAGGCCGCCGAGCCAGTAGCCGGAGTTGGACATGGCCATGCGGTTCGCCTGGAACGTGGGACCGTCCCAGGTGTTGGGGTCCGGCTGGATGATGCTGGGGCCGACCTTGGCCCGGCCGTACTCGATGTACCAGTTCAGCGCCTTGCGGGCCTCGGGGGTGGTGAAGTCGACCCGGGAGAAGTCGTCGCTGAACAGGCTCCCGCCCGCCGCGGCCGTCAGGCTCGCGAGGAGGTTGGGCGTCAGCACGCCGTTGTAGCTGCCGCCGAAGACGGTCGTCTGGCCGCTCTTGCGCCGCGTCAGCCGCTTGGCGTTCTCCAGCCACTCCTCGAAGGTGACCGGCTCGGTCTCGGGCGGGTAGTCGACGCCCGCCTCGTCGAAGAGGGCGGTGTTGTACCAGTACATGGAGTCCTGGGAGAAGTCCTTCGCCATGCCGTAGCGGGGGCCCTTGCCCTGGGTGCGGCCGTCGAAGCGCCACAGGTCGTTGACCGGGTCCAGGTCGTCGACCCGGAGGACGCTGCTTCCGGCGAAGTAGGGGTCCAGGTCCTCCATCACGTCCCGCGCCGCGAAGTAGGGCGCGTCGGTGGCACCGACACCGCGGACCAGGTCGGGCGGGGCACCGTTGGTCATCATGCCGATGAGCTTGGTGATGTCGTGGCGGACCGTGACGATCTTGACGCCGGTGTCCTTCTGGGCCTGTCTGACCAGCTCCGGGGAGATGTCGTCGGGCTTGACCATCAGCGTGACCGTCTCGCCGCCGCCGCTGACGCCGCCGGAGACCCGCATCGCGCAGCCGCTCAGCGCCGCCGTGCCGACCGCGGCGCCGGCCGCGGAGAGGGTGAGGAATCGGCGGCGGCTCAGGGAAGCACCAGCATGTGGGTGCATGAACGCACCACCTCCTTGCTTTTCCGGCCTGCTGTGGCAACCGGTTGTTGTGCGTGGGGCAGAGCTTCTTGCCGTCGGGAGGGCGCGTCAAGAGCCTTGACGAGTTTTCGAAAAGACTGTGTAACCTCGGTGTCATCAGCCAGAGTGCTGGTGAGTCCTGTTTTCGGCCGTCGGGATCAAGCCGCCGAAGGGTGGTGCGGACGTCCCTGACCAGGGGCGGGCGGGTTCTCTTCTCGGCAACACATTGGGGAACCGGTTGCTGAAGTGGTCAGCCGGGGGCTCAGGTACCGGCGGTGACGCAGTCGGCCTCCACCTCCGCGCACTGAAACATCAGTAACCGATTACCAGAACCTGTCGTGCCGGACCGCCGAGGCCGAAGGCTCCGACCCCTCACTTACTGACAGCTGCTGCCCCGGTCCTGCCGATTGACCACCGCTTCCCGGCGGACCTACGGTAGAAGGCGCTTTCTGAAACTGTTTCCATCCTCTGCTCCAGGAGTGTCATGCCCAGCCCTCAGCTGCCGCGGGCCGTGTTCGCGATGGACCCGGTACACCTCCCGCTGCTCTTTCCTCCGCCGCTGATGGAGCGGCTGAGGCGCACGGCCGACATCGATCCCGGGTTGGTCGTGCGGGACTTCACCGATCCGGCCGCGGCCGGCGCCCTGGCCTCCGCCGAGGTGCTGATCACCGGCTGGGGCTGCCCGCGCCTGGATGCCGGTGCCCTGGCGGCGGCCCCGAAGCTGGACGCCGTCCTGCACGCGGCCGGGTCCGTGCGCTCCCTGGTCGGCGACGCCCTGTGGGAGCGCGGCGTGAAGGTGTCCAGCGCGGTGACGGGCAACGCCGTGCCCGTCGCCGAGTACACGCTCGCGATGATCCTGCTCGTGGGCAAGGACGCCTTCGACCACCGCGAGCGCTTCCGCCGCACGCACGCCTACCCGGGCCCCGCTCAGACCGCGGCCACCGGCAACCTCGGCCGCCGGGTCGGCGTCATCGGCGCGTCCCGGGTGGGCCGCCGACTGCTGGAGCTGCTGCGGCCGTTCGACCTCACCGTCCTGCTGCACGACCCGTACGTGAGCCCGGCCGAGGCCGCCGCCCTCGGTGCCGAGTCGCTGTCGCTGGAGGACCTGCTCCGACACAGCGACATCGTGAGTCTGCACGCCCCCGACATCCCCGAGACCCACCACATGCTCGACCGCGACCGGCTCGCCCTGGTGCGGGACGGCGGCGTGCTCATCAACACCGCCCGCGGCGCGCTGGTCGACCACGACGCGCTCGCCGACGAGTTGGTCTCCGGCCGGCTCAGCGCGGTCCTCGACGTCACGGACCCGGAGCCGCTGCCGTCCGGGTCCCCGCTGTACCACCTGCCCAACGTGTTCCTCACCCCGCACATCGCCGGCTCCCTGGGCAACGAACTGGAGCGGCTCGGCCGCATCGTCGTGGAGGAACTGGAGCGCCTGGTGGCGGGCCTGCCGCCGGTCCACGAGGTACGGCACGCGGATCTCGCGCGGGTGGCGTGAGGGCTGGGGGCGGGGGTCGGGGGACGGGTCGGCGGGGGCGGCTCGGCGGGGCGGGTCATCGGGAACGCCGGGAGGGCGAAGCGTCCGGCCCTGGTCACGGCGACGTGTCCGGCCCTGGTCAGTGTCTGTTTCTGAAGGTCTGGTCTGAATGCGCAGGCCTTCGATTCCTCGGGCAGCTGACGCCCATCACGTTCTGCCGTGAGGCACATGACATAGCCGCGGCTTCATCACCAACGCCGTCAAGTCGCACATCGGCGTGGCGAGCGCCGTTGAGTCCTCTGCGAGACGGTCTGAACCGCGCTGCTGGTGTGGAAGGTTGACGGCGCCGTGACCATGTGCGGTGATGTGCGTTGTTCGGGTGGCATTGCGCGCACCGGAGTGTCCTGCGGTCCTTGGTTGCTTCCCGGCGTTGGGCTGGGATCGCGTTGTTCATGGTTCCGGTGACCGCCCTGTCATGGCAGACGGCCCCTGGTCTTCCCCTCGGGGACCAGGGGCCGTCGATGTCCGGCCGCCAGGTCCGGGATGGCTCCGGACTTCCGGGCTGAGCAACCACCCTGGCCCGGGCGGGCTGGTCGTTCTCCGCCGGGTGGGGCAGCCGGGAGAAGCTGAACGTCACGCTGGTGGAACCCGAGCGGGTGGTGGAAGTCGGCGTCGACGTCGCCCGCGACGCCTGCGACCGGTGGCGCCACCCCGCCCGCCCCGGCCTCTCCCCCGCCGTCGTTCCCCGCCTGACGTCGCCGCCGCACTGACGGCGGCACGGCGCGGAGGCACCGCCGACGCGCACCACGAGCGAGCGCGCCCCGATCCCCGGCTGCGTCAGCGCCGCCCATCCTGCCCTCCCTTATCCTCAACTCCAGCCAGGCACTGGGTAAAGCGGCCGGAGCGGGATGTTCAGAGGCCCGACCATGTCGGTACGCCTGTGGTGACCTGTGGGAACCCGGGGACGCTGTGAAGGCTCGGGCAGCAATTGGTGCAATCCGGCGGATTTCCGCTCAGGTCAGAGCTGCAAGGCGCAGTCGTGTTGCCGCCGGTGTTGCACGAGCCGGCCTCGCCAAGGGTAATCCTCCGCGCCGCGCTCACCAGCTGTGGTCGGGCTGGGCGCGGCACGGCCGGACGCGGGCTGGGCCATGGTCGCCCTTCCGGAGACCGGCACCGACAGCTTCCCGCGCGAACGCTCGCCTCGGGGGCCGAAATCGCTGGTGCGGGCCTGCCGACCGAGGCGGCTGAGCGCAGCGCCGTGATTCGGCCTGCCCGGCCTCGCGTCGAGGGCTGTCGATGAGAACTGCAGCGCGGTGGGCGTGCGGTACGGGCTGGCGCATGGTTGTGCGGTTCGGATCGGTAGTGGTGGCCGTGACCGGTCAACGGTGGCTGCGGGAGCCGGTCGTTGCCGATGCTGGCACCCTTGGCTGACGCCAGGGTGGGATCTCGTCGTGCTTTGGTTCTCCGCTGGGCAGGGACAGCAGCAGTCCGAGGGGGTACAGGCGGCTGAGGCGGATGACGGCTGTGGCGACACCGCAGAGCACGAAGACAGCGATCAGGTGCCAGGCGATGCCGAGTGCGATGCAGGCGAAGGCCAGGCCCACGACGCCGGCCAGCATGAGGACCAGACCGCAGGTGGTGATCAGCAGCTTCCGGAGGCGTTTCTTGCGGCCGCGTGTGTGTTCCCAGGTGGCGTCGGTGCGGGTCAGGATGTCGATGAGCGCTTTGGCGTAGACCGTGTTGAGGAATTGGTCGAAGAGTACTTCCGGCACGATCGTGACGGCGAGCAGCAGGGCCTTCCATCCGCCTCGTTTGGCTGCCCAGACGCGTTCGAAGGCCGCGATGCCGGTGATCGCGACCCAGAACCACGGCAGTCCGGGGAATCCCTTGGTGACGGTGTAGTACAGCAGGACGGTGAGGAAGAAGGGGACGAAGGCCACGCTCAGATAGGTGAGCGCCTGCCGGCACACGTAGGGCAGCGTGACGCGGGTGAGGCCGTAGGCCCTGAGGTTGTCCAGGGCGCCGCGTTGCCACCGCAGCCGCTGGTAGTAGAGCCGGGACCAGGTGGGCATGAGTTCGGTGCCCACGATGCAGGCGCACGGGGATGCGCAGCGGTATCCCAGGTGTTTGAGTGCGAGGGTCAGTTCGTTGTCCTCGGTCAGCGACTGCACGTCGTAGACGGCGTCCCCCCTGGGCAGGGTGTGCTCGGTGCGGGCTCGGTGGACGTGGCGCAGGGCCTTGACCGGGTAGAGGGAGGCTGTGCCGGTCAGGACGTCGGCGCGGCCGCGGCGGCGGTGGAGTTCGCGTGCGTAGCGCACGTACTCGTTGTTCTGGAGGTGGCAGACGAGTCGGCGCAGGGGGTAGCCGAAGAAGACGGCGCCCACGCCGCCGATGGGTGGGAGGCCGGGTTCCTGCTCGTGCAGGCGGCGGGCTGCCCGGGCGATGAACTCGGGGGACAACGAGGTGTCGGAGTCCATGATCATGACGGCGTCGTCGTCGGACAGCCGTGGCAGCAGTTCGTCCAGGATCTGGTTGAGCGCGCCCGCCTTGGCTTGCGTGTTCGCGACCGTTTCGACGACCTTCGCGCCGTGGGCTGTGCTGATCTGAGCGGTGCGGTCGGTGCAGCGGTCGGCGACGACGATGACCTCGTCCGCGGGCCTGGTCTGGGCCGCGAGCGACTCGAGGGTCTCGGCGATGAGCGCTTCTTCGTTGTGCGCGGGTACCAGCACAACGATCCGTCCAGGACCGGCGCGGCGAAGGTCGGGCATGTGTCCGGGCAGAGTCAGACCCTTGGAGGTCAGGTCTCTGCGCTGACGTACGAACGCAGGCCCCCAAGCCTCTTCGCGCGTCTGCCCCCGCGTCGGCCGGCCCACCAATGGCAACCTCAGCTTCCGTAGCGTCCATCGGACAGAACGAGCTTCCGCGTCGCTCGTGGATGGAGACGGCGGCGGGCGGGCTCCCGGCCTTGATGAGGCGGCTTCTCGGAGCGCGGTGTCAGCTGCCGCTCAGGACCGGATCGGGTCCGCCGCCACGCCCTACAGCCGATTCTCCCCGCCCAAGCCCGCCCGGCAAGTGGATCACCGTGGTCGAGCCTCGTCCCTGCCGGTCAGAAGCCCTTGACGAAGTCGAGGACGTACCACTTGTTCGTGGTGGAGTTGTAGATCGCGGTGAGGAAGTCCCGCTTGCCGGCCGTCGTGGTGAGGGTGACGGTGGGGATGGTGGTGCCCCGGACGAAGATCGAATTGAGGGTGAGGGTGCGGTTTCCGGTGGCGTCCTGGATGAGTTCCCAGGTGACGCGTTGGCCATTGGTGGGGTTGGTGGGTGCGCCGAGAGTTCTGTTGCCCTGGAGGGTGACGCGGAAGAGGTTGCCGAGGGCTGCGTTGGTGGCGATGGTGGGGGCGTCGGTGAGGGTGACGGGGGCGGGGTTGACCTTGGTGTCGACGTAGTCCTTGCGCGCGAGATGCTCGGCCGAGGTCGGCGCGGTGCCGGAGGAGACGGTGCCCTCGTAGTAGGCGGAGTCCGCGCCGTAGACGAAGCCGGTGGCGACCGTGCCGCCCGCGGTGTCGTTGATGATGTTGGTGGCGCCCGCCAGCGACAGGGGTTCCACGTTGCTGAAGTCGCCGAGGGTGGCCGAGCAGCCGGAGTCGACTTTGATCGAGTTGACCGCCGGGCCGGTGGGTGTGTTCTCGGCGAATCCGAGGATGCTGACCCCTCGCGCGCCGCCGGTGACCCAGATGCTGACGTTGGGGCTGTTGTAGGTGAAGGAGTTGAACAGGCCCACACCGATCGCCGCGTTGATCTTCCAGCTGTAGCCGTCATATCCGGTGCCGCGGTTGACTGCGGATTCGGCGCCGCATCCGGTGAAGCTGATGCCCTGGCTTCCGACGCCGGTCACCTCGTAGCCGATGCCGCAGTGGTCCGCGGCACAGCCGACGAAGGCACAGTAGGCCATCGTGTCGAGACGGAAGCCTGCGTTGGTGATGATGTCGGCGTAGCAGGAGACGAACGAGCAGCTCGTGCCTGCCGCACCTCCGGAGACACCGTGAATGTCCCAGCCGTGGTTGCCGTTGTTGGCCGATGTCACGCCGGTGAACGTGGACACGATCGGGTTGGACAGCTCGATGCCGGTGTTGCCGAAGAACTTCACCGTCACCCGCGAGAACGACAGCGAGACGGTCGCGGGGTTCGCCGATCGCGTCAGCAGGATCCCTTTGCCGCTGCCGCTGCCCGGTCCCTGGACGGTGAGATCCTGGATGGTCAGCCTCGTGATGTCCGAGCCCGTGAGGCCGTTGGCCGTGGTGCTGCTCTGCGCGATCACCGACGAGCCGTCGCTGACGCCTTGCAGGATCAGGTTGGAGCGAGCCACCAACGCGGAGGAGATCTTGTAGGTGCCCGCCGGGAAAACGACCGTTCCGCCGGAGGAAGGCACCGCATTGATCGCGGATTGGATTGCGGTGGTGTCATCGGTGACGCCATTGGCGGTCGCACCGTAATCCATGACATTGAACCAGTAACTGGTGGCCATGATGGTCTCCGTCGCTTGCCTCGTCGACGCGGGGTGCGGAGCTGGGACCAGCGGAACGCCGGGTTCGGTCCTCGGCCCTGAGAAGAGTCGATCGAAGCGATCTCAACTGAGGTTGCAAAGAGATTGGCCCCGGCAGAGCAGTCCGTTCCCCCGGGAACGGACTGCATGACCGGCTGCTCAGGGAGGCGTGGGGCACGGTGGCCGACCCGCCGACCGGTTACGCTATAGATGCGAATGATTACGCCATGCCAGCGTAGCGGCTCCGGAACGACCCGTGAAGTCTCTGTATGCCCGCACATGCGTCCTTCGGTTTGGTGATCGGTGATGCGGTGCGGTGTCCGGCATTGCCTGGCGGCCAGTCGAAAGTCGTAGCCGCGTGGCCGTGGCAGGGTGGTAGGCGATATGACGGCATCGGCCTGCATCACCCGTGTGGTGGGCACCCCCGCTGTGGCTCCCGGCCCGGGCGGTGCGGTCGCGCGGGCGTCAGCGGGTGAGCCAAACGGCCGCATCGCCGGGCAAGCGTCCGCTGTCCAGAGGAACGCTGCTCAGCAGCACACCGCCGTGCTCTGGCAGCCGAAGGGGGTCAGGGCGGAAGTTGACGATGCACTGGAAACCGGGGGGACGGGTGAAGGACAGCACGCCGGGGCCAGCGGTGGGATCCCAGAGCAATGACCCGCTGCCCAGAGCCGGGTGCGCCCTGCGGATGCGCAGCGCCCGCCGGTACAGCTCCAGCATCGACCGCTCGTCACCTTGCTGCACTTGCACGGTGAGACGATTCCACTCTCGCGGCTGAGGCAGCCACGGGTCTGATCCGGCGTGGTCGGGGCTGAAGCCGAAGGGCGGGGTGTCGCCGGACCAGGGCATCGGCACGCGGCAGCCGTCGCGGCCGCGGTAGGTATGTCCCGAGCGCTGCCAGATGGGATCCTGCAGCGCCTCATCAGGCAGGTCCTCCACCTCCCACAGGCCAAGTTCCTCGCCCTGGTAGAGGTAGGCGCAACCCGGAAGAGCCAGCGTGAGCAGAGCGGCCGCCCGTGCCCGACGCGTGCCCAGCTCCAGGTCGAACGGGCCGGCAAGCAGATGATCGGCGAGATCGTGTACCTGGCTCTTGGACTGCGGCCGCCCATAGCGGGTGAGGTGTCGCACGACGTCATGGTTGGACAGAACCCAGGTCGCCGGTGCGCCGACGGCGCCCATCGTCGTCAGGGAGCTGTCGATCGCGGTGCGCATGTGTTCCGCGCGCCACGGGGTGGTCAGGTAGTCGAAGTTGAAGGCGGTGTGCAGTTCCCCGGACCGGACATAGCGGGAGAGACGTTCTGGATTGCGCGCGCACGCCTCGGCGACGAACACGCGGGGCTCGGAATAGGAGTCGGCCACCGCGCGCCAGCCACGGAAGATCTCGTGGACCCCCTCACGGTCCCAGTGGGGATGACCTGGATGGGCGGCCGATCCGATGAGTTCGATGTCTGCCGGCCCCAGGTCCGGCAGACCGGGGGCCTTGCTCATGGCGTGCGCGACGTCGATGCGGATCCCGTCGACCCCGTGATCGAACCAGAACCTGAGAACCGACTCGAATTCCCGGCGGACCTCGGCATTGTTCCAGTTGAGGTCGGGCTGCTCAGGCGCGAAGAGATGCAGGTACCACTCTTGCATGCCATCGGGTTCGACGACCCGGGTCCACGCCGAACCGCCGAAAACGCTCCGCCAGTTGTTGGGCGGCAGCCCGCCTCCCGGCCCGCGGCCCGGCCTGAAGACGAAACGGTCCCGCTCGACGCAGCCTGGGCCGCCGGCCAGCGCCTCACCGAACCAGGGGTGCTGCGAGGAGGTGTGATTGGGCACCAGGTCGATCAGGATGCGCAGCCCCAGGGCGTGGATCTCCTCAATCAGCGCGCGGGCCTCGGGCAAACTCCCGAACAGGGGATCGATGTTCCGGTAGTCGGAGACGTCGTAACCGCCGTCGACCATGGGAGAGGGATACCAGGGATTGACCCACACGGCGTCCACACCCAGCTCGGACAGATAGGGCAGGCGTCGGCGCAGCCCGGCAAGGTCCCCGATGCCATCGCCGTTTCCATCCGCGAAACTACGCAGGTATACCTGGTAGCAGACGGCGTCGTGCCACCACTCGACAGCCCCGCGGCGGGCACCGTCCCGGCGCTGCGGCGTCTCCCAGGGCAGAGCAGGATCGGGGAGGCCGGTCATACCGTAGCCAACGCCCGCAAGGCGGCGCGAGTCGGGCCAGTGAAGATCAAAACGACCAACGCCAACCGCCACGATCCCGACGGACAGGAATCACCACACGCACACAGATGAGTCGTCGCCACGGCCAGTACAACGCAAATCACCGTGCGAGGACACCCGATTACGGTCTCTCGCACAGCTCGGCCACGATGACAGTCGAAGCACGTCCAGCGGCCTGCGCGGGCCTTGCCGACCCCGCGGCGATCAGATCACCGCCCCGGCCACCACCGGCATGTGGTCACTCGCCGTGCGCACGGCCGGCAGCGATCACGCCCACGCATGCAGCAGCACGCTCAGGCCGTCCGGCACGGACACGACGGGGTGGCCGTATCCAAGGTGCAGGACAGCGCTGGAGTCTGTGTTCACCGCGCGCGGCGGCTGTCTTCCACCAGAGGAGTGACGTTCAGCTTCTCCCGGCTGCCCCACCCTGCGGAGAACGACCAGCCCGCCCACGGATGCCCGCGCACCCCCCGATCGAGTAGGCCCGCGACCGCAGCAACTGCCATCCGCGCCGTAAGCCGGCGATCACCAACCAGGCCCACCGGTCGGCTGCCCCGAGCTGCGAGTCACAGGGCACTCGCAGCGTCGTTGTCCGGAAAGGTGGCGTCGCAAAGCTGACGCGTTGCCGGTGACACGGCCGTGCCCGCCATCCTGCCTATCGCGAAGACTGTCGACAACGGCCAAGTTCGGCCGGGGGTCAGACGACAAGCAAGGTCCGGCCTGAATGCGCAGGCCAGAGGGCTAATTGGTGTAAGTCTGCCCGAAGTGAGGGGGCCCGTCTGACTGTGGTGTGCGGTGTGGTTTCGGGGGGGCCTTACCGTGTTGCTCAGGACGAGGGTGGCGGTGTGGTTCCAGTGGTGCCCGAAAACGAAGATCGGCCACTGGCCAGCCGCCCGATTCTGTCGGCGCTGGCCTTCGCCGGCGGCGAGCCGGTGGCCGAGGCCCGGCATGCTGCCCGCGGCTTTTTGACCGAGGTGCAGGCCGTGCACGGAATTCCGGTGTCGGACCGGGCGATGGGCATGGTGCAGCTGGTGGTCAGCGAGCTGGTGACCAACGCGCACAAATACGCGCCCGGCCCGTGTCTGCTGGACCTGGAGATCAGCGACGGCGCCGTGGAGATCAGCGTGTGGGACACCGATCCGACGCTGCCGGTGGCCCAGGCCGCTGATCCGGGCCGGGTCGGGCAGCACGGTCGGGCCTTCTTCCTGTCCGCGTTCGCAGCCTTGGGCGACCCAGCGTCGAGCGCCAACTACGACAAGAAGATCGCCCAAGGAAAGCATCACACCCAAGCCCTGCTCTGCCTCCCCCCCCCTTCCGCCCGGCAGGCCGCCCCTCAGCCCGCCGTCCACAAGCCCTCCAGCCCGGAGTAACCATGGGATACGGTTTCCGCACGGGTGGGGCACAGCCCCGGTGCCGGATCGAGCCACGACGGTGAAGGAGCCGCAAGGGTGAGTCAGCGCAAGGCGGCGAGCGACGCCGGACGGGCGACCATTCGCGACGTCGCGCAGCGGGCCGGTGTCTCCGTGGCCAGCGTCTCGCGGGTGCTGTCCGGCAACTACCCGGTGTCGGAGGAGCTGCGCCGCCGGGTGATGAAGGTGGTCCGGGACCTGGACTACGTCACCAACGCCCACGCCCGTTCGCTCGCCGGCGGCGGCACCCCGACGGTGGCGATCCTGATCAACAACATCACCGGCGCCGCGTTCGCGCATGTCGCCAAGGGCGTCGAGGGCGCCGCCACCCTGCGCGGCTGGCTCTCCCTGGTCGGCACGACCGGCGACGACCCGGAGCGGGAGCTGGCGCTGGTGAACCTGATGCGCCAGCAGGGCGTGGCCGCCGTGATCCTGCTCGGCGGGGCCTACGACTACGACGAGTACCAGCTGCGCATGGCCCGCTTCGCCCGTTCCCTGGACGCGGCCGGCTCGCACCTGGTCCTGGTGGGCCGGCCTCCGCTGGAGGGCGACGTCCCGGCGACGACCGTCGACTACGACAACGAGGGCGGCGCCTACGCGATGGCCAGCCACCTGATGTCGGCCGGTCACCGGCGCGTCCTGGTCCTGCCGGGCCATGCCGAACTGACCACCGCGCAGGGCCGGTTGAGGGGAGCGCAGCGAGCCTTCGAGGCGTACGGCGTGCCGTTCGACCCGGGCATGGTCCGGCACGGCCCGTACGACTACGAGCACGGCTACGAGGCCGTCGAGGCGGCTCTGCACGACACGCCGGGCTTCACCGCCGTGCTCGCGGGGACGGACGTGGTCGCGGCGGGCGCCATGCAGGCCCTGCGCGCGGCGGGCTTGCGGGTGCCCGAGGACGTCTCGATCGTCGGCTACGACGACATCCCGCTCGCGTCCCAGCTCACCCCCCAACTGACCACCGTGCACGTGCCGTACGAGGAGATGGGCCGCGTCGCGCTGCGCGCGGTGGCCGACCGGCGCGAGGGCGGCGCGGGGCGTCGCAAGAGTGCCGACGGTGACCACCTGGTGCTGGGCACGCATGTCGTGGTGCGCAACTCGGTGCGGCCGCCGGGTCAGAACGGATAGCACGGACAACGCGTAGAGGTCGTTACGTAACCGTTTTCCGAGGTCCTTGCAGCCCGTTCGAGGTTTCGTCAACGTGGCCGCCGAGGCCTCGCGTCGACGCGTCCGGCATCGCACTGACCTGCGAATATATGAGGCCCGGCGGGAGCGGATGCCACCCGTCCGGGGATAACCCTGCGGACAATCCGCCGTAACAAATTGCCGCGCACCTCTTGCTAAGAGTCGAGCTACCCGCCTACGGTCCCTGCAACCGCTTACTACAGCTTCTGCTTACGCTTGGCCGAACCCCCCGCAACCGCGAGCCGACGGTTTCCGGCCGCCGTTCCTGGCCAGCACCACCGAGCCGCTGCCGTCCTCTCGTTCTGAGAACGCCCTATTCCGAAGGATCACGGTCAGATGAACTTCACCAGCCCCCGGAGAAGGTTCGCCTCCGCCGCTGTCGCGGGTATCGCGCTGACAGGTCTCCTCTCCGCCTGCGGCGGATCCGGCTCGGGTGACGACGCCGCGTCGAAGTCCGGCCCGGTCACCCTCCCCTTCTGGGGCTGGGCCAACGGCCAGGAGGCGGTCGTCAAGGCGTTCAACGCCTCTCACAAGGACATCCAGCTGAAGTACACCAAGGTCACCGACCAGCTGACCATGCAGAAGCAGCTGACCAACGCGGTGAAGGCCGGCAACGCACCCTGCCTGGTGCAGAACACCGCCGAGTACGTGACCAGCTGGGTCTCGCAGGGGGCGCTCGCCGACATCACGAGTTACGTCGAGGGCGAGAAGGACAAGTTCAACACCGGCGCCTGGGCGAGCGCGCAGGTGCAGGGCAAGCTCTATGGCGTGCCGACCAGCTCGGCGCCCCAGTTCACGATCTACCGCACGGACATTTTCCAGAAGTACGGCCTGAAGCCCCCGGCCACCTGGGACGACTTCATCGCCGCGGGCAAGGAGCTGAAGAAGCACGACATCAAGATCACGAACTACGCCGGTGAGGACCCGAGCACCCTGGAGGTGCTCGCCATGCAGGCCGGGGCGCACTGGTACGCGATCGACGGCGATGCCTGGAAGGTGAACTTCCAGGACGAGGGCACCCTCAAGGCCGCGAAGGTGATCCAGGAGATCATCGACAACGACCTGAACGCCAAGCTGTCCTTCGCCGACTACGCGGCCGTGCAGCGCAGCTACGACACCGGCGCCACCGCGACCCGGCAGATCTCCACCTGGCAGATGGCCGGCATGGTGCAGAACTTCACCAAGTCCTTCGGTGACTGGGCCCTGGCCCCGTGGCCGACGTACAAGGGCGAGGCGCCCAAGACGCCGGCCGGTACCAACCTGACCGGCAGCGTGACCCTGGTGACCGAGCAGTGCGAGAACCAGGAGCAGGCAGCGCAGGCCGCGCTGTGGATGTCGACGAACCAGGACGCGGTCAAGACGATGGCGAGCCCGGAGACGGGCAACGGCGTGATGCCGGCGCTGGCCGACAGCGAGACCTACGTCGGTGAGTCGATCTCGCAGAAGCTGCTCGGCGAGAACTACGAGCCGGCGCAGAAGGTCGTGACGGACAGCCTGGGCACCGTCACCACCGACTGGACCTTCGGGCCCAACTGGACCGCGATGTTCACCGAGCTCCAGGCGGGCTGGGCCAAGGTCGTCAACAAGGAGCAGAAGGTCACCGACCTGCTCGCGCACATGCAGGAGTGGACGGTCAAGGACCTGAAGTCCCGCGGTATCAGCGTCAAGGGCTGAGGCATTCGATGATTCGCTCCCTGCGCTGGAAGGGTGCCGCGTTCACGGTGCCCTTCCAGCTCGGCTTCGTCTTCCTGTATCTGCTCCCGATCGGCTACGCCGTCTACGAGTCGCTGTTCACGGAGAAGCAGTCCGGGCTCGGCCTCGGCGGCGCCACGACGGAGTTCGTCGGGCTCGACAACTACGGCCAGGGGCTGACGGACTCGGCGTTCATGAACTCCATCCTGCGCGTGGTGCTCTTCGCCTGTGTGCAGATCCCGTTCATGCTGCTGATCAGCCTGCTGCTGGCGCTGTTCCTGGACGCGCTCACCTCCAGGGTGGCGAGCCGGTTCCGGATCCTGCTGCTGGTGCCGTACATGATCCCGGGCGTGGTCGCGGCGATCGTGTGGGTCAACCTCTACAGCCCGGACGTCGGCCCGCTCACCCCGATCGGCAAGGCCCTCGGGTTCGACTGGAACTTCTTCGCGCCGTCGATGGTGTGGCCGTCCATCGGCAACCTGCTGACCTGGCACGGCATCGGCTACAACATGGTGATCATCTACTCGGCGCTCCAGGGCGTGCCCCGCGACCTGTTCGAGGCGGCGCGGCTCGACGGCGCCTCCGAGCTGCGGATCGCGCGCAGCATCAAGATTCCGTACGTGCGCGGGGCGCTGGTCCTGACGGGTCTGCTGTCGATCATCCAGATGCTCCAGATCTTCAACGAGCCGGCACTGTTCCGGAACATCACCCCGCAGACGGTCAGCGACAGCTTCACCCCGATCATGATCATCTACAACCAGGCGTTCAACGCGGGCAACTACAACTACGCGGCCGCCCTGTCCGTGCTCCTCGCCCTGATCCTGGGCGTCGCCTCCTTCCTCTTCTACCGGCTCACCTCGAAGGAGGCCGACTGATGGTGCTGACCGAGCACCCCACCGAGCGGCCCCCCGTCCGCAGCGTCCGGCGCCTGACCCGCCCGGACGCGGCCTCCCGCGGGCGGGGTGGTCAGCGGTTCCTGCTGGTCGGGCTGATCCTGGCCAGCGTCTACAGCCTGTTCCCGGTGTGGTGGCTGATCGTCGCCGCGACCAAGGACCGCACGGCGCTGTACCAGAGCAACGGCCTGTGGTTCTCCGGCTGGCATCTCTGGGACAACCTGCAACAGGTCTTCACCTACCAGGACGGCATCTTCCTGCGGTGGACGGCCAACTCGTTCCTGTACGCCGGGGTCGGCTCGCTCGGCGGCACACTGATCGCGCTGGCGACCGGTTACGGCCTCGCCCGGTTCGACTTCCCCGGCCGCAACGTGATCTTCGCGTGTGTCGTGGGCTCGTTCCTGATCCCGATCGCGCTGCTCACGCTCCCGCTGTATCTGCTGTTCTCGGCGCTCGGCATGGTGGACACCCCGTGGGCGATGCTGATCCCCTGCCTGATCAACCCGTTCAGCGTGTATCTGGCCAAGGTGTACACCGAGGCCACGGTCCCCTACGAGCTGCTGGAGGCGGCCCGGATCGACGGTGCCGGCGAGCTGCGGATCTTCTTCAGCATCGTGCTGCGGATGATGACGACGGGCGGCGCGACGGTGTTCCTGCTGGCCTTCGTCAACACCTGGAACGCCTTCTTCCTCCCGCTGACCGTGCTGCGCGGCAAGGAGAACTGGACACTCAACCTGGGCCTGTACAACTGGACCGGCACCCGCCTTGAGTCCGGCATCGACCTGACGGGCCTCGTCCTGACCGGCGCGCTGCTGTCCATCGTGCCGATGGCGATCATGATGGTCGCGATGCGCCGCTACTGGCGGTCGGGCGTGACGCTCGGCGCCCTCAAGTGAGCGGCGTCCTCAAGTGAGCGGCGCCCTCAAGTGATCTCCTTCGCCTTTCCCTGACTCCCGGGGGCCGCAGGTGACCCTGACTCCCCGCGGTCCCCGGGTGCCCTCCCCTCCCGGAGCCCTCACGTGACCGTCCTGCACAACCCCGTCCTCCGCGGCTTCGCCCCCGACCCCTCCCTGGTCCGGGTCGGCGACTGGTACTACGTGGCGACCAGCTCCTTCGAGTGGTTCCCGACGATCCCGGTGCACCGCTCCCGCGACCTGGCCCACTGGGAGTACGCGGGGCACGTCCGGGGCGCGGCCCCCGGTGACTCGCTGGCCGGGGTGCCCGACTCCGGGGGCGTCTGGGCGCCGTCGCTGAGCTGGGACGGGGAACGGTTCTGGGTGACGTACACCGTCGTCCGCTCGGTCGGCACGCCGTACTTCGACCTGGACACGTACGTCTCGACAGCCGCCGACGTGAGCGGCGAGTGGAGCGCCCCGCGCCGGGTCGCGAGCCACGGCTTCGACCCGGCCCTGTTCCACGAGGACGGCCGGCTGTGGCTGCTGAACCTCCAGAACGACCACCGGCCGGGCGGTCAGCGGTTCGCCGGGATCGTCGTCACGGAGCTGGACCGGGACACGCTCGCCCCCGTCGGGCCGACGCGTCTGCTGCTCCAGCACGACCGGCTCATCGAGGGGCCGAAGCTGCTGCGGCGCGACGGCTGGTACTACCTCGTCCTCGCGGAGGGCGGCACAGGCTGGGAGCACGGGGTGCGGGTGGCCCGCAGCCGGGAGCTGACCGGGCCGTACGCACTCGACGAACGGCCCTTGCTGACCACCCGGGACGACCCGGACGTGCCGTTGCAGAAGGCCGGGCACGGCGAGCTGGTCGAGACGCCGGACGGGCAGTGGCTGATCGGCCATCTGACGGCCCGTCCGCTGCACACGCCGCGGGGCCGCCGCTGCCCGCTCGGCCGGGAGACCGCGATCCAGGCGGTGACCTGGGACGCGGAGGGCTGGCCCCGGCTGCGGCAGGGCGGCTGGCACCCGGCGGTGGACGTCGACGTACCGACACGTCCGCACCCGCTGCCTCCCGCCGCCCCGCCCGAGGACCTGTCCTGGCCGTGGAGCACCCTGCGCGAGCCGCCGGACCCGTCCTGGGCCGACACGACGGCCCGGCCCGGCTGGATCCGGCTGCGCGGCCGGCACGGCCCGGAGTCCCGCTGGGCGAGCAGCCTGCTGGCCCAGCGCATCACCGAGCATCGCGCGGAGGCCGAGGTCACCGTCGAGGCGCGGCCGGTCACCTTCACACAGGCCGCCGGGCTGGTGCTCTGGTACAACCCCGAGGCGTATCTCAGCCTGGACCTGACTTGGGCGGAGCCCGAGGGTGAGCCGCAGCGCGGACAGCAGTGGCGGGGCATGCCAGGTGCGGGGGGCCGTACGGTGCTCAGCCTGGTGGAGCGCGACGAGGCCGGCACCCGGCAGGTGGCCGTCGTGGAGGTGCCGGTAGGGGCGGCCGCGACGCTGGGCGTGACGATCGAGGGAGCCGAGGCACGCTTCTGGCACGTACGGGACGGGGCCCGCACGGCGATCGGCCCGGCCCTGGACTTCAGCCGGCTGTCCGACGACCACGGTTCCCGGCTGCGCTTCACCGGTGCGATGGCGGGCGTCCACGCCCGGGACCTCGTCGACGCGGCGTTCACGGCGGACTTCAGGGGGTTCCGGCTGACCTGCACACCCGACTGAGGGTCTTGTTCGGGGTTTCGAAAGTTTTGACCGGCGAGAACCCGTGAATTCACTTGTCTTCCCGCCGTCCTGCGCCGCACCTACAGTAGGAAGCGCTTTCTGTCGGGTCGGACTCCGGCCCACGGCGAGCAGCGCTGGTCGAAACTTTCCACGGCCCTCGGGCGGGCCGGAGAGGTGGGGTTCCCGATGGTCCGTACGGCGAGTGCGAGCATGGCGGCCGGTCCGACGCTGGCGGTCGTGGCCCGCGAGGCGGGGGTGTCGGTGCCGACGGCCTCGAAGGTGGTCAACGGCCGGGAGGACGTGGCACCCGAGACCCGCCGCCGCGTCACCGAGGCGCTCGACCGGCTCGGCTATGTGCGCAGACCCCGGTTCGACGCGACGAAGGCACCCCGGCTGGTCGACCTGGTCGTGCACTCGCTGGAGAGCTCCTGGTCGGGCGCGGTGCTGCACGGGGTGGAGGAGGCGGCGCACGACGCGGGACTGGAGGTCGTGGTGTCGGCGGCCCTGACCCGCACCCGGGCCGGCCGCCCGGAGCGGGGCTGGCTGGACAAGCTGGTCGCCCGGGGTTCCTCCGGGGTCCTGTTCAACCTGGCCGAGCTGAGCGATTCCCAGTACGCCTGGCTGGAGCAGCACCGCATCCCGTTCGTGATGATCGACCCGGTCCAGGAACCGCCGGAGGGCGTGGCGTCGGTGGGCGCGGCGAACTGGCAGGGCGGTCTGACGGCCACCGAGCATCTGCTGTCCCTGGGGCACGAGCGCATCGCCGTCATCGCCGGGCACCGGCGCACGATGTGCAGCAGCGCGCGGGTCGCCGGTTACCGCTCGGCGCTCGCGTCGGCCGGGGTCCGGCACCGCGCCGAGTACGTCCGGCACGCCGGCTTCGACGAGAGCCTGGCCCACCGCCGCATGCGGGAACTGCTCGACCTGCCCGAGCCGCCGACGGCCGTCTTCGTCTGCTCGGACCGGATGGCGCTGGGGGTGTACGAGGCCCTGGCCGAACGGGGTTTGAGAGTCCCGGACGACATCAGTGTGGTGGGCTTCGACGACCTGCCCGAGGCGCGCTGGGCCTCCCCCGCGCTGACCACGGTCCGCCAGCCACTGTCGGAGATGGCCGCGACGGCCCTGCGGTCACTGCTGCGCCTCATGGACGGCCACCACCCGGAGAGCACACGGACGGAGTTGTCGACACGGTTGGTGGAACGGGCGAGCACGGCGGCGCCACGGGTGTAGCGGTGGTGCGGGTACGGGAGGGGGTGGGGCCGGTCATCCACACTCGCGGGCGCGGACAGTCGGCGGCGCGATCGGGTTGTACGGAAATGGACGCATTGACCTGTGCCCGGTGGGGTCGTTGCATGGGTGAGGGCCCCTTGCCACAGGGACGGGGGGCGTTGCCGACCGGGGGGAATGATGCGTTCTGCGTTACGAGCGGCTGTCGTCGCCGCCATGGCATCGGTGTGCACGGCGGCGCCGGCCGGGCCCGCCGGGGCGTCCGAGCCGAGACCGGGCACGGAGTTCGTCGACGTCACGGCCGACGGCGTCAAGGGGAACGGGGCTTCGGCGCACCCCGTGGCCAGTGCCGACGGCAGACACGTGGCGTTCCTGTCGTGGGCCACGAATCTGGCTCCCGGCGACACGGACAGCGCCGCCGACGTCTATGTGAAGGACCTGCGCACCGGGGACCTGCGCTGGGTCAGCGACGTTCCGGGTGATCAGGAGTTCGGGACGCCGTCCATCAGTGCGGACGGCACACGCGTCGCCTTCGCCGCGCTCGCGCCGAACACCTGGCCGCCGCCCCGCGAGGTGAGGCTCCCGGCCTACCTCCACGACACCCGGACGGGCCGCACCGCACAGGTCGACGAGGGCACCGACCCCGCCTTCGGCCGGGCGTCGACGCCGGTCGTCAGCGGCGACGGGCGGTACGTGGCGTTCACGGCCCGGCCGACGGACAGGTCCGACGACCGGTCACTGCTCTACGTGCGTGACCTCCGGCGGGGCACCGCCACGGAGATCGACCACCCGCTGCCCAGCGGCGAGCAACGCCTGGTCTCCCCCACGCTGAGCCACGACGGCAGCCGCGTCGCCTATCACCTGTGGGACGCGGGGACCGATCCCGGCGAGGACGAGGAAGGCGTCCACGTCCTCGACCGGCGGACGGGAGAGCGCACCCGCGCCGACGCCGAGTGCGCGGGAGACCCAGCGGAGAGCTGGGTCGATTCCCCGGTGATCAGCGCCGACGGCCGCCATGTCGCGTTCAGCCGGAGGTGCCTCACGCTGCCGTCCGGAGGCACCAACGACACCGCGGGCGTCGTGGTACGGGATCTGCGGCGGGGAACGCTGCGGCACGTCCTGGGCCCGCAGCCGCAGTACACCACACACAGCGGCCGGCCGAGCGCCGACGCCCGCCGGATCGCCTTCGCCGTGTCCCAATCGGACCCCGGTCAGCGCCCCCGCCAGATCGTCTACTGGCGTGATCTGCGCACCGGCCAGGTGGCCGTGATCAGCGCCCGCCCCGACGGCACGGCGAACCAGCGGCCCGCGGCCCACCCGACCATCGACGCCCGGGGCCGGGTCGTGGCCTTCGACGGTGAGCGGCTCGACCTCCAGGGCGAGGCCGGCTTCAGCGAGCGACAGGCATTCGTCACGCGCGTGCGCTGAAGGTGTTCCGGTGAGGAATGCCCGGACACGCGCGGGGAGTTGGCAGGAGTGTCAGGGCCGCCGCCGGTGTGCGGCGGCCGTACTCCGCGAAAGGACTGCCCGGTCATGACGCGCGACTCGCGCACGATCACCAACCCGGCCACGCTCCACGACCCCACGCCGTTCGGCTACAGCCACGCCGTCTCGGCACCCGGCGAAACCGTCTTCATCGGCGGCCAGTACGCCTCCGACGCCACCGGCGCCCCCGTGCCCGGCGACTTCGCCACGCAGGTGGAACTGGCCTTCGACCGGCTGCGGTCGGCGCTGGAGGGGGTCGGGCTCGGCTATGAACACGTCGTGCGGCTCGGCACGTTCATCGTGGAGCACGACCCCGGCAAGCTGGAGATCCTGGGCAAGGCGCTGCACGCGCGCTTCGGCCGTCGGCTCCCGGCGCAGACGCTGAGCGGGGTCGCCTCGCTGGCGCTGCCGGGGATGCTGTTCGAGGTCGACGCGGTAGCGGTACGTCCCGGCGCGCCGGGCACCGACTGAATCCGGCTGAACGTCGCCCGCCGCCTAGCGGTACGCCCCGGAACACCGCACGCCGACTGACCGTCGCGTAGTACGCCCCGGCGCAGCGTACGCCGGGGCGGTGGCCTCCGGTGCCCCCGGCTCCCAGCAACACGGCCGTCACCATCGCCATGGCCCGATCGCGCATGCTCATGCGGTCTTCCTTTCCGAACCGCCGTCACCGGTGGGTTCCTCCTGGGGCGGCTCGTCTCATCCGGCACGGCACAGCCTCATGGGCCGGGGAGGGACGGATCCTCAAGGGTCAGGGCAGGGGCAGCGCGGCCGCCCAGGTGATGCCGCCCAGGAGGTGGGTGCGGAAGGCCGGGTCGTCGTAGGCCTCGGCGGCGTGGCCCAGGGCCGTGTAGAAGACGCGGCCCTCGCCGTGCCGCCGGCACCAGACGAGGGGGTGGTCGTCGCCCATGCCGCCGCCCTCGTAGGAGGACTCGTCGGCGGTGGCCAGGACGTGGACCGTGCCGCGCGGGTTGGTGCGGAAGTCGTACCACTCGTCGGTGAAGTCCCAGACGGCTGGCAGATGCCGGGTCGCCGGGTGGTCGTGGTCCTCGATGACGGCCTTGCCGGGCTGGTGGAGGGGGTGCCGGGCGAACCACGCGCCCAGCAGCTCGCCGTAGTACGGCCAGTCGTACTCCGTACAGGCCGCCGCGTGTACACCCACGAAGCCACCGCCCGCCTCCACGTACGCGGCGAGCCACTGCCGGCCGGCCGGGGTGAGGACCTCGCCGCTGGTGGAGAGGAAGACGACGGCCGCGTGGTCGTCCAAGGGCTGTTCGAGGGCCGCCGGGTCCTCGGTGGCGTGGACCTCGAAGTCGCCGAGGGCGCGGAGGGCGGCGATGCCGGCCGGGATGGAGTCGTGCCGGTAGCCGGTGGTGCGGGTGTAGACGAGCAGTCGGGGTGCCATGGGGTCCCAAAATACCGTTCCCCACACAGCCATGGTCGGCTCGTCCGGCCCTGCTCCGGCTCTCCGGCCGCTACGACATGCGTGCGTGAACAATGCATCCGACGATGGACGAGGACGGCACGATCCACTCCGGGACACCCCCTGGCTTGTCCCTCGTTGACTGCCGTTCGCGCCACGGTCCGCTCTCGGCCGGCGAGGTACCGACGTCGAGGCTGTCGGAATGTCCGGCCAGGCTTGTCAACCCCGCAACGACCGGGACGGCACGGCAAGCTCAGTTTCATCCGTGCGCGGGCGGCTCTCGATGAACGGGCCAGTCCGGGGGCCGTCCTGAACGGATCGGAGACCGTGCCGACCGGTGTCCGATTCCTTCAAGACCGGGCCTCGTGGGCCTGCCTACGGTGGACCCATGACTGCACGATTCGATGCCATCGGCCTGGTCGTCTCCGACATGGCCGCATCCGTCGCCTTCTACCGCCGGCTCGGGTTCGCCTTCCCGGAAGGCGCCGAGAAGCAGCCGCACGCCGAGGCCGAACTACCCGGCGGGCTGCGGCTGATGTTCGACACCGAGGAGACGGTCCGCTCCTTCCTGCCCGGGTGGCAGCCACCTTCGGACGGCGGCCGGACCTCGCTGGCCCTGCGCTGCGACAATCCGGCGGAAGTGGACTCGTTGTACGAGGAGCTGGTGGGCACCGGGTGCCACGGCGAGCTCAAGCCCTGGGACGCCTTCTGGGGGCAGCGGTACGCCGTCGTGCTCGACCCGGACGGCAACGGGGTGGACCTGTTCGCTCCGCTAGCCGCGGCGGGCGAGTAGCTCCCCCAGGGGGAGCCCCGCCAACTCCTTGACGTCCCGCGCCAGATGGGCCTGGTCGGCGTAACCGGCCCGGGCGGCCGTGTCCGCGAAGGGGACACCGTCCCGGGCCAGCGCGAGGGCGCGGCGCAGCCGCAGGATCCGGGCCAGGGTCTTGGGGCCGTAGCCGAACGCGGTGAGCGAACGGCGGAGCAACTGTCGTGGCCCCAGGCCCAGTTCATCGGCGATCGCGGCGACGGGCCGGCCCGCGTCGAGGGCGGTGACGACATGCCGCAGCAACGGATCCGGCGGATCGGCACCGGCCGCCTGCCGCAGGGCGAGGTCCTCGAGTCCGCTCGCCGGGTCGGGGGCCGCGTTCACACGCGCTGCCAGTCGCCGTACCTCCGAGACGGGCCACAGATCCGCGAGCTCGACGCGACGGTCGCGCAGCTCGTGCGCCGGTACACCCAGCAGGGCCGGGGCCGTGCCCGGATAGAAGCGGATGCCGGCCCAGGTGCCGGTGGCGCCGTCCGTGACATACGCGCGGGTATCGGGTCCGGCGACCATCAGTCGCCCCTCGTGCCACAGGAGGTCCATGCACCCGTCGGGCAGCACACGCCCCGTCCCGTCCCGCTCCGGGGCATTTCTCCACACGACCGCTCCCGCCAGCCGTGACGCCCGCTCCACGTACACGTAGGCCAGGCTACGCCGCGGGCCGCGTGGGCGCCGCGAGCGTGCCGTCCCCGGCCTCTACGCCAACCGCCCCCGGTACTCCGCCGGACTCACCCCGTACACCCGCTTGAACGCCGTCGACAAGGCGAACGCGCTGCCGTACCCCACCCGGCGGGCCACGGCGTCGAGCGTGTCCTCGGAGTCGCGCAGGCGGTCGGCCGCGAGAGCGAGGCGCCAGCCGGTGAGGTACGTCATCGGGGGCTCGCCGACCAGCGCGGTGAAGCGGCGGGCGAGCGCGGCGCGGGACACCCCGGCCTTGGCGGCGAGCGCGGCGATGGTCCACGGGTGGGCGGGGTCGTCCTGGAGCAGGCGCAGGACGCCGCCGACGACCGGGTCGGCGAGGGCCCGGTACCAGGCGGGCGCCTCCGCCTCGGGGCGGGCGAACCACGCGCGCAGCGCGGCGATGACCAGCAGATCCAGCAGACGGTCCAGGACGACCTCCTGGCCCGGCTCGTCCCGGACGATCTCCTCGGAGATGTACGGCGTGAGCGGGCAGTCCCACACGTCGGATGTGAGGGCGAGCAGCGGCGGCAGCGCGTCCAGCAGCCGGCCGCTGATCTCGCCCTGCATCGGGTACGTGCCGATCAGCATCACCGTGGCACCGTCGAGCCGGTCACCCCAGGTGCGCACGCCCAGGTCCATGGAGCCGTTGAGGGGACGTCCGTCCGGATAATGGCACTCCTGACCCGGCAGGATCAGCGCCTGCGGTGCCGTACCGGGGTCGTCTGCGCAGGTGTACGGGTCCGGGCCGCGGGCGATGGCGAGGTCCCCGGCCCGCAGCCGTGTCCGCTCGCCCCGGTCGGGCAGGACCCAGGCCTCGCCGCGCGCGACGAGCATCACGGTGAGCGGCGCCCGGTCCTCCACGCGCACCGCCCACGGCGGGTCGAAGCACGCCCTGGTCATGAACGCGCCCCGCGCGCGGGGGCCCTCCAGCAACCCGGCGAGTGCGTCCATGGTGCCAGCGTAGACGCGGTCGTATGGGAATGAGCCGTTCAGCGATGGTTCCGAGCGGTGTACGGCAGTTGACTCGACGGCATGACGAACACGACACGGAACACGCAGGGCATGACGGTTGTGGTGACGGGTGCCTCGGGCCGTACGGGGAGCCGGGTGGCACGGGCGGCGGAGGCCGCCGGGCTCACGGTACGGGCGGCGTCGCGGGCGACCGGTTTCGACTGGTGGGACCGCTCGACCTGGGCGGACACCTTGCGCGGCGCCGACGCGGCCTACCTCGTCTACCCCTCGGACGTCGGCGCGCCGGGCGCCGCCGAGGCGGTGGGGGACCTCGCGCGGGAGGCGGTCGGGCTCGGGGTGCGGCGGCTGGTGCTGCTGTCCGGACGCGGCGAGGAGCAGGCTCTGCCCACCGAGGAGGCGCTGCACGCCTGTGGGGCGGACTGGACGGTCGTACGGGCCGCGTGGTTCGCGCAGAACTTCAGCGAGGGGCCGCTGGTGGCGGAGTTGCGGGAGCGGGGGGAGCTGGTGTTCCCGGCCGACGCGGTGCGGGAGCCGTTCCTCGACGTGCGGGACATCGCGGACGTGGTGGTGACCGCACTGACGGCAGGCGACCGGTACGTGGGCCGGACACTCACCCTCTCCGGGCCGCGCCTGCTGACCTTCGGCGAGGCGGTCGCGGAGATCGCCGAAGCGACGGGCCGCCCGCTCACCTACCGGGCCGTGTCGACACGGGACTACGGCGAGGCCCTGCTCGGCTTCGGTGTACCGCCGCAGGAGGTCACGGCCCTGACCGAAATCTTCGACACCCTCCTCGACGGCCGCAACGCACACCTCTCGGACGGCGTACGGGAGGTCTTGGGCCGCGCTCCCCGGGACTTCACGGACTTCGTACAGGAGGAGACGGCGGCCGGGACCTGGAAGGTGTGACGCCGCCGGGCCGCCGGCCGGCCGGGCCACGGCTAGGCGGGACCCGGAGGGCGGGTGACGGTGCGTCGCCTTCCGGCGGTCGGCGCGGACCACGGCCAGGGCGGAGCCCGGCAGGGGGGAAGACGGCGAGCCGCGGTCAGGCCCGGACTCGGAAGGTGAGTGACGTCACATCGCTTGCCAGCGGACGGCACAGGCCACAGCCAAGCCGGAACCCGGCAAGAGCGAAGACGCCAGGCCGCCTGCCGGCCAACGGCGCGGGTCGAGGCCGCGGTCGGGCAGGGCCGGCGGCGCCGCGCCGGTCGCGGCCCCGGCCGGCACGGCGACCGCGCGCCCGTCACTTCTCGGACGGCGGCGGAGTCTCTCCGTTGGCCTGGCCGGCGTTGCCGGTGCTCTTCGCATGAGTGCTCTTCACGTGCGTGCGCAGCCGGGCCGTGACGTCCTCCGGGGGCAGGAAGCGGGACCAGCGTTCCGGGAACTCGGAGGGCATGTCGGGGTCGGACTCGCCCGCGGCGGCGGCACGGGCCACGTACTCGGCGACCTGCGCCTGCCGCAGCCGCTCGTTGGCCTCGCGGGCCGCCGCCGTCGCGGCGGCCGGCCAGACCCGGTCGATGGCGGCGTTGACCGCGGCCCCGACGAGCACGGCGAACGCGGCCACACCGATCCACAGCAGCACGGCGACGGGCGCGGCCAGGGAGCCGTAGATCGTCGGGCCCTCGACCGTGCTGGTCAGGTAGATCCGCAGCAGGAAGCTGCCGAGGACCCACATGCCGAGGGCGACGAGCGCGCCGGGCACGTCCTCGATCCACGGGGAGCGGACGGGGACGGACACGTGATAGAGCGTCGTCAGGAAAGCGATGGACAGGAGTATGACGACCGGCCAATAGAGGACCTGCACGACCGTCGTCGACCACGGGACGATCCGCACCACCGCGTCCGGCCCGGCCACCATCAGCGGCAGCGCGACCGAGCCGATCAGCAGGGCGACGATGAACAGCAGGAAGGCCAGGAGCCGGGTCTTGACGATGCCCCGGACGCCGTCCAGGCCGTACATGACGGTGATGGTGTCGATGAAGACGTTCACGGCGCGGGAGCCGGACCACAGGGCGAACAGGAAGCCGATGGAGATGATGTCGGGCCGGCCGCCCTTCGTCACGTCGTGCAGGATCGGCTCGGCGATCTGCCGCACGCCCCGGTCGGACAGCACCGTGCGCGCGGCCTCCAGGATGTTGTTCTGGAGGCTCTCGATGGTGTCCGCGCCGGTCCAGGCGTCGACGTAGCCGAGCAGTCCGATCATGCTCAGCAGCAACGGCGGCACCGACAGCAGCGTGAAGAACGCGGCCTCGGCCGCCAGCCCCAGGATGCGGTACTCGATGCACGAGTTGACGGTGTCCTTGAGCAACAGCCAGGCGGTCCTGCGCTTGGAGACGTTCCGGTAGAGAGCACGCGCCCGGTGGAGGCGCCCGGAGGGTGTGTCGGGGGTTTCACTTGCTGGCTGCACCCCCTAACGGTATCCGTCGCGCCTGACCGTACTCACCCACAGGCCGGTCTCCGGCGCCCGGTCGGCGCACCTTGGTGACCAAGGGGCCGCCCCGGGGTACTTTCGCAGCATGGCTGGCAGCACCCACTCCGTGAACAACCAGGTCCCGCCGCTGGTCGGGTACGACGTCTTCTCGGCCGACCGGGCCCTCACCGCGGCGGTCGAACGGCATCTCGATCCCGGCCTGCGCGACGAGGTGCTCGGCGAGCTGTCGGCGCTCGGGCGGACCTCCGGCTCGGCCCAGGTGCAGGAATGGGGAGCGCAGGCCAACGAGAACCCGCCCCGGCTGCGCACCCACGACCGGTACGGCCACCGGATCGACGAGGTCGAGTTCCACCCGTCCTGGCACCGGCTGCTCGGCAAGGGCGTCTCGGCCGGTCTGACCGCGGCCTGGGACCGCCCGGCCGGGCATCTGCGGCGGGCCGCCGCCTTCCTGGTGTGGACACAGGTCGAGGCCGGAAACGGCTGCCCGCTGTCGATGACCCACGCGGCGGTGCCCGCCCTGCGCACCGACCCGGACCTGGCCGCCGAGTGGGAGCCGCGGCTGACGTCCATGGTCTACGACCGTGAACTGCGGCCCGCGCACCTCAAGGCCGGGGCGCTGTTCGGGATGGGCATGACGGAGAAGCAGGGCGGCAGCGACGTACGGGCCAACACGACGTCCGCGCGGCCGCTCGCCGAGGACGGGACGTACGAACTGACCGGGCACAAGTGGTTCTGCTCGGCGCCGATGTCCGACGGTTTCCTGGTGCTGGCGCAGGCGCCGGGCGGCCTCACCTGCTTCCTGGTGCCGCGGGTACTGGCGGACGGCACGCGCAACGTGTTCCTGCTGCAGCGGCTCAAGGACAAGCTCGGCAACCGGTCGAACGCCTCGGCCGAGGTCGAGTTCGACGGGACCTGGGCACGCCGGGTCGGCGAGGAGGGGCGCGGGGTGCGCACCATCATCGAGATGGTGGCGGCGACCCGGCTCGACTGTGTGCTGGGCTCGGCGGGGCTGATGCGGCAGGCGGTGGCGCAGGCGGTGCACCACTGCGATCACCGGGAGGTGTTCGGCGGGAAGCTCGTCGACAAGCCTTTGATGCGCAACGTCCTCGCGGATCTCGCCATCGAGTCGGAGGCGGCGACGACGCTGGCGCTGCGGCTCGCGGCGGCCTGCGACGACGGTGGCGAGCAGGAGCGGGCGCTGCTGCGGATCGCGGTGCCGGCGGCCAAGTACTGGGTGACCAAGCGGTGCCCGCCGGTGGCGGTGGAGGCGGCCGAGTGCCTGGGCGGCAACGGCTACGTCGAGGAGTCCGGGCTGCCCCGGCTGGTGCGCGAGTCGCCGCTCAACTCGATCTGGGAGGGCGCGGGCAACGTCCAGGCCCTCGACGTGCTGCGGGCGTTGCAGCGGGAGCCGGGGGCGTTCGACGCGTATCTACGGGAGGTCGGGCAGGCGCGCGGCGCCGATCACCGGCTCGACGCGGCCATCAAGAACCTGCTGACCGAACTCGCCGATCTGGAGGGCGTGGAGGGTCGGGCACGGCGGCTGGCGGAGCGGCTGGCGCTGGTGCTCCAGGGGTCGCTGCTCGTCCGTTTCGCGCCACCGGAGGTCGCCGACGCGTTCTGCGCGGCGCGGCTGGGCGGCGACGGGGGCGCGGCGTTCGGAACGCTCCCGCACAGTCTCGATCTGGCGTCGGTGGTGGAGCGGGCCCGGCCGGTGGCCTGATCCGGCGCCCGAAGCGGAGGTGGTGCTGCGCCGACACGGCACCACCCCCGCCGCACTGGCCCGTTCGAGCCACTGAACGCCGCTCGGGACGGCGCTGCTCAAGTCTCGGACACGGCCGGGCTGTCCACCAGGGTTGCAAGGGGTTGCAACTTGCTGCTGACTGTGTGCGGACTGTGCGCGTCCGCTCCGGAGCGGACGGCACTATGAGACGGACAGTCAGAAAAGACTCCGGGGGGCCCACGCCTATGGACGTCACGCAGCTCGCCGCCGTGGACACCTCGCGTGCGGCCCGGGTGCTCAGCGAGGTCCGTTCCGCCCGGCTGTCCGGGCAGCCCGCGCCCGTGCAGCCGCGCCGGGTGATCGAGCAGTCCTGGGAGCGCATGCTGCGCAGCGGTGTCGACCCGGACCACGACTTCCGGGCGGATCTGCTGTCCCGCGAGGAGGTGCAGCGGCGGCGCGAGACGTCGGCGCTGCGCCATGTGCTGCCGGTGCTGCGGGAGGGGCTGCTGAAGTTCGCGGACGTCGCCCACCACATCATGGTGGTCGCCGACGAGGAGGGCCGGGTGCTGTGGCGCGAGGGCAGCGCGCCGGTGCTGCGCAAGGCCGACGGGCTCGGCTTCGAACTCGGCGCGGACTGGCGTGAGGACGTCGTCGGCACGAACGGTCTGGGCACCCCGGCGGTGGTGCGCCGGCCCGTACAGGTCTTCGCCTCCGAGCACTTCGTGCGCTCCCACGCCGGCTGGACGTGCGCCGGCGCTCCGCTGACGGATCCGCGGGACGGCCGGCTGCTCGGCGTGGTGGACGTGAGCGGGCCGCTGGAGACGATGCATCCGGCCACACTCGCCTGGGTCGACTCGGTGGCCAAACTCGCCGAGGCCCGGCTGCGGGAGAGGCACGCGGAGTCGCTGGAGCGGCTGCGGGCGGTGGCGGCTCCGGTGCTGGCCCGGCTCGACGGGCGGGCCCTGGTCGTCGACCGCGACGGCTGGACCGCCGCGGTCAGCGGGATGCCGTACACGCGGCGCGTGACCCTGCCCAAGTCCCTGACGGCGGGCCGGAGGTGGCTGCCGGTGCTCGGGCTGTGCTCGGTGGAGCCGCTGGCCGGGGGCTGGCTGCTGCGGGCGGCCGCCGACGAGCCGGTGCCGCGCGGGGCGACCCGCATCGTGCTGGACCTCGGACAGGCCCGCGGATGGACGGTGGCGGTCTCCCAGGGCGCGGGCTCCTGGACACGCGAACTGAGTCCCCGGCACGCCGAGTTGCTGTATCTCCTCGCCGTCCACCGCACCGGCCGCAGCGCCTCGGACCTGGCCGGCGACCTGTTCGGCGACCCGGCCCGCACGGTGACCGTACGCGCCGAGATGTCGCGGGTACGGCGCTATCTCGGCGCGTTCCTGGAACACCGGCCGTACCGCTTCGCCGAGGACGCCGAGGTCGACGTGCTCCTCCCGGACGACCCGCACGACCTGCTGCCGCACTCGACCGCACCGGCGGTGGGACGGCTGCGCACCCGCGCACCGGCCCCCTGAGGTTCACCGGACGTGCCGTTCGGCCGTCCCCAAGGGTGCATCTTGCGCATATTTGCAAGGTCTTCGCCCCTCACCCCACCCACCTGCCGTAGCATCCCCTACGGGCCACCCCACCTGCTCCTCCGTCAACGTACGGACCACAGGGCGCAGTTGGCCCGCCTCGGGAGGACGTTATGAAGCATCGCGGCAGACACCGGCGGCGCAGGCGGGGCAGGGCACTGCGCGGGGCCCTGGCCGGGACGGCTCTCGCGCTCACCGCCGCCGCCACCCTGATCAGCGCCTCGCAGGCCACGGTCGCCGGCGCGCCCGGGGCCCTGAAGCCGATCTCCGTGTCCGCCGAGGCCGGGCGGCTGCCGCTGGCCGAGCACCGGGTGCCCGGTTCGTGGCTCGACCGGCTCGCCTCGAAGATGGGCCGGCCCGTCGGTGTCGGCACGGTGCTGGACAGCGCCGACCGCACGCTGCGGAACGCGGCCGACTGCTCGACCGCCGAGAAGCACACCCTGCCGGTCGAGCCGGCGGCCACGCGCGCGTACTGCTTCGGCGGCGCCGACACCCGGGGCTGGCTGCCCGGCGCGGTCACCACCTCGGGCGACGCGGACGACGACGGCCGCTGGAGCGAGAACCGCGTGATCCTCTCCGGCTGGACCCGCGGCGGCACCCCGGGCGGCTCCATGGACGGCCCGGCCCCCGAGCAGGGCCTGGCCAAGGTCGCCTTCGTCGACGCGAACGACCCGGACCGGCTCCGCTACACCTGGGCCCTGCTGGCCGTCCCGGTGGACGGCGGGCGGGACTACCGGGGGCTGGTCTCCCCGCTGTCCGGCATGGTCTGGTACCAGGACAAACTGCTGGTGACGACCCGCGAGGACGACCGGAACGCGCTGTACGTGTACGACATGGACCGCATCCAGCGCGCCACGGTCGACTCCGACGCGGTCGGCCGGGTGCGGGGCGGCTGGGCGGCGTCCGGCTACCGGTACGTGCTGCCCGCGGTCGCCTCGTACGCCCTGCCCGGCGGGGACGACGTGCCGCACCCGGCCGCGGTCTCCCTCGACCGCAGCACCTCGCCCGACAGTCTGGTGGCGAGCGAGTGGGTGCCGGCGGACGGCGACCGGCGCACCCGGCTGTGGCGCTACCCGCTGAGCCGGGACCCGGCCCGGTCCGGCCTGCTCGCCACGGACTCCTCGGGGGACGCGGACCCGGTCGAGGCGTACGAGTCGAAGACGGCCGACGTGCGGGGCGTGCTGTCGTACCGCTCGGGCTGGTACCTCGACCGTGCGGCGGGCACGCCCGGCGGGCACGGGACGCTGTGGCGCCAGGACACCGAGGGAGCCGGGGCGACGGAATGCGCGACGGACGAGACGCGGCACTGCTGGAGCGGCCGGTCGGGTTCCCTGTCCTACTGGGAGGAGACCGGCGAACTCTGGTCCCAGTCGGGCCGGATGCTGTTCGCGCTGCCGCTGGCGTCGGTGGACAGGGCGCTGGGTCGGTCGGCAGAGCAGTAGGCCGATCGACAGACCGGTGGGCGAGGTGATTTTCTGGCCCGCATGACCACCATCGCCGTGACCACCTGGTCCCTGGAGCAGACCGCCCCGACCGACCTGCTGCCGGCCGCCGCGCCGGACGGGGACGTCCGGATCGTCCGCTCCGAGGTGCCCTCACCCGAGTTCAGCCGGTTCCTGTACGCCTCGGTCGGCGGCGACATCCGCTGGACGGACCGGCTGAGCTGGTCGTACGCGCGGTGGCTTGAGCACCTGGAGCGGCCCGGCGTGGAGACGTGGGTGGCATACGACCGGGGCACGCCCGCGGGGTACGTGGAGTTGGAGGCGCAGGACGACGCGGTCGTGGAGATCCTCTACTTCGGCCTGCTCCCCGCTTTCCGCGGCCGGCGCATCGGCGGGCACCTGCTGTCGCACGGCACGGCCCGCGCCTGGGACCTCGCGGGCCGCTGGGCGGGACTGACCCCGACGAAGCGGGTCTGGCTGCACACCTGCAGCAAGGACGGCGAGCGCGCGATGGACAACTACCAGCGCCGCGGCTTCAAGCTGTTCGACACCAAGGTCGAGGAGGAACCGGACGTCGCCGCTCCGGGGCCGTGGCCTGGAGCGTTCCCCGTCTGACCTGGCCGGACACCCCGGGACGGCCCGATGTGACCAAGGACACTCGCATCTTGCATTTCGAGACATGAATGTCCGAATCTTGGACGAAGCTGGACTGTGTCCAGATCGCCATGACACGCTTCCGTCATGCCTGGAACTGGGATCGCCTTGGTGAGTCGACGCCACGTCGACCTCGGCCGCATGTCCAGCGCCATCTGTCCGGCGCGCTGAGAGCACTCACGCAGCGCCCGACATCCCCCTCACTCGTCTCCTCCCCGCGCAACGACGCGCCCTATGCCCATGCGCCCGCACGCGCAGGTCAGAGCCGCTTTCCCGCCTGTCCCGAAGGACGTATCAACCATGGCCGCCACCCCGCAGAAGCCTGCCGCCGCGACTCCCCGCCGCAAGGTGAGCCGTCACCGCGGTGAGGGTCAGTGGGCCGCGGGGCACCACACCCCGCTCAACGGCAACGAGCAGTTCAAGAAGGACGACGACGGTCTCAATGTGCGGACACGCATTGAGACGATCTACTCCAAGCGGGGCTTCGACTCGATCGACCCGAACGACCTGCGGGGCCGGATGCGCTGGTGGGGCCTGTACACCCAGCGCCGTCCCGGGATCGACGGCGGCAAGACGGCGGTCCTGGAGCCGGAGGAGCTGGACGACGAGTACTTCATGCTGCGCGTCCGCATCGACGGCGGCCGTCTCACCACGCGGCAGCTGCGGGTGATCGGCGAGATCTCGCAGGAGTTCGCCCGCGGCACCGCCGACATCACGGACCGGCAGAACGTCCAGTACCACTGGATCCGGATCGAGGACGTGCCCGAGATCTGGAACCGGCTGGAGGCGGTCGGTCTGTCCACCACCGAGGCCTGCGGTGACACGCCCCGCGTGGTCATCGGCTCGCCGGTCGCGGGAATCGCCGAGGACGAGATCATCGACGGCAGCTCCGCCATCGACGAGATCCACCGTCGGTACATCGGCAGCAAGGAGTTCTCCAACCTGCCGCGCAAGTTCAAGACGGCGATCTCCGGATCGCCGCTGCTCGACGTGGCGCACGAGATCAACGATGTCGCGTTCGTCGGTGTGCACCACCCCGAACACGGCCCGGGCTTCGACCTGTGGGTCGGCGGCGGTCTGTCCACCAACCCGAAGATCGGCGTCCGGCTCGGCGCCTGGGTGCCGCTGGCGGAGGTCCCGGACGTCTGGGCGGGCGTGATCGGCATCTTCCGCGACTACGGCTACCGGCGCCTGCGTACCCGCGCCCGGCTGAAGTTCCTCGTCGCCGACTGGGGCGCGGAGAAGTTCCGGCAGGTCCTGGAGGACGAGTACCTGGGGCGCGAGCTGGTCGACGGCCCGGCTCCCGAGCAGCCGGTCCAGCAGTGGCGCGATCACATCGGCGTGCACCGGCAGAAGGACGGCCGCTTCTACGTCGGCTTCGCCCCGCGCGTGGGACGCGTCGACGGCGCGACGCTCACGAAGATCGCCGACCTCGCTGAGGCCCACGGTTCGGGCCGGGTGCGTACCACCGTCGAGCAGAAGATGATCGTCCTCGATGTCGAGGAGGACAAGGTCGAGTCGCTCGTCGAGGGCCTGGAGGCGCTCGACCTGACCGCCCGGCCGTCCTCGTTCCGGCGCGGCACCATGGCCTGCACCGGCATCGAGTTCTGCAAGCTCGCCATCGTCGAGACCAAGCAGCGCGGCTCGCAGCTCATCGACGAGCTGGAGCGCCGTCTGCCGGACTTCGGCGAGCCGATCACCATCAACCTCAACGGCTGCCCGAACGCCTGCGCCCGTATCCAGGTGGCGGACATCGGTCTCAAGGGCCAGCTGGTCGTCAACGACAAGGGCGAGCAGGTCGAGGGCTACCAGGTGCACCTGGGCGGCGCGCTCGGCCTGGAGGCGGGCTTCGGCCGCAAGGTGCGCGGCCTGAAGGTCACCTCCGAAGAGCTGCCCGACTACGTCGAGCGCGTCCTGAAGCGGTTCCAGGCGGAGCGCGAGGACGGCGAGCGGTTCGCCACCTGGGCGGCCCGGGCCAGCGAGGAGGCCCTGTCATGAGTGAACGTGCGGCCCCCTTCTACTGCCCCTACTGCGGCGACGAGGACCTGCGTCCGAGCGAGGAGGGGCACGGCGCGTGGGAATGCGCGGCGTGCAACCGAGCCTTTCAGCTGAAGCTCCTCGGCCTGCTGGCCCAGGGGTTGAAGCGATCCGACACCGGAGGGGCGAAGAAATGACCACGGTTCAGGACCAGCGCACGGCGGCGGAACTCAAGGCGCTCGCCGAGCAGGCGGGCCGCGACCTGGAGGAGGCCTCCGCTCTGGAGATCCTCCAGTGGGCGGCCGAGACGTTCGGCAAGCGCTTCTGCGTGACCTCCTCGATGGAGGACGCGGTCGTCGCCCACCTGGCCTCCCGCGCGATGCCCGGCGTCGACGTCGTCTTCCTCGACACCGGCTACCACTTCGAGGAGACCATCGGCACCCGTGACGCGGTCGACGCCGTGATGGACGTCAACGTCATCACGCTCACGCCGCGCCAGACGGTCGCCGAGCAGGACGCGGAGTTCGGCCCGAAGCTGCATGACCGCAACCCCGACCTGTGCTGCGCCATGCGCAAGGTGGAGCCTCTGGAGCGAGGCCTGAAGAACTACCAGGCCTGGGCGACCGGTCTGCGCCGCGACGAGTCCCCGACCCGCGCGAACACCCCGGTGGTCGGCTGGGACGACAAGCGCCAGAAGGTCAAGATCTCCCCGATCGCCCGCTGGACCCAGGACGACGTGGACGCCTACGTCACCGAACACGGCGTCCTGACGAACCCGCTGCTGATGGACGGCTACGCCTCCGTCGGCTGCGCCCCCTGCACCCGCCGCGTCCTGGAGGGCGAGGACGCGCGCGCCGGCCGCTGGGCGGGCCGCAGCAAGACCGAGTGCGGGCTGCACGGATGACGGCGCCTCAGACCCAGGCGCCTCAGCCTCAGACGACACAGACCCAGACGATTCAGGAGACCGACGTGACGACCGGAGCCACCGTCTGGCTCACGGGTCTGCCGAGTGCCGGCAAGACCACCATCGCCCACGAGCTGGCCGGCCGGCTTCGCACCGAGGGCCACCGCGTCGAGGTGCTCGACGGCGACGAGATCCGCGAGTTCCTCTCGGCGGGCCTCGGCTTCAGCCGCGAGGACCGGCACACCAACGTGCAGCGCATCGGCTTCGTCGCCGAACTGCTCGCCCGCAACGGCGTGCTCGCCCTCGTCCCGGTGATCGCGCCGTACCAGGACAGCCGCGAGGCGGTGCGCAAGCGGCACCAGACGAACGGCACCGCGTACGTGGAGATCCACGTGGCGACTCCGGTGGAGGTGTGCAGCGAGCGGGACGTGAAGGGCCTGTACGCCAAGCAGGCCGCGGGCGAGCTCACGGGGCTCACCGGGGTCGACGACCCGTACGAGGCTCCCGAATCGCCCGATCTGCGCATCGAGTCGCAGAACCAGACCGTGCAGGAGTCCGCGGCGTCCGTGTACGCCCTGCTCAGCGAAAGGGGACTGGCATGACGGCCGCCGCCACGGTTTCCGAGGAGACCGACAGCCCGTACGCGCTCTCCCACCTCGACGCTCTCGAGTCGGAGGCGGTGCACATCTTCCGTGAGGTGGCGGGTGAGTTCGAGCGGCCGGTGATTCTCTTCTCCGGCGGCAAGGACTCGATCGTCATGCTGCATCTGGCGTTGAAGGCGTTCCGGCCGGCGTCGGTGCCGTTCTCGCTGCTGCATGTGGACACCGGGCACAACTTTCCCGAGGTGATCGACTACCGGGACCGCGCGGTGGCCCGCCATGGGCTGCGGCTGCATGTGGCCTCGGTGCAGGACTACATCGACCGGGGTGTGCTCAAGGAGCGCCCGGACGGGACGCGTAATCCGCTGCAGACGGTGCCGCTGACGGAGAAGATCCAGCAGGAGCGTTTCGACGCGGTCTTCGGCGGCGGCCGCCGGGACGAGGAGAAGGCCCGGGCCAAGGAGCGGGTGTTCTCCCTGCGGGACGAGTTCTCGCAGTGGGACCCGCGCCGGCAGCGCCCGGAGCTGTGGAACCTCTACAACGGCCGGCACGCCCCGGGCGAGCACGTCCGCGTCTTCCCGCTGTCCAACTGGACCGAGCTGGACGTGTGGCAGTACATCGCCCGTGAGGGGATCGAGCTGCCGGAGATCTACTACGCGCACGAGCGTGAGGTGTTCCAGCGCGCCGGGATGTGGCTGACGGCCGGTGACTGGGGCGGGCCGAAGGACGGCGAGAGGGTGGAGAAGCGCCTGGTGCGCTACCGCACGGTCGGTGACATGTCCTGCACCGGCGCCGTCGACTCCGACGCCGACACGATCGAGAAGGTGATCGTGGAGATCGCCGCTTCCCGGCTGACCGAGCGCGGTGCCACCCGTGCCGACGACAAGATGTCCGAGGCCGCGATGGAAGACCGCAAGCGCGAGGGGTACTTCTAGAGATGAGCACGATCACGACCGAGGAACTCTCGGCCACCACGCTGCTGCGGTTCGCCACCGCCGGTTCCGTCGACGACGGCAAGTCCACCCTGGTGGGGCGGCTGCTGCACGATTCGAAGTCGGTCCTCACCGACCAGCTGGAAGCCGTGGAGCGCGTGTCCGCCAGCCGGGGGCAGGAGGCGCCGGATCTGGCGCTGCTGACGGACGGTCTGCGGGCCGAGCGGGAGCAGGGCATCACCATCGACGTGGCCTACCGCTACTTCGCCACGCCCAGGCGCCGGTTCATCCTGGCCGACACCCCCGGACATGTGCAGTACACGCGGAACATGGTCACCGGTGCCTCGACGGCGGAGCTGACGGTGATCCTGGTCGACGCCCGTAACGGTGTGGTGGAGCAGACCCGCCGGCACGCCGCCATCGCCGCCCTGCTGCGCGTCCCGCACGCGGTGCTGGCGGTGAACAAGATGGACCTGGTCGGCTACGACGAGAAGGTGTTCGCCGCGATCGCCAAGGAGTTCACGGCCTACGCGACCGAGCTGGGCGTCCCGGAGGTCACCGCGATCCCGATCTCGGCGCTGGTCGGGGACAACGTGGTGGAGCCTTCCGCGAACATGGACTGGTACGGCGGCCCGACCGTGCTGGAGCACCTGGAGACGGTGCCGGTCGCGCACGACCTGAGCCACTGCCACGCCCGGTTGCCGGTGCAGTACGTGATCCGTCCGCAGAGCGCCGACCACCCCGACTACCGGGGCTATGCCGGGCAGATCGCGGCCGGTTCCTTCCACGTCGGCGAGGCCGTCACCGTGCTGCCGTCGGGCCGCGCCTCGAAGATCGCCGGCATCGATCTGCTGGGCGAGCCGGTCGAGGTCGCCTGGACCACGCAGTCGGTGACCCTCCTGCTGGAGGACGACATCGACATCTCGCGCGGCGACCTGATCGTGCCGAGCAAGGACGCGCCCGCGACCACGCAGGACATCGAGGCGACCGTCTGCCATGTCGCGGACGCCCCGCTGACCGTCGGCCACCGGGTGCTGCTCAAGCACGGCACCCGCACCGTCAAGGCGATCGTCAAGGACATCCCGTCCCGTCTCACGCTCGACGACCTGTCCCTGCACCCGCACCCGGGACAGCTCGTCGCCAACGACATCGGCCGGGTGAAGATCCGTACCGCCGAGCCGCTGCCGGTCGACTCCTACGCCGACTCGCGCCGCACCGGCTCGTTCATCCTGATCGACCCCAACGACGGCACCACCCTGACCGCGGGCATGGTCGGCGAGTCCTTCGCCGCCCCCGATCCGGTCAAGGACGGGATCGACGACGACGGGTGGGACTTCTGACATGAACTCCTCCGACTTCTACTCCATGTTCGCGAAGGAGGGCGGCCGCGTCGGCAGCGGCGCTCTCGGCAGCGGGCAGGGCGGAGTCGCGCGATGTGTGTGCTGAGGTACGCGCACCGCTCGCGCGCCCTCAGCCTCCACCGCCGTAGACAAAAACCTGCCGACCTCCCGGCCACGACCTGAGAGACCGTGACCGCCGGGCCTCCGAGAGGAAACCCTCCCGTGCCTGCATCATCCGCTCTGCGCCGATCCTTCGCGGTGCTGGCCGCGCTGCCCCTGTTCACGCTGGCCGCGTGCGGCTACGGCTCCCAGGCCAAGGACGACGGGGCCGCCAAGATCGCCGCCGGGGCGAAGAAGATCGAGGGTCTCGGCACCGTCAAGATCGGCTACTTCGGGAATCTCACCCACGGCACCGCGCTGGTGGGCATGCACAAGGGCTTCTTCCAGAAGGCACTCGGCGCCACCAAGGCCGAGCCCGCGCTCTTCAACGCGGGTCCCTCCGAGATCGAGGCGCTCAACTCCGGCTCCATCGACATCGGCTGGATCGGCCCGTCTCCGGCGATCAACGGCTACGTCAAGGCGGACGGGAAGAACCTGCGGATCATCGGTGGTTCGGCGTCCGGCGGTGTGAAGCTGGTGGTGAACCCGGACAAGATCAAGTCGTTGAAGGACGTCAAGGGCAAGCGGATCGCGACCCCTCAGCTCGGCAACACCCAGGACGTGGCGTTCCTCAACTGGGCCGCCGACCAGGGCTGGAAGATCGACCCGCAGAGCGGCAAGGGCGACGTCACGGTCGTGCGCAGCGACAACAAGGTCACCCCCGACGCCTACAAGTCCGGCTCCGTCGACGGGGCGTGGGTGCCGGAGCCGACCGCGTCGAAGCTGGTCGCCGAGGGCGGCAAGGTCCTGCTGGACGAGGGCTCGCTGTGGCCGGACAAGAAGTTCGTGATCACGAACATCATCGTGCGCCAGGACTTTCTGAAGAAGTACCCCAAGGTCGTCGAGGCCGTCCTGAAGGGCTCGGTCGAGACCAACAAGTGGATCAACGCCAACCCGGACGCGGCGAAGGCGGCGGCCAACGAGCAGCTGGCGGCGGATTCCGGCAAGGCGCTGCCCGCCGACGTGCTGGACCCGGCGTGGAAGTCGATCCGGTTCACCGACGACCCGCTGGCCTCCACCCTCAACACCCAGGCCGAACACGCGGTCAAGGCGGGGCTGCTGGAGAAGCCGGACCTGAAGGGCATCTACGACCTCGCCCCGCTGAACAAGGTCCTCAAGGCCGAGGGCGAGCCCACGGTCGACGACGCCGGTCTCGGCGTCAAGTAGCTCCCCGCAACCCGAAGAGTCCCAGGAGGTGACGACCATGGCCACGACCTTCGCCAAGGCCGCCGACGGCACCGAGACGGCCACCCACGCCGCCCGGATCGAACACGTCTCGAAGTCGTTCGCGGGCCCCGCCGGGCAGCAGCTCGTCCTGGACGACATCACCCTCGATGTCGCGCCCGGAGAGTTCGTCACCCTCCTGGGGGCCTCGGGCTGCGGCAAGTCCACGCTGCTCAACCTGGTGGCGGGCCTGGACCGGCCCTCCGCCGGCGAGATCAGCACGGACGGCCGCCCGGCGCTGATGTTCCAGGAACACGCACTGTTCCCGTGGCTGACCGCCGGCAAGAACATCGAACTCGCCCTGAAGTTGAGGGGCATGCCGAAGACGGAGCGCCGGGAGCGGGCCGAGGAACTCCTCGAACTCGTCCGCCTCAAGGGCGCCCACCGTAAGCGGGTGCACGAGCTGTCGGGCGGTATGCGCCAGCGCGTCGCACTGGCCCGGGCGCTCGCCCAGGAGAGCAAGCTGCTGCTGATGGACGAGCCGTTCGCCGCCCTGGACGCCATCACCCGCGATGTGCTGCACGACGAGCTGACCCGCATCTGGCGCGAGACGCAGTTGTCCGTCCTGTTCGTCACGCACAACGTGCGCGAGGCGGTCCGCCTGGCCCAGCGCGTGGTGCTGCTGTCCTCCCGCCCGGGCCGCATCGCCCGCGAGTGGAGCGTGGACATCGAGCACCCACGCCGTATCGAGGACACCGCCGTGGCGGAACTGTCCGTCGAGATCACCGAAGAACTGCGTGGGGAGATCCGCCGTCATGGCCAGCACTGATTCGACGACCGTCGCCAAGGACGGCAGCGATCTCGCCGGACTGGAGGCGGGCCTCGACGCACTGGAGACCGTGCAGACGGGCCGCCGGCCGTTCCGGCAGACCCTCACCGAGAAGATCCTGCCGCCCGTCATCGCCGTCGCGCTCGTGCTCGCGGTCTGGCAGGCCCTGGTCTCGTTCAAGGTCGTCACCGACCCGACCAAGCTGCCCGCGCCGTCGGCGGTGTGGGACGTCGTCCACACCGCATGGCTCCAGGGCGAACTGCTCGGCTACATCTGGACCAGCGTCTCGCGCGGCCTGCTCGGCTTCTGCTTCGCGCTGATCATCGGCACCCCTCTGGGCCTGCTCGTGGCCCGCGTGAAGTTCATCCGCGCGGCCCTCGGCCCGATCCTGTCCGGCCTGCAGTCCCTGCCCTCGGTCGCCTGGGTCCCCCCGGCCGTCATCTGGCTGGGCCTGAACAACTCGATGATGTACGCGGTGATTCTGCTCGGCGCGGTCCCCTCCATCGCCAACGGCCTGGTCTCGGGCGTCGACCAGGTGTCGCCGCTGTTCCTCCGCGCGGGCCGCACCCTCGGCGCGACCGGCCTGAAGCACACCTGGCACATCGTCCTCCCGGCCGCCCTGCCCGGCTACGTCGCCGGCCTCAAACAAGGCTGGGCCTTCTCCTGGCGCTCCCTCATGGCCGCCGAAATCATCGCCTCCTTCCCCGACCTCGGCGTCGGCCTCGGCCAACTCCTCGAAAACGGCCGCAACGCCAGCGACATGGCCATGGTCTTCGAAGCCATCCTCCTCATCCTCATCGTCGGCATCGCCATCGACCTGCTCATCTTCAGCCCGCTGGAGCGGTGGGTGCTGCGCAGCCGCGGCCTGCTGGTGAAGTGACCCCGTGACCAACAAGCCTGTTCTCCTCGTCATCGCCCACGGCAGCCGCGACCCGCGGCACGCCGCGACGGTGCATGCCCTGGTGCGCCGGGTCCGCTGCCTGCGCCCCGACGTACGCGTGGAGACGGGCTTCCTGGACTTCAACGTGCCCTCGGTGCGGGGGGTGCTGGAGTCCCTGGCGGTCCAGGGCGTCCGTGACGTCGTGGCCCTCCCCCTCCTCCTGACCCGGGCCTTCCACGCCAAGGCGGACATCCCGGCGGTCCTCGCGGACGCTCCCCCGCAGCTCCGTGTCCGCCAGGCGGAGGTCCTGGGCCCGTCGCCCCTGTTGCTGTCCGCCCTGGAGCGACGCCTGTACGAGGCGGGCCTGTCCCCCGCCGCAAAGTCCTCGACCGGGGTCGTGCTGGCCTCGGCGGGGTCCACCGACCCGGAGGCGATCGCGGTGATCGCAGAAATCGCGCGGGAGTGGCGGCACACCGGTTGGTGCGCCGTGCGACCTGCGTTCGCCTCCGCATCTCTCCCCCGCACGCAGGACGCCGTCCGGGAACTCCGGGCCCTCGGCTGCTCCCGGGTGGCGGTCGCCCCCTACGTCCTCGCCCCCGGCTTCCTCCCGGACCGCATCGCCCGGGGCGCGGCGGAGGCGGACGTCCTGGCGGACGTACTGGGGCCGGCGCCGGAGGTGGCCCGGGTGGTGCTGGAGCGGTACGAGGCGGCTCGGGTGCCGGCGTTGGCGGCTGTGAGCGCCTGAACGCAGCTTGCGGAGGAGTCGCCAGAACGTGAAAGGGGCGACGGCCGTCTCGTCAGACGGCCCCTTGCATGGCCGTCACAGCGGTCCCTACGGGCCCATGACCGGATCCGGCTGGAGTGCGAAGGAGTAGGGAGCCCAGGGACCGGTGACTTCGACGCGGAGGCCGGGGATGCCCTCGGCGGCCGCCAGTACGCCGGTGCGGAAGGCGTCGACGCGGTCGGCGGGGACGAGGTACGCGTCGTTGCCGACGTTGGTGCCGGGGGCCGGGCCCGCGAGGCTTCCGCGTTGCGGGGTGTGTGCGACGCGGTCGACGGCGAGGGTGCCGGCCGTCCGGGTGAGGTGTGCGGCGGCCTGTGCGACGGTGCGCCAGGCTTCCTCGTTTCTGCGTTGTCTGCGGCGGCGGATCGCCAGGTAGGCGCGGCCGACACCGAGGCCGGTGGGTGCGGCCTGTCCGGCGTCGGTGTCCGGCTCGGGGGGTGTGATGTCCGGTGCGGCGTAGATCTTGACGCCGAGTTCGACATGGCCGGTGAGGCGGTCCAGGAGGGACAGGAAGTACGCGCGGCGGGTGTCGAGGGCCTGCCGGGCGTGGTGTTCGTCGGGATAGACGGTGGCCAGCCGTAGCGGCAGGACGGCGGCGCCGCGGGCGACGAGCGCGGCGACCACGGCGTGGTGGGACCGGACCGTGGACTCCATCCAGTCCAGGTCGTCGAGGTGGGCCTTGAGGGGTGCCTCGCCGTAGTCGGCGGCCGGGACGTGGCCGACGGCGAAGGCCAGGGGGGAGGCGGGGTCCGTGGGCTCCACCAGGTGGATCGGGTCGCCGGCGACCCCGCGCAGGTCCGTCGCGGCCGCGACGGCCCCGGGGGTACGGCGCAGGATCGCGTAGACGTAGACGAGGTTCGGGTCGGTCATGGCTCCGGCCTCCTGTCGGCCGCCTTGAGGGCGGGCGGCGATCTCGGCGCGATTCCTCTCGCGAGACTCGTTCTCGTGCCGCCCTTAGGTACGGGGGTGGCGGCGGGCGTGTTCACGCGCACACCGAAAACGCCCGGTGCCGTTGACCTTGCCCCTGGGGCAGGGGCGAGGGTCCGGGGCATGGACGACTACCTGAAGCAGACGCCGTACAGCGACCCCGGGGACCTGGACACGAGCAGCCTGCCGCGTGCACCGGGGGAACTCGCCTGCCTGGTACGGAACCTGATCATCCATCGGGGTGAGGGAGAGCGGTTCGGACACTCCGTTCCCGAGGCGCGGCTGCACCACGACGCCGAGTCGCGCTACGTCACGGAGATCCTGAGGATCCTGCGGGAGCGCGGTGACGCCCCGCTCACCGAACGGCGGGCGCCGAAGGAGCGGTTCGTGGGCACGTGCCGGGACTTCTCGCTGCTGCTGTGCTCGCTGTTGCGGGCGACGGGGAGGCCCGCGCGGCTGCGCTGCGGCTTCGCGACGTACTTCGTCGACGGTTTCCACGAGGACCACTGGGTGACCGAGTACCGCACGCCGGAGGGGCGGTGGCGCCTGGCCGACGCGCAGGTCCACCACGGGTACGACATGCCGTTCGACCCCATGGACGTGCCCAGGGACAGGTTCCTCGTGGCCGGGAAGGCCTGGCGGGCCTGCCGCGAGGGGCGGGTGGACCCGGGGGACTTCGGGCTCAGCGGCGTCGGCCGGTTGCGGGGGCTGTGGTTCGTGTGGGGCAACGTGGTGCGCGACCTGGCCGCCGTCAACGGCGTCGAGCTCCTCCCCTGGGACGGCTGGGGCCCGCAGTTCCTCGGCCGGGTGCCGCTCACCGAGCACGAACGGGCGGCGGCCGACGCGGCCGGCTCCCGGGACGACCTCGCCCGGCCCTACGAGGACCCGCGACTGGCCGTCCCGGCCGAGATCACGTCGTACACGACCTACCTCGGCGACCGGAGGGTCATTCTTGCCGCTCGCTGAACGGCGTCGCCTGGTGGAAGTAGAGCAGCCACCCGTCCTTTGTCCGCCGCCACAGCGAACTGCGATGTGCGCGTCTGCCGTCGTACTCCGTGTCGAAGGTGAGGTGGACGAGGTCGGGGGCCAGCCGTACGCCGTGCACCTGGGAGGTGACGACAGGCGGGGACTCCAGGTCGGTGGTCTCGGCCAGGGCGGCGATGACGGCGGCCCGGCTCCAGTGCCGCCCGGAGGCGCCGAACTCGTGGAACTCGGGGTGCAGCAGCGCCCCCATCCGCTCGGGGAAGCGGCGCACGTCCGGGTCGAGCAGCGCCAGCTCGCCCTCGATGGCGGCCTCGACGGCCGGGTCGTGTTCAGGCACCCGTCAGCTCCACCAGCTTGACGACGGTGTTCCAGTTGCGGGTCGTGGCGACGATGCCCTTGTTGATGCGCGGCTTCGCGAGGTGTTCGGCCAGTCTGGAGCGGCCCAGGCCGTTCGGGGCGTACAGGTACAGGGCGCGGTCGCCGAGGCGGAACTCCTCGGGGAGGTAGGCGGATTCGTCGATCTCCGCGAAGCGCTCGGGGGTCACGGGGGCGGAGAAGTAGGTGACGTGGAGTTGCTTGGGCTCCAGGTCGGCGGCCGGGAAGGGGCAGGCGTCGGCGATCGCCTTGAGATAGGCGTGGTCGCGCACGATCACGTCGACGCCGAACCCGAAGTGCTCCTCGATGGCGTGCGTGATCTCGGAGGCCAGCGACTCCTCGTCGCCGTGGCCGGAGGCGAACACGGCCTGGCCGCTCTGGAGGTACGTGCGCACGTCCTCGTAGCCGAGGCCGGTCAGGAGGGTGCGCAGGTCCGCCATCGGGACCATTCTGCTGCCGCCCACGTTGATCCCGCGCAGCAGTGCCGCATACGTCGTCGTCATCCGCTCACCCTAAGACGGCCGTCGTGCCCCGTGGGGGCGGGCACGACGGCCGAGGGGCGGCTGCCCGAGCCCCGTAAATTACTCACCGGTCAGCGCGGGGCACAACCTTCTGCTCAGGATCCACACAGCCGAGGAGACCGATAGGTGTAAGGGACCACGGCCCTTTCCGGTCCTCCCCAGTGGGGAGATGGCGAGCGCCATGCGGATGAGTTCCGGCCCCGCCACTTCACCGGGCAGCACGACGTGATGGCTTTATCCGGCCCATACCTTCGAGACGGAAGGGGGCGGCAGGGGGCCGCCGCCGCATCACGAGGGGGCAAGCCCGTCATGGGGAACGGAGAAGCACGGGTGCGGGGCCTGGCCGCCCGGGCCGGCGGCTGGAGCGCCCGGCACCGATGGGCTGCCGTCGGGATCTGGGTGCTGTTCGTCGTCCTGGCGATGGGGCTCGGTTCGGCGGCGGGCCGGGTCGACGTCAAGGACAGCGACCAGCTGAAGGGCGAGACACACACCGCCGCGACGATCATCGAGGACGCCGGCATCGACGAACCGGCCGGCGAGACCGTGCTGATACAGGCCAGGGGCTCCGGCCTGAAGGCCACCGACGCCGAGTTCCGGGACGCCGTCACGGCCGTGATCCGGGCCGTCGAGGGGACCGGCCGCGTCACCCACGTGACCTCGCCGTACGACACGAAGACGATCTCGAAGGACGGGCGCAGCGCGCTCGTGCAGTTCGACATGCGCGGCGAGCCGGACACCGCCGGTGAGCGGGTCGAGCCGGTGCTGAAGGCCGTGGAGGGCGTCCAGAAGGACCACGCCTCGCTGCGGATCGAGGAGATCGGCTCCGCCAGCATGATGAAGACGTTCGCCGATGCGTTCGGGGACGACTTCAAGAAGGCCGAGTACTCCGCGGTGCCGGTGGCCTTCGGCATTCTGCTCATCGCCTTCGGCGCGCTGGTGGCGGCGCTGCTGCCGGTGGCGCTGGCGATCACCGCGATCATGGCGACGATGGGCCTGATGGGCGTGGTCAGCCACGTGGTGCCGATGACGGACGCGGCGAACTCCGTGATGCTGCTCGTGGGTCTGGCCGTCGGTGTCGACTACTGCCTGTTCTACCTGCGCCGCGAGCGGGAGGAGCGCGAGGCGGGCCGGGACGCGCAGACGGCCCTCAGGATCGCCGCGGCGACCAGCGGCCGCGCGATCGTCGTCTCCGGTGTCACGGTGTGCGTGGCGATGGCGGGCATGCTGTTCACCGGGCTCGCCGAGTTCGAGGCGATGGGTCTGGCCTCGCTGGTGGTGGTGGCCGTGGCCATGGTGGGGTCCGTGACCGTGCTGCCCGCGCTGCTGTCGCTGCTGGGCGAGCGCGTGGAGAAGGGCCGTATCCCGTTCCTGCGCCGGCGCAAGCAGGGCGGCAACGGGGAGAGCCGGTTCTGGACGGCCGTCCTGCGGCGTGTGCTCGCCAAGCCGGTCGTGTCCGTCGTGGTGGCGGCCGGTGCGCTGCTCGCCGTCGCGGCTCCCGCGGTCGGCATGAAGACCCAGAACCTCACGCTGGACCAGGAGTTCGGTGACTCGCTGCCGATCGTGCAGACGTACAACCGGCTCAACGAGGCCTTTCCGGGCGGCTCGGATCCGGCCCAGGTGATCGTGAAGGCGGACGACATCAACGCGCCCGAGGTGCGGTCGGCGCTCGCCGACTTCCGTGAGCGGGCGGTCAGTTCGGGTGCCTCGCGCGGCCCGGTGGAGATCGAGCTGCACGATGCGCAGAACCTCGCCGTCGTGTCCGTCCCGCTGGTCGGCGGCTCCGACCTCGACAAGGCGGGCGCCAGCCTGGACAAGCTGCGCGACGACGTGCGGCCCGCCACGCTCGGCGAGGTCGACGGCGTCGAGGCCCCGATCACCGGGCAGGTCGCGGGTTCGAAGGACTTCAACGACCAGTTGGCGGGAGCCGTCGTCCCGGTCTTCGCGTTCGTCGTCGTCTTCGCCTTCGCTCTGATGCTGCTGTCGTTCCGCTCGCTGACCATCGCGGCCACGTCGATCGTGCTGAACCTGCTGTCGGTGGGCGCGGCCTACGGCATCCTCGTCGCGGTCTTCCAGCACGGCTGGGGTGCCTCGCTGGTGGGGGCGGAGGGCGTCGGCGCGATCATCACCTGGCTGCCGCTGTTCCTCTTCGTGATCCTGTTCGGCCTGTCGATGGACTACCACGTGTTCGTGGTCTCCCGGATCCGCGAGGCGCGGCTGCGGGGTCTGGACACGGAGGACGCGATCCGGCACGGCGTGGTCACCACGGCCGGGGTCGTCACCAGCGCCGCGGTCATCATGGTCGCCGTGTTCGCGATCTTCGGGACGCTGTCCATGCAGTCCATGAAGCAGATGGGCGTCGGCCTCGCGGCCGCGGTGCTCATCGACGCGACGATCATCCGTGGCGTGCTGCTGCCGGCGGTGATGGCGCTGCTCGGCGAGCGCAACTGGTACCTGCCCAAGTGGCTGCACCGGCTGCCGGATCTCACGCACGACGAGACGCCGCAGGCGGTCGCGGGACCGGCGGCGCGGGACGACGAGGGCGAGCCCGTCAGGGTCTGATCCCCCCTCCCCCGCCGCTGTGTGCAGGGCCCGTCGGTTCCGGGGGAACCGACGGGCCCTTTCAGCCGGTGAGCACGGTGTGACGGACCGGCGAGGGACGACCGTCCCGACTACCCCTGGCGCGCGGGCAGTTCGGCCTCGATGAGGTCGGCCGCACGCCGGGTGTCGCCCTCCCGGGCCGTCTCCGCCTGGATCTCCTTCAGACGGCGGGCGGCCTCCGGGTCGTCGACGAGGGCGAGGGCCACCTCGCGCAGCGCCTCGCCGGTCGCCTCCTCCGTGGGGAGGTACCGCGCGACACCGAGGCCCTGGAGCATCTCCGCGTTACCGAACTGGTCCGCGGCCTGCGGCACGGCGATCATCGGCGTGGCCGTGGCCAGGCCCTCCTGACTGCCGCCCGCACCGGCGTGCGTGACGAACAGGTCGGCCTGCTTCAGGATCGCCGGCTGCGGCACCCAGGAGCGTACCTCGACGTTCGCGGGAACCTCCCCGAGCCCGGCCGGGTCGATGTGCTTGCCGACCGAGAGCACCAGGTGCCGGCCGGGCAGGTCACCGAACGCCTTGACGCACTCCCGGTAGATCGCGTTGATTCCCACGGGCAGCACACTCGCTGCCGGTGAGACGCACCCGGGATTTCGCCGGGTTCAGCGCTGGTAGCGCGCCAGCACCAGGTTGCCGTCCTCCTCCAGGCGTTCCCGCAGCTCGCGGATGCCGATGGCGCCGCTGTAGTACTCCTGGAGGGCGGGGGTCGCCACCTTGTCCTTCCACTCGGGGTAGCCCCGTACGGTCTGTGCGGGCGCCGGGCGCAGGTGGGCGGCGAGCGCGGTGCCCGCGGCCCAGCCGTGCTCGGGTGTGCGCAGCGCCGGGTCGTTCAACGCCCGGTTGCCGGTCGGCAGCATCCAGTCGCCGAGGGCGAGGCGCACCATGTTCCGCGGGCTCAGCAGGAAGTCGATGAAGGCGGCTGCCTCCTTCTTGTGCGGGGAGTCCTCCGCGACGGACAGCGTCTGGGGGCTGACGCCCTGGGTGAGTCCCCCGGCGCCGGCCGGGGCGGGCAGCACCTGCCAGTCGAAGCCCTTCGGGGCCTGTTGCACGATCTGCTGGCGGTAGGAGAAGCCGAGCGGGACCATCGCGTATCTGCCGCCGAAGAAGCCGGGCAGGGTGTCGGAGCCGCCGCTGCCCAGGGTCGTGGGCGAGGCACTGCGGTCGGTGCCGGCCTGGGCGTGGATGGTGCGCGGCACCACCTGGTCGGCCGCCTCGAACCGGACCGTCACCTTGCCGTCGGCCCCGCGGTGGAAGAGCTGTCCGCCCGTCGACAGGGAGAGGTTGAGCGTGGCGGAGACCGGTTCCTTCAGGGGCCAGGCGATGCCGTACTTCCCCCGGCCGCTGAGCTGTTCGGTGATCCGGCGGAACTCGGCCCAGCTCCACGGCTTCTCCGGGGTCGGGATCCGTACTCCGGACCGCTTGAGCCACTTGGCGTTGGCGATCAGGACGCGCGGTTCCTGGAGGAACGGCACGCCGTAGACGCCGTCGCCGAAGGTGGTGGTCTCCCAGCTGCGCCGCGGGATGTCCGACTTCAGCCGGGCGGGCAGCAGATGGGTGAGGTCGGCGAGGTAGCCGCCGTAGGCGAAGTCGGCGAGGTCGTCGGAGGCGTCGTGGATGATGTCGGGTGCCTCGCCTCCCTCGAAGGCGGTGAGGAGCTGGTCGTGGACGCTGTCCCAGCTGCCCTGGACGTACTCGACCCGGACGCCCGGGTGGGTGGCGTTCCACTCCTTGACCAGTTCCTTGTTGGCCTCGACCGACTCCTCCTGCCAGGCCAGGGACTGGAAGCGCAGGGTGATCCGGCCGTTGTCGCGTGTGCCGCCGGAGGAGCAGCCGGCGAGGAGCAGCAGGAGGACGAGGGCCAGCAGGCGTGCATGCATCAGCTCTTCACCGCCCCGGTGAGCATGCCGCCCGTGATCCGCCGCTGGATGATCGCGAAGACGACCAGCGAGGGCAGCGTCGCGAGGAACGCGGCCGCCGCGAGCGGGCCCAGGTCGGCGACGCCCTCGGCGCCGATGAAGTGGGTGAGCACCACGGGAAGGGTCTGTTTCTCCGGTGTTTTGAGCAGCACGAGCGCGAAGAAGAACTCGTTCCACGCGGTGATGAACGCGAACAGCCCGGTCGCCACGATGCCCGGCGCGAGCAGCGGCGCCGTCACCGACACCAGCGTCCGCAACCGGCCCGCCCCGTCGACCGCGGCGGCCTCCTCCAGTTCGGGGGGTACGGCCCGTACGTACCCGGCGAGCATCCACAGCGCGAACGGCAGCGCCCACACCACGTACACCAGCACCAGCCCTGGCACGGAGTTGACCAGGCGGAGGTTCTTCAGCACGAGGAACAGCGGGATGATCAGCAGCACGAACGGGAACGCCTGGCTGACCACCACCCAGCCCGTCACCGCCTTCGCGAGCCGGCTGCGGCGCCGGGCCACGACGTAGGCCATCGGCGTCGCGATCAGCACGGCGACGACCGCCGCCGCGAGCGCGGCGAGCAGGGAGTTGAGGGCGGCGTGCAGCAGCGGCTGTTCGTCGAAGGCCTGCCGGAAGTTGGCGAGGGTGGGGTCCTCGGGGATCCACGTCGGATGCAGGCTGCCCAGTTCGCGCGGCGGCTTGAACGCGGTGGAGACCAGCCAGAGGAACGGGAAGGCGAGGAAGGCGAGATACGCGAGCAGCGCGGTGTACTGGCCGACGCGGGCCGGGGTGCTGGTCCTCACGCGTTGTCACCTCCCCTGAGGCGGCCGGCGAGGAAGACGGCCAGGGCGATCGAGATCACGGCCACCATCACGCAGCCCATCGCCGCCGCGTAACCGAACTGCCCGTAGCGGAAGGCCTCTTCGTAGGCGAAGAGCATGGGCAGACGGGTCCGGCCGCCCGGGCCGCCGCTGGTGAGGACGTAGACCAGGGCGAAGGAGTTGAAGTTCCAGATCAGGTTGAGTGCGGTGATGGCCAGGGCGATGGGTCTGAGGGCGGGCCAGGTGACCGTGCGGAAGCGGCGCCAGGCGCTCGCGCCGTCGACCGCCGCCGCCTCGTGCAGTTCGCGCGGGGTGTTCTGGAGTCCGGCGAGCAGCGCGATCGTCGTCTGGGGCATGCCCGCCCAGACGCCGACGAGGATCACGGCGGGCAGCGCGGTGGCCAGCCCGCTGAGCCAGTCCCGGCCGCCGCCGAGGCCCAGGTCGCGCAGGGCCTCGTTGAGGATGCCCGCGTCCGGGTTGTAGACGAGCCGCCACATGATGCCGACGACGACCTCGGGCATCGCCCAGGGGATGATCGCCAGGGCACGGGCCAGCCAGCGCAGCCGCAGGTCCTGGTTGAGCAGCAGGGCGAGGCCCAGCGCGAGCAGGAACTGCGGCACGGTCACTCCGAGCGCCCACACCAGCCCGATCCGGAACGACTCCCAGAACAGCGTGTCGTGCAGCAGGTCCCGGAAGTTGAGGGCACCGATCCACTGGGTGGGCTCGGTGCGGCCCGACTGGGCGTCGGTGAAGGCCAGCAGGATCCCGTACAGCAGCGGGCCGACGCTGAGGACGAGGATGGGGAGCAGGGCGGGCAGCACCAGGAACCATGCGCCGTGGTCGACGACCCGCCGGGGCCGGGCCCCGCCGGGCCCGCGGCCGGCCGGTCTCCTCGATGGCGAAGCCTCGGTCACCAATGTCACGGAATCAGCCCCTTTGACGGCTCGGCCGGCCAGGTCATGCTCGTGAAGGCGGTCTGCCTCGTCAAGACACCGCGCATGCCGCCCCACCTGTGCCGATGCGACACTGACCGGCGGATGGCCGGAACCCGACGGCGGAAGACGTGGACGACGGAGGCGGACGATGGACGAGGAACGGGCTCGGGACGTACTGGCCGCGGCGGGAGTACTGCCCGGTGCGGCCCGCGGGGCACGATTGCTCGCACTGGGCGAGAACGCGGTGTTCGCCGCCGGTGAGCTGGTCGTCAAGGTGGGCCGCGACGCCGAACTCCTCGACCGGGCGCGGCGCGAACTGGACATCGCGCTGTGGCTCGCCGAGGCGGGTGTACCGGCGGTACGGGCGGCCGGGCCCGAGCCCCTGCTGGCCGACGGGCACCCGGTGACGGTGTGGCACCGGCTGCCCGATGCCGTACGGCCCGCCGAGCCGCGGGATGTGGCCGAACTGCTCCGGGGCGTGCACGCCCTGCCCGCGCCCTCCTTCGCTCTGCCGCGCCGTGATCTGCTGGGTGGCGTGGAGCGTTGGCTGCGGCTCGCGGGGGACGCGATCGATCCCGCGGACGCGGCGTATCTGCGGGAGCGGCGGGACGGGTTCGCGGCGCAGGCGGGTGGGCTGACGCCCCGTTTGACGCCGGGGCCCATTCACGGGGACGCGCTTCCTCGGAACGTCCATGTCGGCCCCGATGGTCCCGTTCTCGTGGACCTGGAGACCTTCTCGGCCGACCTGCGCGAGCACGATCTGGTGGTCATGGCGCTTTCCCACGACCGCTATGGGCTCCCGGACGAGGCGTACGACTCCTTCACCGAGGCGTACGGCTGGGATGTGCGGGAGTGGGAGGGGTGTTCGGTGTTGCGTGGGGCCCGGGAGACGGCCAGTTGTGCGTGGGTGGCGCAGCATGCGCCGAGTAATCCGAAGGCGCTGGCGGAGTTTCGGCGGCGGGTGGCTTCGCTGCGGGAGGGGGACGAGACGGTGCGGTGGTATCCGTTTTGAGCGGCTGTGGTTCGAGGGCTATGCGCTGCTGCCCTGGATGCCCTGGGCGGCTCGGCGTAGTTCCGTGAGGACCGTGCGGACCGCTGTGCGGGCCGTGCGCTCGGGGCGGTAGAGGGCGTCGATGTGCCGGCGTGCCTGCGCTCCGCTGAGCGGCCGGAGCACGAGCGCCGGATGCGGGCGCATGGTCCAGCGCGGCATCAGGGCGATACCGCCCCCGGCCGCCACGACCTCGGCGACCACCGAGAACTCGTTGATGCGATGGGCGAGATGGAGCCTGCGGCCCGCCGCGGCGGCGATGGCCTCGATCGTCGCCAGGACCGGGAACCCCTCGTGCACGGTGATCCACGGCTCGTCGGCCACATCGCGCGGGGTGACGCGGCGCTTGGCGGCCAGGGGGTGGTCGGCGGGCATGGCCACGTCCAGCGGCTCCCGCAGCAGCGTCGTCGTGGCCACCGTGTCCGGCCATGGCGGGGCGTGGTCCAGGCGGTGGGCCAGGACGACGTCGTACTCCCGTGTGAGCCGGGGGAAGTCCTCCTGCGGTACGTCCTCGTCGGACAGCCTCGGCACCGGTTTGCCCGGACCGGCCAGCGCGCGCAGCAGCGGCGGGAAGAACGCGGCGCCCGCGCTGTGGAACGCCGCCACCGACACCTCGCCGTCGGGCCGTCCGACGAACTCCTCGACGGTGTGCCGTGCGCGTGCCAGCGCCGTCTCCACCTCCACGGCCGCGCCCGCCAGCGCCTGCCCGGCGTCGGTGAGCACGAGTCGTCGTCCCTGGCGCTCGGTGAGCGGCACCGGGATCGCGCGCTGCAGCAGCCGCAGTTGCTGGGAGATCGCCGACGGCGTCACCAGCAGCGCCTCGGCGACCGCCGTGACGCTGCCCAGTTCGCCGAGCTCCCGCAGGATCCGCAGCTGACGTTCGTCCATCGCCTCAGTGTAGGGACGATGTAGAGCCGCTAAATGATCGTTTTAGAGACTGGTACTGGGCTTCACGGATGGCTCCGGTGCACCGTAGGCGGGTGTCCGACGTACGCCGTACCGATGCGGTACTCCTCCTTGTCGCGCTCGTCTGGGGTTCCAGTTATCTGTCCGCCCAGACGGCCACTGCCGCGCTCCCCGTCCTGCTGGTGCTGTTCGCCCGCTACGCCCTCTCCGCGCTCGCCTGCCTCGGCGTGGTCGCCGCCCGACGGCGCGGGTCGCGCCGCTGGACGCGTGAGGAGCTGCGGGCCGGTGTGCCCCTGGGGCTGACCCAGGCCGCGGTCCTGGTCGTGGAGACGTACGGCGTCGCCCACACCAGCGCCGCCAACGCCGGACTCATCATCAGTCTGACCATCGTCCTCACCCCGCTCCTCGACCGCGGCGGCCGCCGTGGCGCGCTGCCTCCTTCCTTCTTCGCCGCGACCAGTGTGTGCGTCCTGGCCGTCGGGCTGTTGATGTCCGGCAACGGCTTCCACGCGCCACGCCTCGGCGACCTGCTGATGCTCGGCGCCGCGCTGATCCGGGCCGTGCATGTCGCGCTGGTCGGCCGCTTCACGACCGGGCGGGCGATCCGACCCCTGCACCTGACGACGGTGCAGACCCTGGTCGGCACGGTCCTGTTCGTGCCGGTCGCCGCCCATGACCTGCCGACGCTGGTCCGCACGGACCCGGCGACCTGGGCCCAGTTGGTCTATCTGGCCCTGTTCTGCAGTGTGTTCGCCTTCCTGGCGCAGACCTGGGCCGTGCAGCGCACCTCCGCCAGCCGGGCCAGCCTGTTGCTGGGCACCGAGCCGGTCTGGGCCGTCGCGGTGGGCATCACCCTCGCCGGCGAACACCTCACGCCCCTCACCGGCCTCGGGGCGGCCCTGATGGTGGCCGGTACGTACTGGGGGCAGGCGGTGGAACGCGCGCACCGAAGCACACCCGGCCCCCTGCCTCCCTTGTCGCACTCCTCCGACAAGGAGTCCACATGCCCGACGGCACCCACCTCGACCCCAGCCCGCACGACACCAGCCGACACGGCACGTACGACCACCTGATCCACCTGCTCGACTCGCCCTCCGTCGATTACCGCCTCATCGACCACGATCCCGAAGGCGCCACCGAAGCCGTGCGCGCGTTGGCCCGGGCGTCCGGCCTGCGAGGCCGCGAAGTGCATCGCGCTGCGGGTCAAGGTGGACCGCCGCACCACACGCCACGTCCTCGTGCTCGTCTCCGGGGACCGGCGGGTGGGCCTGGACGCCGTCAGGGCGATGCTCGCGGCCCGCTACGTGGGCTTCAGCGACCCCGAGACCGCCGAACGGCCGGCCCGCGCCGTGTGCCTGGCACAGTCCTGCCGTTCAGCTTGCTGTACTTCAACGCGGCCCGGCTCGACCGCTCGCTCCTCGTCTCGGACGCCGACCACGAGCGACCGGCCCAGCCCCGCATCGAACGCATCGCGGCACGCGCACCGGCGTGACGGGGGAAGCGTCGGGCCTTGTGACGGGCGGGCGCGGCCTACGCGTCCGCCAGCTCCCGCAGCGGCCATGCCCCGTCCACCAAGGCCGTCGCGTCGCCCTTGCCGCGCAGGAAGCTCTGGAAGTCCGCCGCCCACTGCGCGTGTCGTGGAGCAGTTACGCGCTGCCGCACGCTCCGACATCGACCACGCAGTTCGTCGACTGACGGCTGCCGGGGCAGGAGAATGCGGGTCGGACGCAGGCTGCGGGCGTAGACGGCCATGTCGTCGTCGACGACCTTGGGTCGCCCACCGGGTCGGCCGCGCTCGCGGGCGGAAGCCTGGCCGTCGAGGGCGCCCGGCAGTTCGACACCAGACTGGTGACGAGCCGCACTGGGGGGATATCCCCCTTCCGATCATGGGGTGTGCCGGATCGCGTCCCGTTGGGGGCGAATCTAGCGTTCAGCCATGACTTGGACTCTGCGAAAGCACCTCGCCGTGTCACTCGGTGTCGCTATGCTGCTCGCCGCCGGGGTAGCCATCGACGGCGCCCAGCCCGCTGGTCCCTCCCCCGTGAAGCAGTTAAGTCGGGACACAGAGGCGATCCACGCCCTCGGTATCAGCGGTGTGCAGGCCCGCGTCATCGCGCCTGACGGTCGGCAGTCGGTCGCCATCAGCGGCACCGCCGACGTGAACACCGGCCGCCCGGTTTCTTCCGACGGCTACTTCCGCATGGCCAGCACATCCAAGACGCTGGTCGCCACCGTGGTCCTCCAACTGGAGACCGAGGGCAGGCTGTCCCTGGACGACACGGTCGACCACTGGCTGCCCGAAGTGGTGCAGGGCAACGGCAACGACGGCAGCCGGATCGCCGTCCGCCAACTGCTCCAGCACACCAGCGGCATCCACGACGACCTGCCCGGATACACCACGCCGGAGGAGTACTACCAGCAGCGCCACGACGTCTACAGCCCCGAGCAGCTGGTTGCCCGCGCCATGGCCCACGCGCCGGACTTCCCGCCCGGCGAGGGCTGGGCGTATTCCAACACCGGCTACGTCCTGCTCGGCATGATCATCCAGAAGGCCACCGGGCACCCCGCCCACCAGGAGATCGAAGACCGCATCCTGCGCCCGCTCGGCCTCGACCAGACCCGGTGGATGGACACCTCGCCCACCCTGCCCCGGCCCCACGCCCAGGCCTACCAGCTCTTCGGCCCCGGCTCCCGGGTGGACGTCACCGACCAGATACCGGTGGCCTACGAGAACCTTTCGTGGGTCACGACCACGCGGGACGAGAACCGCTTCTTCCGCGCGCTGCTCGACGGCCGCCTGCTACCGGCACGGCAGCTGGCCAAGATGAAGCAGACCGTCCCCGTGAGCGCGGAGGTCCAAGAGCTGTGGCCCGGCGGCCGATACGGTCTCGGGCTAGTCGAACGCCCTCTGAGCTGCGGAGGAACCTACTGGAGCCACGAGGGAGGGGACGGCGGCTACATCACCCTCAACGGCGTCACCGACGACGGCAGGCGAAGCGCCGTGGTCTCCATGTCCGAGGCGCGCGGCGACACCGTGCAGCACATAATGGAGCAGGAGAACGCGGCCAGCGCCCTGATCGACCACGCACTGTGCGCCGGGGGCCGAAGCACTCCGTAAGCGGAGACATCGTCGCGGTTGGCGAGGTGCGGCGCTCGATGGTGCCGCAGATCAGTGTCGCGCACCCCCCGCCTCGCCCTCCCATAGCCCTTTCGGGGTCACCTCAGTGATACCCCTGTGTACGGCACGACTGGCCAGGCCGACTCGATCGTCACCTCAGGGTTCGAGGTCCGGCGGAGGTATTGCTGCAACGAAGCCGCCTGCTCGGCCGCCGCGCGAACCTGGAGATCGTGCAGCTCCGCAGGCCCCAGCGTTCCTATGACCGAATGTTTGATGCCCATGGATCGCGCCGCACGCGCTGCGGCCACCGCATCCGCAACCGCGTTGTGCGCGTCGTTGAGCGGCACACCGTAGTGCTCGCAGAGCGCCTGGAGGTTTCTTGACCCCTTCCTGTATCGGTCGACGTGCTTGTCCAGGACCAACGGGTCGATGACGGGCGATAGCGAGGCCCCTTCACGCAACCGCTTGACCAACGGCTCTATCCCATACCGCCGGCACTCACGGTCAAGGAGCGAGAGGTCATACCGCGCGTTCATCACCACCAGCGGAGTTCCCGAGTTCAGGACTTCGGCAACAGCCGAGGTGATCTCCTCGATCGCGGGAACTGGCGCACCCCCATGTCGGCGCGCATGTTCCGTGGAGATGCCATGGATGGCCGAAGCCTGTCGCGGGATGACCACCCCTGGGTCGACCAGCCATGTCCGGGCTTCCGGCGGCCGCCCATTCGGGTCCACAGCCACGACCGCCGCGGTGACGATCCGGTCGGTCTCGATATCGGTCCCTGTCGTCTCCAGGTCGAAGGCCACCAACGGCCCACTGGTCCAGCTCATCGCAGGGCCCCACCCACCAGGGCCTCCTGAGACATCTGAGACGCATCCGAAGTGCGTGGATAAAAGGCGGCGTTGTAGGCGACGACCGGCACGCCCGCCTTCCAGTAGGAGGTGAGGACGTCGGCGAGGGCGTCCGCCACCTGGTCGGCCGGTCTGCCCTCGGCTGCCGCCCGCTCGTTGCTGATGCCGTGCACCGCCACCGCGTCCTCGGGGATCGGCACCCCCGGATCGGCCAGCCACTCCCGGCGCCCCATCGGCTCCCCGCCCCTGACCTCGATCACGGCTCCCGTGACGATGCGCGCCTCGCGCGGATCCGTGCCCGTCGTCTCCAGGTCGAAGCCGATCAGCAGCTCCCGGTGCCAGCCCATGGGCGGCCCCCCTTCTTGTGGTGCGTTCCCCCAGTGGCCTCCACCTTCCCACGCACCACTGACAATCAGAGGACCACCTTCCGCTTCGGCCCTGCGACGACCGGGCGAACCACCACAACCACACCACCACAACCGCCGCACAGCGGGGCACAGTTCACGACACCGGCCGCGAATCCGCCCACATCACCTCGAACTCCTCGCGATAGGTGGGGAAGAGGCCGCTTTCGTCGATCTCGCCCGACTTGACCACCTTGCCGCTGTTGCGCAGCACGAACACCGGTGCCTCCATGCCGCGGGTGCGGCGCAGATAGTTCTGCACGACGGCGATGCCGTCCGCCCCGTCGCCGTCGACCAGATACGCCGTGAAGCGGGGTGTCTCGTCGAAGACCTGGATCTCGAAGGCCCCGGGGTCGCGCAGCCGGGCCCGCACCCGGCGCATGTGCAGGATGTTCATCTCGACGGCCCGGCTGAGCTCGCCGCGCTTGATGCCGAGTTCGCGCTCGCGCCGCTTGACCGCGCTGGAGGCCGGGTTCAGGAACAGCAGCCGTACCCGGCAGCCGGACTCGGCCAGCCGGACCAGGCGGCGGCCGGAGAAGTTCTGCACGAGCAGGTTGAGGCCGATGCCGATGGCGTCGAGGCGGCGGGCGCCGCCGAAGATGTCCTCGGCGGGGAACTGGCGCATCAGCCGCACCCGGTCCGAGTGGACGGCGACCACGTCGGCGTACCGGTCGCCGACCAGGTCCTCGACCGCGTCGATGGGCAGCCGGCGCGCGGACGGCACGTCACCGCCCGCGCCGAGCATCTCCAGCAGCCGGGCGGAGGCGCGCTCGGCCTGGTTCAGGACGGCCTCGGACAGGGCCCGGTTGCGGGAGACGACGTTCCGGGTGACCTCCAGCTCGTCCAGGGCGAGCTCGACGTCCCGGCGGTCGTCGAAATAGGGCTCGAAGCAGGGCCAGTGCTGCACCACCAGCTCGCGCAGCTGCGGCAGGGTGAGGAAGGACAGGACGTTGTCGTCGGCCGGGTCGAGGAGGTAGCCCTTGCGGCGGCTGACCTCGCGCACGGCGACCGCGCGCTGCACCCACTCCTGCCCGGCGGGTCCGGCGGCGGCCACCACCCAGTCGTCGCCGTGGACGGGTTCGTAGACGGGTCGCAGTACGGCGGCGACGACGGCGCGCAGCCGCTGCTCGACGAGGTTCAGCCAGATGTAGGCCCGGCCGGCACGCTGGGCACGGGTGCGCACCTCGCGCCAGGCGTCGGCGTCCCAGTCCAGTTCCGGACCGATCGAGCCCGTCGCGTCCATCGGCCGCGCCAGGGACACGGCACCGGTCGGGACGTCTGCGGAGTTCCCCTCGTGACCCTCGTCACCAGGGGGCAGCTCCAGCCCTCCCGAGCCCACCCGCGCACCGCCTTCCGCTCCCCCGAGCACTCCCCTTGTCAACGATCAAGGAAGGGTACTCCGGGAGCGGTCGGCGGTGCAGCCGGATGGGCAGGGTAGTTCGCGACTGTGCGGCGGCCGGCGCCCGTCCTGCGGGGCGAGCCCGGCAGGAGTGAGCGGATTCATAGCGGCCGGTCTTCTACGACCCGCTCCGTCGCGCCGTCGGCCACATCTTCCCGATACTTCCCCAACAGCCCCGGGAGTATCACTTGCCCCGCGAGTTCGGTATAACGCATATGCACTGGTCACTCGGTAAGAGGGACATAAGTCATAGGAGGTTCCCTCACTTTCGAGGAGACTCGGGGCCAAGGCGTCCCCACCGGCGCCGCTCACCTGAAAGAGTCGTATCCATGCAGGTCTGGCCTGGAGAGGCATATCCACTCGGTGCCACGTACGACGGCGCCGGCACGAACTTCGCGGTCTTCACGGAGGCCGCGGACCGAGTAGAGCTGTGTCTGCTGCACGACGACGGCTCGGAGACGGCGATCGAGCTCCGGGAGAGCGACGCGTTCGTGCGGCACGCGTACCTGCCGGGCATCATGCCGGGGCAGCGGTACGGGTTCCGGGTGCACGGCCCGTACGCCCCGGAACGCGGGGTGCGCTGCAACTCCGCGAAACTGCTGCTCGACCCGTACGCGCGTGCGATCAGCGGTTCGATCAGCTGGGGCGAGGAGGTCTACGGCTACCACTTCGACGATCCCGACCGGCGCAATGATCTCGACTCGGCGCCGCACACGATGACGTCGGTCGTGGTCAACCCGTACTTCGACTGGGGCGACGACCGCCTGCCGCGCACCGATTACCACCACACGGTGATCTACGAGGCCCACGTCAAGGGCCTCACCATGCGGCACCCGGGCCTGCCGGAGGAGCTGCGCGGCACCTACGCGGCCCTCGCGCACCCGGCGATCATCGAGCATCTCACCGAGCTCGGCGTCACGGCCCTGGAGCTGATGCCCGTCCACCAGTTCGTGAACGATCACCGTCTGGTCGACATGGGCCTGAACAATTACTGGGGCTACAACACGATCGGTTTCTTCGCCCCGCACAACGCCTACGCCTCCTGGGGCGACCGGGGCCAGCAGGTGCTGGAGTTCAAGTCGGCGGTGAAGGCGCTGCACGAGGCCGGGATCGAGGTGATCCTCGACGTGGTCTACAACCACACCGCCGAGGGCAACCATCTGGGCCCGACCCTGTCCTTCAAGGGCCTGGACAATTCGCGCTACTACCGGCTGACGGACGACCCCCGCTACTACATGGACACGACAGGGACCGGAAACTCCCTGCTCATGCGGTCCCCGCACGTGCTCCAGCTGATCATGGACTCACTGCGGTACTGGGTGACGGAGATGCACGTCGACGGATTCCGCTTCGACCTGGCGGCGACGCTCGCCCGGCAGTTCCACGAGGTGGACCGGCTGTCGTCGTTCTTCGACCTGGTGCAGCAGGACCCCGTGGTCTCGCAGGTCAAGCTGATCGCCGAGCCGTGGGACGTGGGCGAGGGCGGCTACCAGGTGGGCAATTTCCCGCCGCTGTGGACCGAGTGGAACGGCAAGTACCGGGACACCGTGCGCGACCTGTGGCGGGGTGAGCAGCGCACGCTCGCGGAGTTCGCCTCGCGGCTGACCGGCTCGTCCGACCTGTACCAGGACGACGGGCGGCGCCCGCTGGCCTCCATCAACTTCGTGACCTGCCACGACGGCTTCACGCTGCACGATCTCGTGTCGTACAACGACAAGCGCAACGAGGCCAACGGCGAGGACAACCGGGACGGCGAGAGCCACAACCGGTCCTGGAACTGCGGCGCCGAGGGCGAGACGGACGACGCGGACGTGCTGCGGCTGCGGGCCCGGCAGATGCGGAACTTCATCGCGACGCTGATGCTGTCCCAGGGCGTGCCCATGATCAGCCACGGCGACGAGTTCGCCCGCACCCAGCGCGGCAACAACAACGCCTACTGCCAGGACAACGAACTGGCCTGGGTCGAGTGGCCCGAGGAGGGGGAGGACGCCGAGGGGGGTCTGAGCAGGGAGCTGCTGGCCTTCACGCGCGCGATGGTGTGGCTGCGCCGGGACCACCCGGTCTTCCGCCGCCGGCGCTTCTTCCACGGCCGGCCCGTGGAGGGCACCCACGACGACCTGTCCGACATCGCCTGGTTCACCCCCGAGGGCCGGGAGATGACCCAGCGGGACTGGGACTCGGCACGGGCCTCGGCCCTGACGGTGTTCCTCAACGGCAACGCGATCTCGGAGCCGGGCCCGCGCGGGGAGCGCATCACCGACGACTCGTTCCTGCTGATGTTCAACGCCTCGCCCAAGCCCCTGGAGTTCCTCGTTCCGGTCAACCACGGGCGGCAGTGGCAGGTGGTGGTCGACACGGCCCGCGCGGACGGTGTGCCGCCGGGGACGGGTCCGAAGGTGCAGGCCGGGGACCGGCTGACCCTGGCCGACCGGAGCATGACGGTGCTCCAGCGGCCCGTGTAGCGGGGCCGGCGGCCCGTGCGGCCGCCCTTCGGGACTCCGTCGTCACGTCCCTTGCCGCGTCGCCCGGAAAGAGCCACTCGTCCGGGCGACGCGCGGGACACCTGGCGCGCGCGATGACACGAACGGCGGCGGGGTGGGTACGTAGGTTTGCATGACACCTGAGCGACCTGACCCGGTGGTGCCCACGGCCACGTACCGGCTGCAGCTGCAGCCCGAGTTCCCGTTCGGGGCCGCGGCGGCCGTCGTGCCGTATCTGGCCTCGCTCGGCGTCTCGCACCTGCATCTGTCCCCCGTCCTGGAGGCCGTGCCGGGCTCGATGCACGGCTACGACGTCGTCGACCACGCGCGCGTGCGCGAGGAACTGGGCGGCGAGGAGGGACTGCGGACGCTGGCGCGCACGGCGCGCGAGCACGGGCTCGGCCTGGTCGTGGACATCGTCCCGAACCACATGGCCATGGCCCCGCGCCACAACCGCGCCCTGTGGGAGGTGCTCCGCGAGGGCCCGAAGTCGCCGTACGCGCGCTGGTTCGACATCGACTGGGAGGCCCAGGACGGCCAGGTGCTGCTGCCGGTGCTCGGCGGGCCGCTGGGCGAGGTGCTCGGGGAGCTGCGCGTCGACGGTGACGTCCTGCGCTACTACGACCATGTGTTCCCGCTGCGCGAGGGCACCGAGGACCTGCCGCTGCCGCATTTGCTGGACGCGCAGTGGTACCGCCCGGTGTGGTGGCGGCTGGCCCGGACCGAGCTCAACTACCGGCGGTTCTTCAGCATCTCCGAGCTCATCGGGGTGCGGGTGGAGGACCCCGAGGTGTTCGAGGCCACCCACGACAAGATCCTCCAGCTGCTCGGCGAGGGCGTGATCGACGGGCTGCGCGTCGACCATCCCGACGGGCTCGCCGACCCCGACGGCTACCTCCGGCGGCTGCACGAGGCGACCGGCGGCCGCTGGACGGTCGTGGAGAAGATCCTGGCCGACGGTGAGCAGCTGCCGGCCTCCTGGCCCGTCGCGGGAACCACCGGCTACGACGCCCTGCGGCACGTGGACGGGCTCTTCACGGACCCGGCCGGGTTCGGGGACCTGCTGGGCCGGTACCGGCGGTTCGCGGCCCCCCAGACGGACCGGGGCGGGCAGTGGGAGGCGACCGTGCGGCGGGCGGCGTACAAGGTCCTCACGCACGAGCTGGCCACCGAGACCGACCGGCTGGTGCGGGTGGCGGCCCGGCTGTGCGCGACCTCGCCGGAGCCGGCGCTGCGCGACCGCGCGCCCTGGGCACTGCGCACCGCGCTCCAGGAGCTGCTGGTCCGGATGGAGGTCTACCGGCCGTACGAGTCCGTCGACGCCGCGTCCGTGGTCACCGAGGAGGCCGCCGCCGAGGCCCGGCTCGCCTTCGCCGTGCCCGAGGAGGCCGGCGCGGTGGACGTCGTACGGGACCTCGTGCTGGGGCGCTACGGCGACGGGCCCGCGCAGGTGGAGTTCCGGACGCGGTTCGCTCAGACCTCGTCGGCGCTGCGGGCGAAGTCCGTGGAGGACACGGCGTTCTACCGCTACGTGCCGCTGCTGTCGGCCACCGAGGTGGGCGGGAATCCGGGCCGGCCCGCGCTGTCGCCGGAGGAGTTCCACGCGTACTGCGCGCGCGTGCAGCGCGACTGGCCGGTGACCGGGACGGTCGCCACGACGCACGACACCAAGCGCAGTGCCGACGTCCGGGCGGCGCTGCACGTGCTCACCGAGTGCCCGGACCGCTGGGCGGACGTCCTCGCCGAGGTGACCCGCACCGGCGAGGGCGTCCCCGACGCGCAACTGGCCTGGGCGGCGTGGCAGACGGTGTTCGGGCTGGGCCCGGCCTCGGGGGTGCGGGAGCGGGTGCAGGGGGCGTTGCTGAAGCACGTGCGCGAGGCGGGCTTGTACACCAGCTGGACCGAGCAGGAGCCGCCGTACGAGGAGGCGGTGGCGCGGTTCGTGGCGGCCGGGCCGTGCGGGGCGCCGAGCGAGCGGGTCGCCGCCTTCCGGGACTCTCTCGCACCGCACATCCGGGCGAACGTGCTGGGCACGGCCCTGGTCCAGCTGACGATGCCGGGTGTGCCGGACGTCTACCAGGGCACGGAGGCCGAGTACCGGGCGCTGGTCGACCCCGACAACCGGCGGGCGGTGAGCTTCCCGCCCGAGGAGTCCGGCACGACATCCGGGGAGAAGGCGGCGGTGACGCGGGCGGCCCTGGGGCTGCGGGCGCGACGGCCCGACGCCTTCGGCGACACGGCGACGTACATGCCGCTGCCGGCCGAGGGACCGGCGGCGCAGCACTGCCTGGCGTTCGTCCGCTCCGGCGAGGCCCTGACGGCCGTCACCCGCCTGTCGCTCCGGCTCGCGGAGGCGGGCGGCTGGCAGGAGACCCGGCTGCCGCTGCCGCCGGGGCGCTGGGCGGACGTACGGGAACCCTGGCGGGAGTTCACGGGGCACGCGCGCGTGGAGGAGTTGTTCACGGGGCTGCCGGTGGCGTTGCTGGAGCGGGTGGGCGACTGAGGCCGGGCGGATGTACGGCGCGGCCGGGCGAGCGAGCATGCGGGGAGCACGGCAGCACGCAGAGTCGGCGGCACGCGAGGCCCCGCACGCCGGCAGGCGGCGTGTGGGACGCGTCATGGCGCGTGGGCGTGCGAGGGGCGACAGCCCGGCACGACAAGCGGGCCTGCGAGGTGTGACAGCCCGGCACGGCAAGCGAGCACAGGAGGCACCGCACCGCAACAAGGCGAGCGAGGACGCTCGGCACCGCACGCCGGCAGGCGAGCTGGGTGTGCGAGTCGCGGCAGCGCGACACGCCAGGCGGGCGTGCGGAGCGCGGCATGGCTAGGGCGTACGCGGGCAGCACACCCCGGCGAACGCGCGTGGCCTGGCGCCGGGGCGCCCTTGGCGTCGCGGCGTCACGCGCGCGTGGCCGCCCCCTATCCCGCCCGGCCGTGCCCTGGTCAGGCGACCGCGGATCCGTCCTCAGGACAGTCCTGGTACGCGCGCAGCGGCGAGGCGGGAGCGGCACGCGCGTGGGGCCACACCGACCGCAGCAGGTTCACGAAGGCCTCGGCGGCCCCGGTCGGTGGCAGGCGGGAGAAGACCGTCAGCGTGCGTTTCCACGGCGGGTCGGGGGTGAGGACGACGCAGCCGTCGCCGACCGCGTCGCGCACGAGGTGCGAGGGCACGGCGCAGACGCCGACCCCGGCGGCGGCCATCCGTACCGCCGTGGAGCTGTGCTCGGTGAACACGGCGGTGCGCGGGGTGAATCCGGCCCGGCCGCCGGCCCAGTCGAGGAAACGCTCGCCCTGGACGACGGGTTCCATGGCACAGCGCACCCAGGGGCGGTCGGCGAGTTCGGACAGCGTCACCGTCGTACGGCCGGCGAAACGGTCGTCGAAGGGCACCACGAGGACGATGCCCTCCTCACCGACCGGCACGACGGTCCCCGGCCAGTCGGCGGGCGCCGGGCCGACGGCGAGGTCGGCCGCGCCCCGCTCGACCTGTTCCTCCAGAGCCTGCGAGGAGGCGTACTCGTGGAGGTGCAGCAGTACGCGGGGATGGGCGGCGTGCCAGCGGGCGAAGACGTCCGGGAGGACGCCGACCGCGACGGAGTGGACGGCGGCGATATGCAGTTCACCGCCCTCGGCACCGGCGGCGGCGCGGGCCGCGCGACGGGCCTGCGCGGCGCTGCGCACGGCGAGTTCGGCGTGCGGCCGGAAGGCGCGTCCCATCGGGGTCAGGCGCACCCCGCGCGGCATGCGCTCCAGCAGCGCGCCGCCGACCGACCGCTCCAGGGCCTTGATCTGGTGGGAGAGCGCGGGCTGCGAGACGTGCAGGAGCTCGGCCGCGCGAGTGAAGGACGCCTCCTCGACGACCGTCAGGAAGTACTCCATCTGCCGCAGGCTCATGGACGGCCCCTCCCATAAACGCCCTGCATCGATTCCACAAGAACATTGCCTTGGACTCATGGCAAGGGCCGGCCGGAGGCTGAGGGCATGAACTCACCGGACGTCATCGTCATCGGCGGCGGCACGGGCGGCTACAGCACCGCCCTGCGCGCCGCGGCCCTCGGGCTGGACGTCGTGCTCGTCGAGCGGGACAAGGTCGGCGGGACGTGTCTGCACCGCGGCTGCATCCCGAGCAAGGCGATGCTGCACGCCGCCGAACTCGTCGACGGCATCGCCGAGGCACGCGAGCGCTGGGGCGTGAAGGCGACGCTGGACGCCGTCGACTGGCCGGCCCTGGTGGCCACGCGCGACGACATCGTGGCCCGCAACCACAGGGGCGTGGAGGCGCATCTCGCGCACGCGGGCGTGCGGGTGGTGAGGGGCAGCGCGCGGCTGACGGGGCCGCGCTCGGTGCGGGTCGAGGGCGTGGACGGCGAACCTGGCGTGGACGGCGAACCCGGCGCCTATGACCTCTCCGCGCGCCGTGGGCTCGTGCTCGCGACCGGCTCACGGCCACGCACGCTCCCGGGGCTCACACCGGACGGGTGGCGCGTGGTGACGAGCGACGACGCCCTGTTCGCGCCCGGACTCCCGGCGTCCGTGCTGGTGCTCGGGGGCGGTGCGATCGGTGTGGAGTACGCCTCGTTCCACCGCTCCCTCGGCGCCGACGTCACCCTCGTGGAGGCCGCCGACCGGATCGTGCCGCTGGAGGACGCCGATGTGAGCCGGCATCTGACCCGCGGCCTGAAGAAGCGCGGCATCGACGTGAGGACCGGCTCCCGGCTCCTGGACGCCGAGGTCCTCGACGACGGGGTACGCGCACGCGTGCGTACCGCCCGGGGCGAGACCCTCGCGGTCGAGGCCGAACGGCTGCTCGTGGCGGTCGGGCGGGCCCCGGTCACCGACGGCCTGGACGTGGCCGCCGCGGGCCTCACCACGGACGGGCGCGGTTTCGTCGTACCGGCCGACTGGGACCGGCTGGAGACGGCCGTGCCCGGCGTCCACGTCGTGGGCGACCTGCTGCCGCCGCCGTCGCTCGGACTGGCCCACGCGTCGTTCGCGGAAGGCCTGCTGGTGGCCGAGACGCTGGCGGGCGTGCCGTCCGCGCCCGTGGACTACGCGGCCGTTCCCCGGGTCACGTACTCGTCGCCGCAGACCGCGGCCGTGGGTCTGAGCGAGGCCGAGGCACGCGCGCGTGGGCACGAGGTGCAGATCAACAGCATGCCGCTGACCGCCGTCGCGAAGGGCATGGTGCACGGGCAGGGCGGCATGGTGAAGGTCGTCACCGAGACCGGCGGCGGACGCGTGCTGGGCGTGCACCTGGTGGGACCGCACGTGTCGGAGATGATCGCGGAGAGCCAGCTGATCGTCGGCTGGGACGCGGAGCCGTCCGACGTGGCCGGGCACGTCCACCCGCACCCGACCCTGTCGGAGGCGGTCGGCGAGGTGTTCCTGACCCTGGCCGGACGCGGGCTGCACCAACAGTGACACCGCGCCGGTGACGCCACGCCGCCGGCGGTGGCGGCGGCACACCGTCCAGGGCGCCCTGCTGCGCACCAGCCGCCCATGCTTCCGGGCGCCCCCTGGAGCCTCCCCCATCGCGCCCTTGACACCGCACCATGGCCGTGGGGTACTGCGATGGCGAACTCGGGTGGATATGACGGGGGTGAGTGTCCTGCCGGAGATGCGCTACCCGACAGTGGCCGAACAGGTCTCCGCTGCCCGGGAGCTGGCCGCTCACCGACCCGGGGTGTGCACCCTGCGGCAGGTGGGTGCCTCGCGCGCGGGCAGACCTTTGTACCTGCTGTCGGTGGGGCGCGCCCGCCGCGCCGTGCTGGTGGTCGCGGGCGCCCACGCCAACGAGCCGACCGGCTCCTGCACACTGCTCGCGCTGGCCCGACGGGCGCTGCAGGAGCGGGAGTTGCGCGACGGCATATCCTGGCACTTCCTGCTGTGCGCGGACCCCGACGGAGCGAGCCTGCACGTGACGCCGGCGCCGCGCAGCCTGTTCGACTACCACCTCGGCTTCTTCCGCCCCGCGGGCCCGGAGCAGCCGGAGTGGGCGCCGTCCCTGCTGCCGCCCGACCGGCTGCCGCCCGAGACCCGGACCCTGACCGGCGTCATCGACGAGCTGCGCCCCTACCTCCAGGTGACCCTGCACGGCACGGACCTGGGCGGCAGCTGGGTGCAGCTGACGAAGGACGTGCCCGGGCTGGCCGAGCCGTTCGCCAAGTCCGCGGCGGAGCTGCACATCCCGGTGGAGACCGGCGCCTCGGACGCCGCGGGCTGGCCCGCCTCCGGGCCGGGGGTGCACGTCATGCCCGCGCCGGGGACGGGGCCCGCGTACCCGAGCCTGCCGGACGACGCGCGGCACAGCACCTGGTACCACGCCCACCGGTACGGCGGTCTGACCGCGGTGGTCGAGGTGCCGATGTGGGCGAGCGACCTGGTGGACGATCCGGCTCCGCATCCGGCTCCGGCGGCGGCGATAGGGCGCCTCGCGCGCCGGCTGCAACGGGACGCGCTGGAGGTGACGCGGGTGCTCGACGGCGCGCTGCCCCGGCTCACGGACCTGGACGGGCCGTTGCTGCGGGCCGCGCGGTGGGGGCTGGCGCTGGTGCCGGGGCTGGCCGACGACCTGGTGCGCACCCCGCCCGCCGACCGCACCCGGGCGTACGTCGGCAGCGTGGACGCGTTCGCGCGCCGCGTGCCGTTGCGGGCGGCGGCGATGCTGCGGCGGGTGCTGCGCGGGACCGACGACCGGGCGGCCGAGCAGCTGGAGGAGCTCGTGGCGACCTGGAGCGACGCTTTCGCGGAACGTTTCCGCGCCCGCTGGGTGCCGTTGGAGCACCAGATCGAGCACCAGTCCCGCACGGTGGTCGCCGCGGCGCTGCACGCGCGCGAGGGGGCGTCGTAGACGCCCCTGCGACGTCACGGATCCCCGGTGGCCGGTAGCTGGCGGCCGGAGGCGAGCACCGGCCCCCTCCGCGCCGTCACCGAGGGCGTCACTCCCGCTGCATCGGCACCGCCGCCCCTGACTCCCGCCCCGGCTCGCCCGAGCGGGAGGACGCGCGCTCGTGCCGCCCGGCCAGTTCGAAGGCGGCGAGCACGACCCGTGCCTGGTACTCGGCCTGGCGTGCCACCGGGATCCAGCGCGCCCCGCAGCCGTCGCGGTAGTCGGCGCACCACTCGTCGATCAGCCGGTCCAGCTCCGGCAGCGCCCCGGCCGGGTCGTGGCCGGCAGCCCGCACGAGCTGGTGCAGGAGCCCGGCGGTGCGCAGGGCCAGCCGTCGCCCGGAGATGCGCAGGGCGGCGAGGTGGGCGGTGCTCAGGGCCGGAAGAGGGTGGGCCGCGCCGTCGCCGGTGTCGGGGTCCCAGGCGTCGGCGAGGCCGGGACAGACCAGTAAATAGTCGTCGACCGGGGCGAGCAGGCGCGCCGCGTCGGGCACGGCGGCGAGATGCGGCCGGATGCGGGCCAGGAGGTGCCGCAGGAGCCTCGTGTCGTCGCGCAGGGTGCGGCTCACGGCCCGCCGCACCGCGTCCGGGTCGGCGGGCGGGGAGCCGTCCGCCACGGCCGCCACGCCCCACATGGGCGCCTCGACGACCGCGGTGAGAGTGCCGTGCCGGTGCGGGTGGAGCCACGTCGACTCGACGGCGGCCTCCGTTATGGCCGCGGCCAGGTCACCCCGGCGCGGCGGCGGTATCCGGTAGACGGCGGGTCCGAGGCCGGGCCAGTACAGGGCGTCGTACGCGCCGAGCTCGCGCGGGATGCCGAGCCGGGCCGCGGTGTGCGCGACGCGCTGGGCGAGGCCGGGCAGGTCGTCGGTGAGCTCGACGAAGCCGCCGCCGACGTCCACGCCGTGCAGGGAACACTGGAGGAACGGCCGCAGTTCGTCCTGGACGTCGAGCAGGGCGCGGGTCTCCGGCAGGGCGGCGCCGGCCGCGCCGTCGGGCAGCCATTCGGGCTGTTCCAGGAACCCCGGCCGGAAGAAGTTCCGAAAGTACTCGCCGAGGGCGTACGGGCCGGTCAGCCAGCCCTCGTTGCGGCGCAGGCCGTCCGGGTCGAGGCACAGCAGCAGGTTCCAGGTGGCGTCGGCGCCCTCGGTGAGCCGCGCGTCGGCCAGCGCCCTCTCGGCCAGGCGCAGCACGGTGGCGCCGCCCACGGGTTCGTTGGCGTGGGGGCCGGCGACGACGAGCGCCTGACGGCTGCCGTGGCCGACGGAGAGCAGCCACAGGGGCGTGCCCGCGCGGGACGTGCCGATCCTGCGCAGCCGGGCCTTACGCGGGTGGCGGGCGACGAGGGCGGCGGCCCGGGTGCCCAGTTCGTCGACGGTCGGATAGCGCAGGAGGGGCGGCAGGGCACACCTCCCCAATGCGGCGCCGTCGCTTCACCAGCTGTACATGGCGTACACACAGTCAGTCACGACTTCAGGGGTACGTCAACACCGCGGAGCGCAACGGGTTTTGAGCCACTCCCCACGGATTGACAGCTGGTAAATGCAAGGCCAGAGCTAAGGCATGGCTCGGTTTCCGGTCAGCCGGCCGCGGGCCGGTTTTGGTCAGCCGGCCGCCAGCCGGAACATCATCCGCCCGAAGCCCACCTGATCGCCCTCGCGGACGACGGCCGCGCCGACCACGCGCCGTCCGTTCACCGTCGTGCCGTTGGTGGAGCCGAGGTCGCGCAGGACCCACATGCCGCCCTGGTGGCGGAGTTCGGCGTGGACGCGGGAGACGGTCTCGTGGTTGAGGCGCAGTCCGCTGGCGGGGTCGCGGCCTATGCGCAGCGGATGGCCCTGCGCCGGGTGGGGCAGCAGCAGCTTGGGCAACTTCTCGGCCTGCCAGGCTCTGCGCAGCCGTACGGTGAATCCGGAGACCGCCTCGACGGTGCCGAACACCAGACGGGAGAACCGGCTCTCCGTGGGCAGGTCGGCGGTGAGCACGGCGAGCTCGTCCGGGCGGCGGGCGGCGAGCGCCAGTTCCATGCGGCGGATGAACGTGTCGTGGGACAGGCGGCCCATGGCGACGCCGTCACGGAGCACCTTCAGCGCCCTGTCGCGCTCCACGTCGGACAGCCGCGCGGGGTACGTGTTGAACTCGAAGGACGACGTCACGCTCGTGATTGTCGGGCAGCGCGGCCGGGCTGTCCAGAAAACGGGAAAACGGCCGCCACGCGCCCGCATTCGCCCAGACCCGCCGCAAATGGGTGGATGCGCCAGCGGATTGATCGCGTTTTGACGCACCATGGACGGGCTACATCACGGTGAGCAGACGAAGGGGAACCGCCCGTGCAGTTCGAGGTGTGGGCACCGCAGGCAGGCCGTGTGACGCTCCAGTGCGACGGCGTCACACGCGCGTTGGAGCGCGATCCGGAACGGGCGGGATGGTGGCGGGGCGAGGCGGACGCGCGCGACGGGTCCCGGTACGGCTTCGCGATGGACGACGGTCCCGTACGGCCCGATCCACGCTCGCGCCGGCAGCCGGACGGCCCGGACGGGCTGAGCGCGGTCGTCGATCACGAGCGGTACGAGTGGCGCGCCCAGTGGCGGGGGCGGCCCCTGCCCGGCGCGGTGCTGTACGAGCTGCACGTCGGGACGTACACCCGCGAGGGCACCCTGGACGCGGCCGCCGAGCGGCTCGGCCATCTCGCCGAACTGGGCGTCACGCACGTGCAGCTGATGCCGCTGTGCCCCTTCCCGGGCACGCACGGCTGGGGCTACGAGGGCGTCTCGCTGTGGGCCGTGCACGAGCCGTACGGCGGGCCCGAGGCGCTGAAACGCTTCGTCGACCGGGCCCACGAACTCGGCCTGGGCGTGGTGCTCGACGTGGTGCACAACCACTTCGGCCCGTCCGGGAACTACCTGCCCCTCTTCGGGCCGTACCTCACGGACCGGCATCACACGCCCTGGGGCGCCGCGGTGAATCTGGACGCGCCCGGCTCGGACGAGGTGCGCGCGTTCCTCATCGGCAGCGCGCTGGCGTGGCTGCGCGACTACCGGCTCGACGGGCTGCGCCTGGACGCGGTGCACGCGCTGGTGGACACGCGCGCGCTCCACTTCCTGGAGGAGCTGTCGACGGCCGTGGACGCCCTGGCCGCCGAGGTGGACCGGCCGCTGTTCCTGGTCGCCGAGTCGGACCTGAACGACCCGCGGCTCATCACCTCCCGGGACGAGGGTGGCCTCGGGCTGCACGCGCAGTGGAACGACGACTTCCACCACGCCCTGCACACCACGCTGACCGGCGAGTCGCAGGGCTACTACGCCGACTTCGCGCGCGCTCCCCTCGCCGGGCTCGCCAAGACCCTCACCGGCGGCTACTTCCACGACGGGACGTACTCCAGCTTCCGGGAGCGGAACCACGGCCGCCCCCTGGACCGTGCGCGGGTGGCCGGGCACCGGCTGCTCGGCTACAGCCAGACCCACGACCAGGTCGGCAACCGCGCCCAGGGGGACCGCCTTTCCTCCCTGGTCTCCCCCGGGCTGCTGGCCTGTGCGGCCACGCTGACCCTGACGGCCCCCTTCACGCCGATGCTCTTCATGGGCGAGGAGTGGGCGGCGGGCACGCCCTGGCAGTTCTTCACCGACCACACCGACCCGGAGCTGGCGGACGCGGTACGGCGGGGCAGGCGGCGGGAGTTCGCCGCGCACGGCTGGAAGGAGGAGGACGTGCCCGACCCGCAGGACCCGGCGACCCGGGACCGCTCCTGCCTCGACTGGTCCGAGCCGGAACGCGAGCCCCACGCGCGCGTGCTGGCCTGGTATCGGCAGCTCCTCGCCCTGCGTCACGAGCAGCCCGACCTGACCGATCCCGACCTCGCCGACACCAAGGTCGCCTACGACGAGGAGCGCCGCTGGATCGCCTTCCGGCGCGGGGACGTCCTCGTGGCCGTGAACCTGGCGCGGGAACCGGCCGCGCTGTCGCTCGGCGTCCCGCACGCGCGCGTGCTGGCCGCGTGGGAGCCGGTGGAGACGCCCGGGGCCGACGGGGTGCTGCACGTGCCCGGGGAGTCGGGTGTGGTGCTGCTGCAGGAGTGAGGTCCCTGCGGCGCCTGCGACGCCCTGCTGCCGCCCGGTCGGTCAGAGGGCGTCGTCCGTGTCCCGCAGGTCCGTCACCCGTTCCAGCAGGATCGGCTCCCAGGCCCGGCGCAGCTGCGTGCGCAGCAGAGTGAGCCGGCCCGCGTCCCGGCTCGTGAGGGCCCCGGCGAGGTGGACGACCGTGTCGCAGCGGGCCACCCACAGGCCGCGCAGGCAGGGGCGGGCGCCGTAGCCGGCGAGGGTGGCGGCGCGTACGGCGGCGGGTGAGCCGACCGCGAGCGCGAGGCCCGCGATGTCCTCGGCCGGGTCGCCGACGACCGCGTCGGCCCAGCCGAGGACGCCGCGCACCCGTCCGTCGGCGCTGACCACGAGATGGCCGCCCGTGAGGGCGTGGTGGGTGAGGACCGCCGAGCCGGACTGGGCGGCGAGCTGGGCCGCGGCGGGCGCCGTGAGCTGGTTCAGGCGGGCGGTGTCGAACTCGTCGGCCTCGGCGAGGCGTTCGGCGGCCCGTACGGCGGCCCGGCGCAGTCCCTCCAGGGAGCGCGGCGCGGCGCGCGGCACGCCGAGGGTCTCGGCCTGCCGGACCGGCACCTCGCGCAGCCCCGTGAGCAGCCCGGCGAGGTCGGCCTCGCCGACGGCGGACACGTCGTGGTCCTCGCCCGAGCCGCCCGGCACCTTGGTGTCCAGCGTGTAGGTCAGGCCGGGCGCCCACTCGCCGTGCGCCACGCTGACCGGCACCGTCACCGGGACGTGCGGGCGGACGAGGTCGCGCAGGCGCAGTTCGCGGCGCTGGCGCACGGTGGCCTCGCGGTCGGGGGCGAGGCGCAGCACGTGGCGGGTGCCGACCCACCAAGTGACGGGGGCGGCGCCCTCGGTGGCGGGCCGGACGTCGACCCCGCCGTTGTCCGGCGCGGTCTCCTCGCCGCCCCTGCCGTCTTTACCGTCCTTGCTGTTCTTGCTGTTCTTGCCGTCTTCGAGCAGGGAACGGACCAGCCGGCGGACGGTGTCCGCGGTGGGTGTCGGTTCCTGGGTCATGGTCGCGCCGTTGCCGTTCGGGAGGCGTGCGGGGGACATCGGTGGCGTCACTCCACTATGACCAGCTCGCGGGATGTGGTGTTCAGACGCCGTCCGCCGTCCTCGGTGACGGTCACGATGTCCTCGATGCGCACCCCGAACCGGCCGGGCAGATAGATGCCGGGTTCCACGGAGAAGCACATGCCGGGCACGAGGGGCCGCTCCTCGCCCTCGATCATGTACGGCGGCTCGTGGGTGGTGACGCCGATGCCGTGTCCGGTGCGGTGGATGAAGTACTCGCCGTAGCCGGCGTCGGCGATGACCGCGCGGGCGGCCCGGTCGACGTCCTGGCAGGCGGCGCCCGGCCGCACGGCGCGGAAACCGGCCTCCTGGGCCTCGCGCACGATGTCGTGCACGCGGCGCTCCTCGTCAGTGGGTTCGCCGACGTGGACCGTGCGGGAGGTGTCGGAGCCGTAGCCGTCCTTCAGGCCGCCGAAGTCGAGGACGACCATGTCGCCGCGTTCGATGACGCGGTCGCCCGCCTCGTGGTGCGGATTGGCGCCGTTCGGGCCGGAGGCGACGATGGTGAAGTCGACCTGCTCGTGTCCGTGCCGGCGCAGCAGCCGGTCGAGGTCGGCGGCCACCTCCGATTCCCGGCGGCCGGAGAAGGGGACGTTCCGGACCTCCTCGAACGTCGCGTCGGCGGCGGCTCCGGCGGCCGTCATGAGCTCCAGCTCCGCAGCGTCCTTGACGGCGCGCAGCATCGGCAGGGCCTCGGTGAGCGACGCGTAGGAGCTGCCGGGCATGGCCTGCTGCAACGCCAGCAGGTGCAGGGCCCAGGCGTTGTCGCTGATGCCGAACCGGCCCGAGGCGTCGAGCAGGGCGGCGGTGGCGGCGTAGGGGTCCTTGCCGTCGGTCCAGTCGCGCAGGGTCAGGGCGGACGCGCCGGCCGCCTTCTGGGCGTCCGGGGCCTCCAGCGCGGGGACGACGAGGACGGGGTCCTGTCCGGCGGCGAGGACCAGCAGGGTGAGCCGTTCGGTGACCGCCGGGGGCGCGTAGCCGGTGAGCCACACCAGGTCCGGCCCAGAGGCCACCAGCAGGCCCGCGAGACCTGCCTCGGCGGCTGTCCGCGCGGCGCGCTCCATACGGGCCCGGTAGTCGTCGGCGGTGAAGGACGCGGCCGTGCTTCCGGACATCCAGGCCTCCCAGGGACGGACGAAGGGCTACGGGCAGCATCCTGCCCGGCCGGAGGGGGCAGCGCGAGCGGTCTGCGCACTTCACCCGAGCATCGTCACTAATGGCAGAGGATTGCTCAGGCATTAGAGCTAATGCTTAGATGCTCAACATCCATTAGACGTTAGATCGAGGGGGCGTACGACCGTGCTCGTACTCGCACACATCAGCGATCTGCATCTGGACGGGAGCGCGCGGGCGACGGAGCGCGCCGAGCGGGTGCGCGACCGGCTGTGGGGGCTGCCGGGGAACGTGGACGCGCTGCTGGTGACCGGGGACATCGCGGACCACGGCACGGAGCCGGAGTACGAGGAGGCCGCCCGCATCCTGGGCCTGCGCGACGGCGACGTCCCGTTCCCGGTGCTGACCTGCCCGGGCAACCACGACAGCCGTGCGCCCTACCGCAAGGCGCTGCTGGGCCTGCCAGGGGCCGAGGGGCCCGTCAACAGCGTGCAGGTCTTCGACGACGGTGCCGTGCTGATGTGCGATTCCAGCGTCCCCGGAAGCGACGACGGGGAGTTCGACGAGGAGACCTACGACTGGATCGAGACGACCCTGGACGAACTCGACGGCGGTCTTCCGGCCCTGCTCGCCTTCCACCACCCACCGGTGGCCCTGCACCACCCGCTGCCCGACTCCTGCCCGTTGCGGGACTCCGGCCGGCCGGCCGGACTGCTGGCCCGCCGGCCCGAGATCGCCGGCCTGATCACCGGCCACGCGCACACCCCCGCCGCGACCTCCTTCGCGGGACGGCCGCTCGTCGTCGGCCCCGGTGTCACATGGACGCTGCGGCTGCCCTGGGAGGGCGAGCAGGTCGCCGACCGGGACGCGCCGCCCGGGATCGCCTTCCACGTCCTGGACGACACGGGGCGGCTCACGAGCCACTTCCGGGTGGTCACGTGACGACGTGGTTCAGGTGACGACGTGGTTCAGGTCATGAGGTGGGTTAGGTGACGAGGTGGGCCCACGTGACGATCGGCTCACGTGACGATCGGCTCACGTGACGACGGCCGGTACGACCGTCAGCTGCCGGTAGCCGCCGCTGCGGTGCCGCACCGTCAGTTTCACCTCGGCGCCGGGGCGGGCGCGGGCGACGGCCCGGGCCAGGTCGGCCGCCGTGTCGATGCGCGTCCTGCCGAAGACGAGGAGGAGGTCGCCGCGCACCAGGCCCGCCTCCTGAGCCGGCCCGGGGACGTGGAGCCCGACGACCAGAGCCCCCGGCTTCCCGGCGTCCATGACCTGCACGCCGAGGGTCACGGCGGCGGGCGCGGACGCGGCGGCGGACGGCGAGGGGCTGGGCGGCGGCGGAGTGTGACGCCCTCGCGGATCGATGACTCCGCCCTTGCCGATCAACGTGGTGCCCATCGCGCCGAGGCTGATTCCGGACAGGACCAGGACCGCGCCGATGAACCCGCCGAACAGCACGCAGAGCAGCCGCCTCCCACGGCGCCGGGCGGCGTGCAAACGGGGCCGTGCAGGGCCGGACCTCGTCGCGGACGCCGCCCCGTCGGGCTCCTGCCCCGGCATCGGCTTGGGTCTCAGCGCGGTCTGTTCCATGGCTCGCCTCCGGATGACGCGGATCGCTCCCGTCGGATGCGGAACGATCACGGCTGGTGCTCTACCCGGTGCTCGGGCGTGCGATGAGCCACGAACGAGTGAGACTGATCCGGCATCGGTGCGAGCCGTGGTCGTGGGGACGATCAGCCTGTGCGGCCCTCACCGTGGCCGCCGTGGGCACCGCCGTGGTCGAACTTCAACACCTGCGGAGGCATCACGGCGAAGGGCCGTGGCATGCCGACGTCCTTGCTTCAGCAGATGACATTGACATCCTCCCCTTATGTCCCGTTCCGCGGATCTGGCCGGAAAGTGCCGCCTCAGCCGAGAGCGGGCACGGGCAGGGCGGGCGGCCGGTCCGGGAGGAAGCCGTGGGCGCGCCGGGACAGCCAGCCGGACTTGTAGCGGTCCACCTCGCGGTGCCAGTTGAGGATGCCCGCCATCCAGTTCTGAAGATCCTCGACGTACTCCCGCATGACGGCGCGGCCCTCGTCCCTGAGCTGGAAGTCCTCGTACAGAACGGGCAGTTCGTGCTGGACCACGTGCTCGAACTGCCGCATGCGCTGGCTCATCAGGTCGTGCACGACGCCGAGGGCGCTCGGGTAGTCACAGCCGAAGAAGGACTGCACGACGAGGATCGCGTTGTGGATCTCGCCCTCGTACTCGATCTCCTTCTGGTACGAGAAGACGTCGTTGGTCAGGCACGCGAAGTCGATCGCGGCGTTCTCCAGGGAGCGGACCGGCCCGCTGCGGTAGATCTCGGGCGGGACGGCCGGGCCGTGGCCCATCCGGCACAGGCTCAGGGTGAGGTCGGAGCCGAAGGTCGCGCGGCGCATCTCCAGGTAGTCGACCGGGTCGGGGACGCGGTTCTGGAGCTGGTTGGACAGCTCCCACACCCAGCTCTCGGTCATGACGTTGATGGCATCCTTCAGGGTGCGCCGCGCCTCGGGCGTCATGCCCTCGGTGGTGCGCAGCCACAGGTCGAGCAGGGCGCGCTCCATGGCGTTGGCGGGGACCGGCGGCGCCTCGCCGGCGACCGGCATGCAGTCGGACAGGCGGGCCGTGGTCAGCCGGGCGGCGGCCAGGTCGCGGCGGTGGCCGTAGACCAGCGGGTAGTAGTCGTCGCCGTAGGTGCCCCAGGCGAGCCACTGCGCGCTGAGGTCGAGGGCCTCGGGCGTGGCGTCCGGATCGAGGCCCGCCGAGCAGAGCGGGAGGTCGTAGGCCCGGAGTTTGTCCGCGTCCCAGACGCCCTCGCCGAGGATGCCCATGCGGTTGACCCAGTCGGTCAGGTTCCGGCGGGCGGCGTCGAGATGCGGGCTGAGCTGCAGCGGGAACGGCATGCGGATGTCGGGGATCCGGGACGGCCCGACCTTCTGGTACGGCACGTGCGTGTAGGCGCGCAGCCTCCCCCACTGCCCGAAGGGCGTGGGAGGTGCCCCCATGGCTCCGGCCGTGGCGAGCAGGGCGCGTACGTCGGCGGCGGAGGTGCCCATGCCGCTGCATCCCGGCCACGGCTTGCTGCCGCGCGCGTTCTCGTTCATGTAGCGGCTGGAGCGCAGGTGCCACTCGTGGCCGCCGGACTGCCAGTCCTGAAGTCCCTTGGTGTACGCCGCCACGGCGGCGACCTCACCGGGGGTGAGGCCGTTCTCCAGAGCCACCGCGGGCACTTCGGTGAACGCCGTGTGCTCGAACTGGTGCAGGCGGGACGTGAGGACGTCGTTGACGGTGTCCGCGGCCTCCTGGGTGGTGCAGCCGAAGAAGGTCTCCACGACGAGCACGCCGTTGCTGTTCTCGCCCTCGTCCTCGACCTCCCGCTGGTAGGAGAACAGGTCGTTGCGCAGGTGCACGGCGTCGGAAAACGTCTCCATCAGCACCCTCAGCGGCCTGGACTGCGCCACGGACGCGGGCACTTCGGCCGTCGCGTACTCCACGAGCCCCGCCGACCAGGGGGCGCCGCCCACCTTGCGGCGCATCTCGATGTACTCGACGGGGTTGGCGATCCGCCCCTCGTTGATGTTGGACAGCTCCCACAGGGACTCGTTCAGCAGATGCTCGGTCGCCACGGCGAAGCGGCGGCGCCAGTCCTGCGACATCTTCGGCACCGTACGCGCCCACAGGTCGGCGAGGCCCGCCTCGACCGGGTTCTCCGGCTCCGGCAGGGGAGTCGAGAGGTCCAGCGGCATGAACAGCGGCAGCCGGTCCAGGTGGGCCTTGCCGGCGACGCGGTCCTGGCTGCGCTTGTACTTCTCCAGGAAGTGGTCGTCGAAGAAGAAGACCCACACGTACCAGTCGGTGATGAGAGAGAGGTCGGGGCCGTCGCAGTCGGGGTGGGTGTAGGCGCACAGCAGGCCGTAGTCGTGTGCGTCGAGGTCGGCCTGCTCCCAGACGCCGGATCCCTCCAGCATGCCCATCTCGCGCGCCCACTCGGTCGAATGGGCGCGGGCCTCGTCGAGGTGGGGGTTCAGCCGCGCGGGATGCGGCATGTAGAAGTGCGGGAGTTCGAACGGCTGCGTCATGGCCGGGCCCTACCCGGCGCCTCGCGGCGGCATCCGCCGGGCGGGACATGATCACACCATCGCGTGAATCGGGCATGAATGCGGGAGTTCTCGCCGGGCCTTGTGGCGTTCATCTCTACGCGCGCAGACTTACGCCCGAACCCTGGCAGTCCACCTCCTTCTCGTCCACCCGGAGTCCACCATGAAGCAGTCCCGAGCCCTGCCACGCCGGGCCGCGCTCACCTCGCTCGCGGGGGCGGCGCTGGCCGGTGCGACCGCCCTGACCGCCTCGGCGTCCGAGCGGCAGGGGCGCACCGTGCGGTTCGCCACGTTCAACGCCTCCCTGAACCGCTCCGCGCAGGGCGCCCTGGTCCGGGACCTGTCCACCCCGGACAACACCCAGGCACGCAATGCCGCCGAGACGATCCAGCGGGTCGACCCGGACGTGCTGCTGATCAACGAGTTCGACTACGACGACGAGGGCGCGGCGGTCCGCCTGTTCCTGCGCGACTACCTGGCGGTGGGGCAGAGCGGGGCCCGCGCGGTCCGCTATCCCTACCGCTTCACCAGGCCCGTGAACACGGGCGTGGCCACGGGAGTGGACCTGGACGGGAAGAACGGGGCCGTGACGGCGCCCGGTTCGGACGCCTACGGGCAGGACGCCTACGGGTACGGCTGGTTCCCCGGCCAGTACGGCATGGTCGTGCTGTCCAAGTACCCGATCGACACGCGCGCGGTGCGCACCTTCCAGCACTTCCTGTGGAAGGACATGCCGGGCAACGTGATGCCCGAGGGCTACTACAGCGACGAGGCCCGGGCGATCCTGCGCCTGTCCTCCAAGAGCCACTGGGACGTGCCCGTGCGGATCGGCCGGGACACCGTGCACTTCCTGGTGTCACACCCGACCCCGCCCACCTTCGACGGCCCCGAGGACCGCAACGGACGGCGCAACCACGACGAGATACGCCTGTGGGCCGACTACATCGGCGGGCGGCGGCGCGGCGCGTACCTGTACGACGACCGGGGCCGGCGCGGCGGACTGCGGCCCGGGGCGCGGTTCGTGATCGCGGGCGACCTCAACGCCGATCCGTACGACGGCGACAGCTATGACCACGCCGTGCGGCAGCTGCTGGAGCACCCGGCGGTCAACCTGCCGGCCGAGCCGCCGGCGAGCAGGGGCGGTGTGGAGGCGGCCCGGCTCCAGGGCGGCGCGAACGCCTCACACATCGGTGACCCGGCGTACGACACCGCCGACTTCGGCGACACCGCGCCCGGCAACCTGCGCGTCGACCACGTCATCCCGTCCCGGGGGCTGGCACCGGGCGCGAACGGCGTGTTCTGGCCGACGCCCGGCGACCCCCTGTACCGGCTGGTGGGGGACGGCACGACGGTTCCGACGTCGGACCACCGGCTGGTGTGGCAGGACGTGAGGGTGGTCTGACCTACCCGGGGGTGCTCACCTGGATGAGCGCGTGCGTGCCGCTGATGCGCCAGCGCTGGTCCTCCGCCGCGACCAGTTCGGCCTCGGTGCGCGCGTCGAGGCCGGTGATCACGTCGGACTTCAGGGTGCGCAGGGCGGCGACCGGGCCGGGGAAGTACGCGGTGACGTCCGGGAACGGCGTGGTCGGGGCCCAGAGCCGGTCGCCCACCAGGCGGCGGTAGTTGAGGTCGCCCTTGACGACGGTGAGCGCGGCCGAGGCGAAGTCGGCGCGCAGGTCGCCGGGCATCTGCTCGTACGGCAGCGGGGCGCAGGAGAAGGGATGGGCGCGGAGGGTCAGGCGGCCGTCGGCCAGGGCGGACCACAGACGCTGTCCGTACGCGGCGGCCGCTCCCCCGGCACCGGTCAGCCGGCGCAGTGCGTCGACGACGTCGGCGGTGGTGGCGTCGGAGACGTAGTACGGGTAGGGCTTGACGTGCAGGACGGCCCGTCCGATGCGCCCGTGGGCCAGGAGATGGGCGATGAGGAGCAGGTCGGGGACGAGTTCGCGGCCGGCGTTGTCGGCGACCAGGCACAGGGTGCCCGTGCCGGAGTCGCCGAGCAGGTCCCACAGGCGGTCACTGTCGTCGGCGACGAGTCCGGGGGCGGCGTCGGCGGTCCGCGCGCCCTCGGCGGAGAGACGGAAGCCGAGGTCGGCGCGGTTGCCCCAGAGGGAGCCGTGCAGCAGGGCCTGTGCCTGTTCACCGGCGGGCAGGCCGGCGAGGTCGTCGAGCGCGGCCAGTTCCTCGTCCGTCTCACGGGAGTCGAGTTCGGCGAGCTTGAAGGGGCGGAAGGGGTCGATGCCCCGCCAGGGGCCGGGGCCGAAGTAGCCGACGGCCTGGAGCAGTCGGCGGTAGAACCAGCTCTCGGACCAGAGCCACGGCACGTCGAACCAGGACCGGCCGGTGTACGCGCGCAGCCCCCAGGTCTCCCAGAGGCCGCGGTCGTGCGCGTCGGCGGGGAGCGGTTGGATCTCGCCCTTGGTGCAGTTCGCCAGCAGTTCGTCGAGCACGCGGTGCTGCCCGGGTTCGTACGGGAAGGCCTCGCGCACCTGCCGGATGATGGCCGGGTGCCGCTCGGCGAGCACGCTGTGGGGGAAGGAGCCCGGCTGGTTGCCGAGGAGCACGGGTGCGGATGAGGTGTCGGGCATGCGGCTCACCGTAACGCGCGGGCGCCGTGTCCCGGCCGGCCTGGCCCGAAGCCCGGCCGACCGCGACCGCGTCACCCCGGCCGAGCCCGCTCGGATTGTCCGTTCGAAACCGTCAGACCGGTGCCAGTTCGCGCTCCAGGCGGGCCGCCAGGCTCAGGTAGCGGGCGCGGCGGGTCACCGGGACGAGACCGCGGATGAGTATGCTCCACATCTCGGCCGTCCGGCGGGGCTGGCGCGTGACGGGCTCGCGGGAGCGGCCCACGACCCGGGTGCCGACGAAGAAACAGACCAGGGAGTGGGCCACGACATCGATATCGATGTCCGGGTGGACGTCGGACTCCTTGACCGCGCCGACGAGCCGGGCCGTGACGATGTCCAGCCACTCCGTGAACGGATGGCTCAGCGGCGGACGGGGCCGGATCCCACCGGTGGCGAGCCGTAGACCGGCCCTGAGGACCGGGTCCTCGACGGACATGCGGGTGATGCCGAACGTGAGGCGCATCAGCGCCTCCAGGGACGTGTGGCCACGATGGCCGGTCTCCGCCGCCAGCCGGCGAGCGGTGTGCGACTGGAGTTCGAGGATCGCGTGGGCGAGATCCTCCTTCGCCGCGAAGTGGAAGTACAGGGCACCCTTGGTGACCTGAGCGTGCTCCACGATGTCGCTGAGACTGGTCGATTCGTAGCCGCGACGGTCGAACAGGTCAGCGGCGGCCGTGATGATCGTCGAGCGTGTCTGCTCGGCTCGCAACTGCCTCGCCATCGACTGATCTCTCCCAGGACAGAAATGAACGGGTCATGCCGTTTGTTTTTACCCGCCGTACACGATAACTCACCCTCAGACGGCCTTCACCCCACCAGTGTGCCGGATTTCGGGTGCACATCCGGCAAAACAATCGCAACCGATGAAAGAAAACAGCGCGTTCGGTATCTAACTGTGGGGGTTGTGCGGCCGCACGTAAAGGCGGGCCGGCCGGTGCCCCATCCGCACCGGTCGGCCCGCCCGCTTGTGAGCTGCCCGTTCAGCGTCCTCGTCGAAGGAGGACCAGGAGATTCAGAAGGATCAGAAGGTCAGCTTCCAGCCGTTGAGCGTGCCGGTGTCCTGCGCCGCGGTGTCCTGGACGCGCAGCTTCCAGGTGCCGTTGGCGCTCTCGCCGGAGGCGTTCACCGTGTAGGTGGTGTTCACGTTGTCGGCGGAGTCCGAGGCGGCGGACTTCAGACGGTACGCCGAACCGTCCGGCGCGATCAGGTCGATGACGAGGTCGCCGCGGTAGGTGTGGGTGATGTCGACACCGACCTGGAGGGCCGAGGGGGCGTTGCCGCTGCGGCCGGTGACGCTGATCGGCGACTCGATCGCCGCGCCGGCGTCCGGGATGGCGACGGCGGTGGTGCTGGAGAAGGTCGCGCCGGTGGACGTACCGCCCTTGACGGCCTGGACCGTCTTGGCGGCGTCCGCGAGGCCGGCGCCGCAGCCGCCGGAGCAGGTGCCGGGCAGCGCACGGGCGTTGGCCTTGATGGCCGACTCGATCTGGGCGGGGGTGAGGGCCGAGTTGGCCGACTTCATCAGGGCGGCGAGGCCCGCGACGTGCGGGGTGGCCATGCTGGTGCCCTGGTAGTAGTCGTAGTTCTCGCTCGACGGCGTCTTGGTGCCCGAGTTCAGCGTGGACAGGATGCCGTTGGCCTTGGAGGTCCTGGTCTCGCCGCCGGGGGCGGCGATGTCGACGAGCGAGCCGTAGTTGGAGTAGGAGGCACGGCTGCCCGCGCGGTTGGTCGCGGCGACCGTGATCACGTTGTTGCAGTTCGCCGGGGAGGCGTTGGAGACGTTCTGGTTCTCGTTGCCGGCCGCGACGACGACCGAGGTGCCGCGGTTCACGGCGCCGTTGATGGCGCTCTGGGTGGCGGTGGAGCAGGCGCCGCCCCCGCCGAGGCTCATGTTGATGACCTTGGCGACGTTGGTGTTGGCGGGCACGCCCGAGACACTGCCGCCGGACGCCCAGGTGATGGCGTCGATGATGTCGGAGTCGTAGCCGCCGCACTTGCCCAGCACGCGGACCGGGGAGATCTTCGCGCCGTAGGCGATACCGGCGACACCCTTGCCGTTGTTGGTGGCGGCGGCGATGGTGCCGGCCACGTGGGTGCCGTGCCAGGAGGAGGTGGAGGCCGGGATGCCCTGGCCGCACTCGTTGTCGTTGTACCAGTCGCCCGGGTCGGCCGGGTTGCTGTCACGGCCGTTGCCGTCGACGGAGACGGCGGTGTCGGAGATGAAGTCGTAGCCGCCGACGATGTTCGCGGCCAGGTCCGAGTGGGCGACGTAACCGGTGTCGATGACGGCGACGGTCACGCCGGTGCCGGTGGTGGTGTCCCAGGCGGCGGGGACGTTCATGCCCGCGGTGGACTCGAACAGGTCCCACTGCTTGCTGTAGTCGGTGTCGTTCGGGGTGACGGCCGTCGGCTTGTTCAGGCGGTCCGGCACGACGTAGGCGACCTGCGGGTCGGCCTGGTACTGGGCGACGACGTCGGCGACGTCCGCCCGGCCGGGGTTCGTGCCCAGGTCGACGAGTGCGGCGCCGGTGCCGAGGCGGCGCTGGAAGTCGACGTCCTCGCCGGTCTTCTCGGCCTTGGCCGCGGCGTCGGCGGCGGCGGCCTTGTCGGACTTGGCCTCGCTGGCGCCGGACTTGTAGCCGACGATGAGCCGCTCGGCCGGGGTACCGGGGGCGGCCTCGGTCTGGGCGGCCGGGACGGCGGGCCGGGGGGCGGTCTCCTGGGCGACGGCGACCGAGGCGGGGGCGGCGGTCAGCAGGGCGGCGGAGACGGCGGCGACGGATATCAGCTTCCGTCTGAGCTCTGGGGAGGTACGCACGGTCGTTGCCTTTCGTGGCCGAACTCCGGGCTGGGCGGAGCGGCGGTGGATGCGCTTCGTCGCTGAAGCGGAGGGGGGTGCTTCGAAAAGCGACGCGATGGCCGGCCAGGGCGTGTGGGGAGCGGACCCGTTCGGGGTTACCTGTGGGTCAGCTGTGCAGGAACGATAGGCAAAGGGAAGGTCATCGGGATACGGGGGAAACCCTCGATCCAGCCGGAAACCCACCCTCTATGGCGGCCAGTTGGGCGCAAATGACCCGGAGCGGCCCATGCCGGCGGGCGGCGCCGCGGCGGTGCTGGTGCTCACCGGCGGCGCCGCCCTGGCGGTACGGCCGCGTCGGCGCTGAACCGACGCCGCTCAGCCGTCAGTTGACGTTGACGGCGACGCCTCCCGTGGTGACCGGGGCGTACTTGGCGGTGAAGAAGGCGTTGGCGAAGCACAGCGACGAGCCGGACGTCTTCGTGAACTGCTGGTTGGTGAAGGTGATGCTGTTGTCGGCGTTGCTCGCCTTGCCGGTCAGGCTGGGGGCCTGGTAGACGCAGTTGATGGTGCCGAGCAGGGTGCGCAGCCGGACCGTGGACTGGATGGCGGAGCCCGTGCCCGGGGTCACGGAGACGGTGCCGTCCGAGGACACGCTGGTGGTGTAGGGCAGGTTGTCGACGGTGATGCCGCTGACGCCGAGCACTCCGACGACGTTGGCGGTGCAGCCGCTGGTGTCGAAGCTGTGCGAGGTCAGGGACTCGGTGGCGGTACCGGGAGCGGCCGGGTTGTCGGTGACGGTGGCGGCGAACGCCGACGAGGTGCACGAGATGCCGCTGGTGCCGGTCGCGCTGGAGTAGAAGGTGGCGGCGGTGCCGCTCGCCAGGGACGCGTCGAGGACGGCGCCGACCGCGACGGCCGCGCCGTCGGCGGTGGTCAGGACGGGGGTGTCGGCCGCCGACGCGGGGGCGGTGAGGCCCAGGGCGGCGACGGCTGCGGTGAGGGTGAGGAGGGTGCGTGTACGCATGCGGGTGTGCCTCTTCTCTGAAGCGGGGTGAGGGTGCGGGGACGACGCGGTTCGGCGTCCGACGTCGCCGGTCCGTCACGCCTTCTCCGTACGTGACGGACCGGCAACGGCAGACCGGTGACCGGCCGGAGGGACGCACGGGGACGGGCCTCCGGCCGGGCCGGGCGGGGGGGGTGGCACCGGCACTCTGGGGAAGGACCCGTGCCGGTGCCGTGAAGGGTCGGACTCGGGCAGTGGAGAGCCTGTGCGACGTACCGGGCGGCGAGCTGCCCGTACGGGACGAGCGGGTCCGGGAGACGCGGACGGTGCCGCGCGGCGGATCCGGCGCCACGGATCCGGTGGGACGAGGAGAGTTGTAGACCCGCCCGGCTGTCAACGTCAAGGTTCAGCAAGGGAGTTGTGCGTTCACTGAGGACTCCCGAAGGGCGGTGACTCACATAGGGCGCACATTGCACACTCTTTGTTCACACTTCCCTTGACCCTTCATGTAACCCCCGGTAACTTCCGAGTCGGCTACTGCGGCGTAACGAGAAAGCCCTTGCAACCGCCGGGAGTTGCGGGGAAAGCGTGCGTACGCGGCCGGTGTCCGCGCCAGGGCAACGTGCCACCGAAGTCCGATCCGCACCGACACGCACCTGGAGCAGACATGACCTCCTCCGCCGAGCACACCCTCGAAAGACCGGACGGCCCCGCCGCCGCGGACGTCGGTGACGTCCCGGCGCGACGCGGGCGGGTCCGGGCACGCCGGGCCGCGGTGATGGCGGTGCCGGCGGCCACGGTCGCGGCCGGCCTCGCGATCCTCACCTCGCAGGGAGCGCTGGGCGTGCAGTTCGCCATCTCCGGTATGCCGTTCACGGTCACCGCCACCGAGCTGAACGGCACCGGCTTCGCGCAGTTCGGCGGTCTGGACGAGATGGCCGAGGGCAGCCCCAACGCGGGTGACACCGGTGGTCAGGTGCTGGTCGTCACCTCCGTGATCAAGAACGCGACGCTCACCAAGCTGTGCCAGAGCGTGGACCTGGGCGGCACCAACCTCGTCATCAGGGCGGGTGGCGGCGCGGAGAAGGTCCGGGCCAGCGACCTGACCACCGACTCCACGGAGCTCACGGGCGACGCGGCCTTCACCGACATCGAGATCGGCAACGACGCCAGCACGCTCGACAAGGCCGGGCCGAAGGGCCGCGGACCGAAGGGCGTATTCAGCCAGCAGTCCGACACCGTGCACATCGCCAACCTGCGGCAGACCAACTACGCCACGACGGCAGGTGTGTTCAAGCTGCCCGGGCTGAAACTGGGCTTCAGCGGGTCGGGTTGCTGATGCCCGGCGGCCCACGCGGGAGGATCCGGCCCGCCTTCCGCCGGTGGCGGGCGGGCCGTCCCTTCTGGGGCGGGCTGCTGCTCGCCCTGGGCGGGGCGGAGGTCCTGCTCACCCTGAAGGCATCGCTGGACGTCATCCTGCACGTCGGCATGCAGGGCCTGGCCGGCTACCTGCTCCCGGCCGTGATGCTGCTGTGCGGTGTGCTGATCCTCTTCAACCCCTCCCAACGCCTGTTCTACTCGGTCATCGGGGTGCTGGTCTCCCTGGGGAGCTGGCTGACCTCGAACCTGGGCGGCTTCTTCGTGGGCCTGCTCCTGGGCGTGGTCGGCAGCTGCCTCACCTTCGGGTGGCTGCCGGACCAGGAACCGCGCATCAGCCGGCGGCAGCGCAGGAAGGAAGCCCGGGCCGCCAAGGCGGTGGCGCATCCCCTGGAGCAGGAGGCCGGCCAGGCCGCCTGAATCAGGCCAGTGACTCTCCACCCCCTGGCGTGGCCCGGCCGCGGCCACTTGGCTGGACGTGTCGCGGACCCGCCCACGAGGCGCGTCCGTGTGTCATGCGAACCGCCGCCAGCCCAGGGAGAGTTCAATGGAGTTCACGCATCCGATAGTGATCGACCCGACCGGCCGCGACATCCACGGCGAGGCCGACCGGATCCGCGAGCGCGGACCCGTCACCCCCGTCGAACTCCCCCACGGCGTTTCGGCCTGGGCGGTCAGCAGCGCCCCCTTGCTGAAGCGGCTGCTCACCGACCCACGGGTGTCGAAGGACGCGCGCCGGCACTGGCACCGCTGGCTCGACGGCGAGGTCTCACCGGACTGGCCGCTGTACACCTGGGTCGCGGTGCGGAACATGTTCACGGCCTACGGCACCGAGCACAAACGGCTGCGCACCCTCGTCGCCCAGGCGTTCACCGCCCGCCGCACCGCCGCGCTGCGGCCCCGGATCGAGGAGATCACCGCGGAGCTGCTCGACCGGGTCGCCAAGGCCGGGGCCGGCAGCGCGGCGGGCGGTGGGGCGGACGGTGCGGCGGACGGCCACGCGGTCGATCTGCGGGAGGAGTTCTGCTACCCGCTGCCCATCCAGGTCATCGGCGAACTGCTCGGATTACCCGAGGAGCTGGGCCCCGAGCTGCGCGTCGCGGTGGACGGCGTCTTCCACACCTCGGCCGACGCGGCCGAGGTCGCCGACAACTACGCCCGGTTCTACGCCGTCCTCGGTGAGCTCGTCGCCGTGAAACGGGCGGCGCCCGGCGACGACCTGACCAGCGCGCTGATCGCGGCCCACGAGGAGGAGAGCGGTACGCGGCTCAGCGAGCAGGAGCTGCTCGACACGCTGATGCTGATGATCAGCGCCGGACACGAGACGACGGTCAACCTGCTGGACAACGCCGTCCACGCGCTGCTCACCCGCCCCGACCAGCTCGCGCACGTCCGCGCCGGTCGCGCCTCCTGGGACGACGTCATCGAGGAGACCCTGCGGGCCGAGGCGCCGGTGGCCAGCCTGCCGCTGCGCTACGCCGTCGAGGACCTGCCCCTCGGTGAACTGGGCGGCCCGGAGGGCCGGGTGATCCGCAAGGGCGAGGCGATCCTCGCCGCGTACGCCGCCGCCGGACGCGACCCGGAGCAGCACGGCCCGGACGCCGGCACCTTCGACGTCACCCGGGCCGCGAAGGACCATCTGGCCTTCGGATACGGCGTCCACCACTGCCTGGGCGCCCCGCTCGGCAGGCTGGAGGCGCGCGTGGCCCTGCCGGCCCTGTTCGAGCGGTTCCCCGGCCTCGCCCTCGCCGTACCGGCGGACGAGCTGCGGCCGGTGGACTCGTTCATCTCGCACGGCCATCGGTCGCTGCCGGTTCTGACGGGCTGACGGGCGGCGCGGCGGGCCCGGCCGGATCCCCGGAGTCCGGGCCCGCCGCGCTCTCCTCCTTCAGCGCCCTCGCCTCGCTCTTGAGGATCCGCATCGAGCGGCCGAGCGAACGCGCCGTGTCGGGCAGTTTCTTCGAGCCGAACAGGACGATCACGACGATCGCCACGATCAGCAGATGCCAGGGCTCCAGTCCGTTGCGCAGCACGTCATTGCCCTCCCTCTCCTCGACAGTTGCTACATTGCGCAACTGTACAACCCCCGGGTGAGAGGCAAGCAGACGCCGATGACGGTCATCAGCAGCCGGAGGACGGAGCCGCCGCGGCACAGGGCCGCCCCGCGGGAGCACAGGCGGCGGGGCGGTCGCCGGCGTGGCCGAGGCGTACGGGCAGGTCTCGCCGCCTGTCTGGCCCTGCTCGTGCTCGCCGGGGCCGGTGCCGGCTGGCTGTATCTGAAGCTCGACGGTGACATCAGCACCTTCGACTCCGGCGGCCTCTCCGACGACCGCCCCGGGGCCGGCTCGTCGAAGGGCGAGAACGTCCTGGTCATCGGCTCCGACACCCGCACCGGCGGCAACGAGGCCCTGGGCGGCGGCGACAAGGACGACGTGGGCCGCTCCGACACGGCGTTCCTGCTGCACGTCTACGCCGACCACCGGCACGCCGTCGCCGTCTCCATCCCGCGCGACACCCTGGTCACCATCCCGCCGTGCAGACTGCCCGACGGCACCTGGACGAAGGCCCAGCCGGACACGATGTTCAACGCGGCCTACTCGGTCGGACAGACCGCCAAGGGCAACCCCGCCTGTACCCAGAACACCGTCGAACAGCTCACCGGAATGCGCGTCGACCACACCGTCGTCGTCGACTTCAAGGGCTTCGCCCGGCTGACGGACGTGGTGGGCGGGGTGCGGGTGTGCCTGCCGCAGGACGTGTACGAGAACGATCTCGATCCGCACCTCACCGCCCCGGGCAAGCTGCTCTTCCACAAGGGCGAGCAGACCGTCTCGGGTCAGAAGGCGCTGGACTACGTCCGCATCCGGCACGGCATCGGCGACGGTTCCGACATCGGCCGGATCAAGCGCCAGCAGGCGTTCGTGGCGAGCCTGTTGAAAGAGGTGAAGAGCAAGGGCCTCACCCCGACGCGGCTGCTGCCGCTGGCCGAGGCCGCCACGAAGTCGCTGACCGTCGACCCCGGCCTCGGCTCCGCCGACAAGCTGATCTCCTTCGCGATGTCCCTGAAGGACATCGACCTGCACGACACGAAGTTCGTCACCCTGCCCTGGCGCTACGAGGGTTCGCGGGTCGCGATCGTGCAGCCGGACGCCGACGACCTCTGGGCCGCGCTCAGGGCCGACCGCACGATCGACGGCAAGGACGCCGGCGGGAAGAAGACCGGGGCGTCGGGTTCTGCGGCTCCCGTCTCCCCCACGCCGGTCTCCGGTGAGGGCATCGACGTCGCCGTCTACAACGGCACCTCCGTCCCCGGCCTGGCCGCCCGCGCCGCCGCCGCTCTCACCTCGGACGGCTTCACCGTCACGGGTACGGCGACGGCGTCCGCCCAGGACCACACCACGACACTGGTCGAGTACGGCCCCGGCCTGGAGGACCGGGCCCGGACCGTCGCGGCGGCCTTCCCGGGCGCGGAACTCCAGCCCGTGACCCGCAGCGGGATCAGTGTCGTGCTGGGACAGTCGTACGCGGACACCCCGGCGGCGTCCGCGTCCGCTTCCGCGTCTCCGACTCCGACTCCGACTCCGACTCCGACCGCCGTACCGTCCGAGGTGGCCGACGGGGCCCGGTCCGCCGACGAGAACCCCTGCTCGGACCTCACCTACGGCTGACGCCGCCGGTACCGCGCCCGCGCCGCCGTCAGGGCCAGGGCGTACAGGCCGAGGACGACGGCCGGCAACAGGTAGAACGCGGCGGGCAGGGCCGTCATGCCGAGGGCCGCGCCGAGGGGGCTCGGCGGCAGCAGCAGGCCGACTGCGGCGAGGCCGGCCGCCGCGAGCGCGACCGGGCCGGGCGTACGGCTGCCCTCGACGCGCCGGCCGGTGCGCAGGAGCAGCATCACCATGGCCTGGGTGAGCAGGTTCTCGGTGAACCAGGCGGAGTGGAACACGGCTTCGTCGTCGACGGCGTCGGGACCGTCGAGCGCGAAGGCGAGCACGGCGAAGGTGGCGAGGTCGGCGACCGCGTTGAGCAGGCCGAAGCCGGTGACGAACCGCAGGAAGGAACGCGGCCGCAGCACGGCCGGACCGCGCAGGGCCGCCGCGCCGGGACGGTCGTGGGCGAAGGCGAGCTGGGCCGCGTCGAAGCACAGGTTCTGGGCGAGCACCTGGGCGGGGAGCATCGGCAGGAAGGGCAGGAGCAGGCCGGCGGCGAGCATCGCGACGACGTTGCCCAGGTTGGAGGAGAGCGTGACGCGCAGATACGAGGCGATGTTGCCGCTCGCGTGCCGGCCGGCGGTGATCGCGTGGCCGATCGCCGTGAGGTCCTTCTCGGCGAGGACGACGTCGGCGCTCTCCCGTGCCACGCCGACGGCGGAGCGGGGCGCGAGGCCGACGTCGGCGGCACGCAGCGCGGCCACGTCGTTCACCCCGTCGCCGAGGAATCCGACGGTGTGCCCGGCGGCGCGCAGGGCGGCGACGATGCGGGCCTTGTCCTCGGGGGTGCAGCGGGCGACGACGGTGGCGTCGCCCAGAGGGTGTCCCGGTTGGGCGGCGTTTCGTACCTCCCCCGGATCCAGGCCGAGTTCCCGGCAGGCCCGGGCCGCGGTGGCGGGGTGGTCGCCGGTGAGGACCTTCACGGTGACGCCGCGGTCGGCCAGGCCGCGCAGGGCCTCGGCGGCGGTCGGGGCGAGGGCGTCCCGGAAGGTCACCAGGCCCCTGAAGGTCAGGCCCCGTGGGTCGGGGCCGCGCGCACCGGCAGGGCGGTCCGCCGTCGCGACGGCGAGGACCCGCAGCCCGGCGTCCGCCTCCCCGGCGGCGAGCGCCAGCAGCCGGTCGCGTTCGCCGGGCTCCGTCGTACACCGCTCCACCACGGCCTCCGCGGCGCCGGTGACGACGACGGTGTGGCGCCCGGGGGAGCCTCGTACCACCGCCGTGGAGAAGCGCCTTACCGGGTCGAACGGCACGGCGTCCACGCCGTCGTACTCCTCGCCCACCGGCCCGGCCGCCTCCAGCAGGGCCTCGTCGAGGGCGTCGGGCGCGGGCAGTTCGGCGAGCTGGAGGGTCCACCAGGCGCCGACGGCGGCCCAGCGCAGCACCTCCGGGTCGTCCCGGCCGGCCGGGTCGAGGGCTCGCTCGACGACCGGCCGGTCCTGGGTGAGGGTGCCGGTCTTGTCGACGCACAGCACGTCGACCGCGCCCAGGTCGTGCAGGGCGGGCAGGCGTTTGACGATCACGCCGTGGGTGCGGGCCAGCAGGGCGGCGCCCCGGGCCAGGCAGGTGGTGACGATCACCGGCAGCATCTCGGGTGTCAGCCCGACGGCGACCGCGACGGCGAAGGGCAGTGTCTCCGGACCGCGGCCGCGCAGGGCGGCGTTCGCCATCAGCACGAGGGGCGGCGTCAGCAGCATGAACCGGATCAGCACCCAGGAGATGCCGTGCACGGACCGGTCGAAGGCCCCGCCGTCCCGGCGGGCGGCCGGCTGCCGGTGAGCGGCGGCGAGCCGGGTCCCGTCCCCGGTCGCGACCACGACGGCGGTGGCGGTGCCCGTGGCGACGGTGCTGCCCTGGAAGCAGAGAGGGGAGTCGTCGGGGCCACCCGACCCGGGCGGCCCCTCCGCCGCCCTTTTCACCACCGGCGCCGACTCCCCGGTGAGGGCCGCCTGGTGCACCGTGAGGCCGCGTGCGCGCAGCAGTCGTACGTCCGCCGGGACGAGGTCCCCGGGGCCGAGGCGGAGGACGTCGCCGGGGACCAGCTCGGTGACCGGCACCTCGCGGGGCCGCGGCGGCTCCCGGGTGTCGTCGCGCCGCACCACCGTGGCCGTGCCGGCGACCAGTTCGCGCAGGGCGGCCATGGAGCGGTCGGCCCGGTGCTCCCCGCTCGCGCGCAGCACGCAGCTGACCGCGACCAGGGCGAGGATGACCACGGCGGTGCCCCACGAGGCGACGGCGGCGGAGACCACGCCGAGGCAGAGCAGGACGGCGGTGAAGGGATCGCGCAGGGCGTACGCGCACCGGCGGGGCCACGACGGCGTGCGCCGTTCCGGCAGGGTGTTCTCGCCGTGGGTGCTCAGCCTGGCCGCGGCCTCGGTCCCGGTCAGCCCCCGGGGCCCCGACTCCAGCCGCCGCAGCACCTCCAGGGTGGTGCCCCCGGCGGCCTCAGAGGCCATGGAGGCGGCGCCGCGGCGGTGCGGCGCGGTCGGTGAGCCGGCCCATCATGAGCCGTACGACGTCGACGATGTCGGGGTCGTCGACGTAGTACACCTGCCGACGGCCCTCGCGGCGGGAGCGGACGAGTCCGGCCAGCTTCAGCTTGGTGAGGTGCTGGCTGACCGCGGGCAGCGCGCCGCCGACCCGCTCGGCGAGGCCGGTCACGTCGCTCTCGCCCTGGGCCAGCGCACAGACGATGTGCAGGCGGGCGGGCGAGGCCAGCAGCCCGAAGGCCGCGGCCGCCTGGGTGAGCACGTCGGCGGGCGGGTCCTCGAAGCCACTGCCGGCTGCCGCCACCGTCGCCGTCCCTTCCGCCGCCTTCGTCGTCCTGCGAGCCGCACCAGTCTAGGCGGGCCCCGGCAGCCGGCCCGGGAGGCCTCTTCCGCGCGGTACGCGGCGACGTCCGAACCGCACGGACGGTACGGAAATCCGGGGGATGACCTCGATCGTTCGACCCGTCGGACAGATCATCACGATGCGGCAGCGGCAACTCACGGCATGTGGCTGCTCACTTGACGCCCAGTGCTCACACACGGTTGGCTCCGGGCCAGCGAGAGTCATCCGGTCCGTGCTCAGGTGCGGTCCGTGAGTGCTCTCCCCCTGCTCTTGCTCGGCCGCACAGCGAGGTCCGCCCCTCATGAACACTCCTCCCCCGCCGCACACCTCCGCGAGACTCACCCGTGTCGCGGCCCTGGTGTCCGCCGTGTGTCTGCTGGTGGCCGGCTGCTCCGTCCTCGGCGCGAGCGACGACGGGCCGGACGCGGACCCGGTGGGCGGGCCGGGCGACGGGATGAAGGTCGCCCTGATCACGCACGGCGGCAAGGGCGACGCCTTCTGGGACCTGGTACGCAGAGGCGCCGAGGCGGCGGCCGCCAAGGACGGCATCGACCTGACGTACGCCAGCGACTCCGACGCGGCCGCGCAGGCCGCGCTGGTGCGGGACGCGGTCGGCGACAAGGTCGACGGCATCGCGGTGACGCTGGCCAAGCCGGCGGCGATGCGGGGCCCGATCGCCCGGGCCAAGGCGGCCGGCATACCCGTCGTCGGGCTCAACTCCGGCATCGACGCCTGGCGGCCCGCGGGCCTGCTGGAGTACTTCGGCCAGGACGAGTCCGTCGCCGGCCAGGCCGTCGGCGACAAGCTGGACGAGGTCAGGGCCAAGCACGCCCTGTGCGTCGTGCACGAGCGGGGCAACGTCGCGCTGGAGGCCCGCTGCGCCGGCGTGCGGAAGACGTTCGCCGGCGACACCGACAACCTGTACGTGGACGGCAGCGACATGAACGCGGTGACCGCCACGATCGCGTCCCGGCTGCGGCAGGACTCCAGCATCGACGAGGTCGTCACCCTGGGCGCCCAGTACGGGCTCAGCGCGGTCAAGGCCGTCGAGCGGGCCGGCAGCAGAGCCAAGGTCGCCACCTTCGACCTCGACAAGGACCTCGTCAAGGCGGTCCAGGACGGCGACGTGCAGTTCGCCGTGGACCAACAGCCCTACCTCCAGGGCTACCTCGCGGTGGACGCCCTGTGGCTGTACCGGACCAACGGCAACGTCAGCGGCGGCGGGACGGCTCCGGTGCTCACCGGTCCCGCGTTCGTGACCAGGTCCAACGTGTCCGCGGTGGCACGGTTCGCCGCCGCCGGGACCCGGTGACCGGGCACGTCCTGTGACGGTGTCGCCAAAGATTCGGTCAGGCCCGGCCCGTGCGGTCACTTGTACGGATAGCATCCTGCTCATCCCTTGTGCCGTAACCGGCACCCCCACACCCCCGCGCCCGTCCTCCACCCCCCGCCCCGACCGATCCGCCTCCCCGTTCCTCCCTCCCCGCTGATCGCCCTAGGACGACGATGTCTCGACGGACAGGTGCCCGGCGCCACCTCGGATCCATACGACTCTCCCTGGTGCTTGTGGCCCTGGTGCCCAGCGTCACCCTCGCGGCCATGTGGGGTGTGACGACCATCCAGATGTTCTCGGAGGGACTTCGGCTGCGTGACCAGACGGAGCTGAGCCGGTCCACCGGTGCCATGGGCACCGACACGACGCTCGCCCTCCAGCGGGAACGCAGCCTGTCGGCCGCCTGGCTGGCCTCGCCGCACGGCTCCCGGGCCGCCCTCGACGCGCAGCGCGAGGAGACCGACGCGGCGGTCGCGAAGCTGGTCGGGCAGGCGGACGCGATCGAGAAGGCGCCCTCCCGCGTCTCGGACCGGCTGTACTCGGTGCTGGGCTCGGTGGGCAGCCTTGAGTACTACCGGGACCAGGTGGACGACCCGACCGACATCACCGCGCAGCAGGCGCTGGACCAGTACTCCTCGATCATCGACGACCAGATCCACGCCTTCCAGGAGCTCTCCCAGGTCGACGACGGCGACCTCACCTCGCAGGCCGGGCCGCTCGTCGGGCTGGAGCACGCGGCGGAGCTGGTCTCCCGGGAGGACGCGCAGCTGACGCTGGCGTGGCCGTCCGGGCATCTCGACGACAAGGCCTGGGTGCAGTTCGCGGAGTTGGTGAACACCCGGCGCTGGCTGGTCCAGGACCAGGTGGTGCCCCAGCTGACCGGCGGCGCCAAGGCACAGACCGAGCGGATCCTGGCGAGCCCGGAGTGGCAGACGCTTCAGGCCGTCGAGGACCAGGTGCTGGCGGCCCGCAACTCCAGCGCCGCCGCGGACCGGATCGCCCTGCCCGACGCCCAGAAGCGGTGGAACGCCGCCATGGACAAGCTGTCCGAGCAGTACGCGAGCCTGATCCAGCAGCAGACGACGGGCCTGCTCGAACGCAGTGCCGACAAGGCGGACGGGCTGCTGCTCAAGGCGGGGATCCTGAGCGCCGGCGGACTGCTCGCGCTGCTGGTGTGCGTCGGCATGTCCTGGCGGATCACCCGCTCGCTGTCCCGGCGGTTGCGCGGCCTGCGCCGGGCCGCCGTCAGCCTCGCGCAGGAGCGGCTGCCCGACGTGGTGGCGCGGCTGGAGCGGGGCGAGACGGTCGACCCGGAGTCCGCGACGCCCCCACTGGACTACGGCCACGACGAACTCGGCCAGGTGGCCCAGGCGTTCAACACCGCCCAGCGCACGGCCGTGCACACCGCGGTCGAACTCGCCGACACCCGGCGCGGCTTCCAGAAGGTCATCCTGGGCATCGCCCGGCAGAGCCAGAACCTGGTCAACCTCCAGCTCAGCAGGCTCGACACGCTGGAACGCGAGCACTCCGACCCGGACATCCTCAAGGGCCTGTACGAACTGGACTCCACGGCCAGCCAGTTGCGCCGCTACGAGGAGAACCTCGTCATCGTCAGCGGCGAACGGCCCGGCCGCAGCTGGAGCGAGCCGGTCGCGCTGATCGACATCCTGCGCAGTGCGGTCGGCGAGGTCGCCGAGTACCAGCGGGTGGAGGTGCACACCGAGGAGGAGGTGTGCCTCGCGCCGCCCGCGGTGGCCGACGTCATCCATCTGCTGGCCGAGCTCATCGACAACGCGACCGCGTACTCCCCCGCCCCGAGCGCCGTCACGGTGCGGGCCGGGATGGTCGCCAAGGGCCTGGCCGTCGAGGTCGAGGACCGCGGCCTCGGCATGTCGGAGGAGGACTACGCGTCCTTCAACGAACAGCTGGCGGTGCCCCCGCAGTTCGACGTGGTGGCGCTCGCCGACGACCTGCGGCTCGGCATGTTCGTGATCGCCCAGCTGGCCCACCGGCACGGCATCGCCGTCACCCTGCGCCCGTCGCCCTACGGCGGGACCACCGCGATCGTGCTGATACCGCACGACATCGTGGTGCAGGAGATTTCGGAGAACGGTGGCGTGACGAAGAACGGGCAGAGCCCGGTGGACGACGGGCGGAGTGCGGTGGACGTACCGGGTTCGGTCGACGGGCGGAGCCCGGCGGGCGTCGAGCACGCCGAGGTGCCGGAGAGCGCGGCGGTGCCGGAGGGGACCGGGACGCCGGAGGAAGCCGGGACGCCGGAAGGAGCCGGGACGCCGGAAGGAATCGAGACGCCGGCGCGCGCCGGAAGCACCGCCGGGTCCGCGAGCGGGTCCCGGCCCGTCGCCGCGGCCCGGGCCGCCTCCGCCGCCGCGTCCGCCGTCCCCGCCGCCGCGTCCGCAGCATCGGCCACCCGCTCGGCCATCCCCCGCCGGGACGGTCTCGCCCCGCTCCCCCGCCGGGTGCCGCAGACCAGCCTGGTGGAGGAACTGCGCGAGGAGCCCGCGCCCGCCGGCGGCGACGGCTCCCCCGACGACTTCACAGCGGAAGCGGCCGCCTCCTCCCTGGCCGGCTTCCAGCGCGGCACGCTCCGGGCCCGTGACGACGACGCCGAGCCGCCCTACGCCGAGGACACGGCCGCACCACCCCGGCAGGCCGCCGCCCCTGTCCCCTCGACTCCGCCCGCCGACCGCTGACGAAGGACACCGCAATGACACGCCCCATCCCCGCCACGCACACCCAGCTCGACCAGCTGCTGACCGGACTCGTGGAGCGGGTCGCCGACGTGAACCAGGCCGTGGTGCTGTCCGAGGACGGCCTGGTGGTCAGCAAGTCCACCGGGTTCCTGCGCGACGACGCCGAGCGGCTCGCGGCGACCGCGTCCGGCCTGATGAGCCTCAGCAAGGGCGTCAGCATGGACTTCCGGGGCGGCCCGGTGCGCCAGGCACTCATCGAGATGGCCAACAGCTATCTGATCCTCACCTCCGCCGGTCCCGGCGCCCACCTGGTCGTGCTCACCGGGCCGGGCGCGGACGTCGGTGTGGTGGCGTACCAGATGAACATGCTGGTGAAGAAGATCGGCGAGCACCTCAGCGCGGCACCGCGGGGCATGGCCGGGCCCGTCGTCGACCCCGGCGTGTGAGGTGGGCGGAGGCGACTCGGCGGGACGGCTCGTACGGCTGTTCGCGCTGACCGGTGGCCGGACCCGGCCCAGCCGCGCCGACTTCACGCTCATCGCGACGGTGACCGCGGTCGATCCGCAGCCCACGGCGGCGGCCCGGTGCCAGCCCGAGCACAACCGGATCCTCCGGCTGTGCGCCGAGCCGATGGCCGTGGCGGAGCTGGCCGCCCGGCTCGACCTGCCGGTGAGCGTGGTCGTCATCCTGCTCTGCGACCTGCTGGAGGCGGGCCGGATCACCGTCCGTCCGCCGCGCCTCGTTTCCCGCACCACTCCGGACCTGGACCTGCTGAAGAAAGTGAGGGACGGCCTTGGCCGGCTCTGACGTCGCCACCGACGCGTCCTCGGCACCCGACACGGTCAAGATCCTCATCGCCGGCGGCTTCGGCGTGGGCAAGACCACCATGGTCGGGTCGGTCAGCGAGATCGCCCCGCTGCGCACCGAGGAACCCCTGACCATGGCCGGTCTGGACGTCGACGACCTGGACGGGATCGAGGAGAAGCGGGCCACCACCGTGGCCCTGGACTTCGGCCGCATCACCATCAGCCGGGACCTGGTGCTGTACCTGTTCGGTACGCCGGGGCAGCAGCGGTTCTGGTTCATGTGGAACGACCTGGCCCTCGGCGCGCTCGGTGCCGTGGTGCTGGTCGACGTCCGCAGACCCGAGTCCAGCTTCGCCGCGATCGACTTCTTCGAACGCCGGGGCATCCCGTTCGTCGTCGGCGTCAACGGCTTCCACGGCGAACACCCGTATCCGCCGGAGGACATCAGGGAGGCGCTCGCGGTTCCGGAGCACGTGCGGGTGCTGCTGTGCGACGCGCGGGACCGGGAGTCGTGCCGGGACGTACTGATCGCCCTGATCGACCAGCTGATCACGACGGCGGTGCAGGCCTGAACCCGCGGTGTCTCAGCTCCCGCCGGGTGTGTTCCCGGGCCATTCGGTGTACGGCACCGGGCGGCCCGTGAACGCGTCCAGGACGATGCGGTCGCCGACCGGCCGGTCCAGCTTCACCGTCACCTTCTCGCCGCGCAGGTCACTCGTGCAGGGACCGTCGCTGGTGCCGGTCACGGAGGCGGACAGCACGACGCTGCCGCGCGTCTCCAGCGCCGTCACGACGGGGCCGTCGTCGCAGGATCCGTGGTGCGCCATCACGGTGACGGACCGGCCGTCCTCCGCCACCTCTGTCAGGCCGCCGAGCGGCGTCAGCACGTCCATGGGTACGTCCGGCCCGAGCGGTGCGACGGGCGACTTGGGCGACTCCGAGGGGTTCACGGCGGCCCTCTTCAGGGGAGCGGCATAGCCCTCCAGGGTGAACAGCCAGGCCGGGACGGTCGCCGGCCCGCGACTGGTGAGCACGGTCATGTCCCCCAACTCGGCTTTGGTGACGGTCAGTCGGGGACCGGGGCCGCTGTTGCGGTCCAGGGCCCGGTAGGCCCGCTCGGCTGCCACGAGTGGCCTGGTGAGCGAGCCCCCTTCCGTCCACACCACCCGGCCGCTCTTTCCCCGGGCGAAGGGGAGCGGTGCCCGCAGGTCGAAGGTGCCGGTCGCGTACGCGCGCCGGTCGGCGTCGTCGCGGAGGCCGCCCGCGGGCAGTTGGACGACCGTCCCCAAGGGGTGGTAGCCCGCGCGCCACTGCGCGGCCGCCGGGGAGCCGTCCCAGGCACCGGCCACCTCGCGGGGGCGGGTCTCCCACCGCGAGGCCGACTCGGTGCCACGGACCTCGCCCCCGTCGCGGCCGGCCTCCGCACTGCCGCACCCTGCCGCGGCGCCGGCACCGACGGCGCACAGGACGGCAACGGTGAGAATCCGGGCGGTGCGCGTGATGTCGGTACGCATGGCTCTCCCAGGGGATCACGGTGACCGGTGGCAATTCCGTTCCTGTGACGCCCCGCCCCCGGCCCGCGTTCGGTCCCTGTCCCCTCCGGTCGAGCCCGTTATCACATCGTGACGGGCAGCCGCTCAGACCAGACCCGCCGACTTCAGCCACGCCTTGGCCACGTCCAGCGGGTCCTTCTTCTGGAGCTGCACCTGCGCGTCCAGGTCGAGGAGCGCCTTCGTGTCGAGCTTGGCCGAGACCGCGTCGAGCGTCTCGACGCCCTCCTCGGACAGCTCGCCCTTGCGGACGAGCGGCTGCACGTTCTGGAAGCCGAAGAGGTTCTCGGGGTCCTTCAGGACGACGAACTTCTCCCGGGCGATGGTCGGGTCGGTGGTGAAGACGTCCGCAGCCTGCACGGTGTTGTCCTTCAGTGCCGTCCGGGTCAGCGGCCCGCCCGCGTCGAGGGACTTGAAGGTCTTGAACTCCAGCCCGTACACCGACTTCAGGCCCACCAGGCCCTGGTGCCGGGTCTGGAACTCCGGCGAGCCGCCGAACACCAGGTCCTTGGCGATGCCCTTGAGGTCGCCGATGGAGGAGTCCGAGGTGAGCTCGTACTTCTTCGCGGTCTCCGCGTTGAGGGTCACGGAGTCCTTGTTCTGCGCGGCCGACGGCTTCAGCAGCTCCAGCTCGGAGTCGAGCTTGCCGTTGATCGCGGTCGTGGTCTCCTCGACCGTCTTCGGCTTGGCCTTCGCGTCGAGGTACGCCAGCAGGGAGCCGTTGTACTCCGGCAGCAGGGTGATGGCGCCGTTCTTCATCAGGCCGTAGGTGGTCTCACGGCTGCCGATGTTGGGCTTGTAGGTGACCTTGATGCCCTTGGCCTTGAGGGCCTCGCCGTAGATGTCGGCGAGCAGGGTGCTCTCGGCGAAGTTGTTGGAGCCGACCACGACGGTGCCGCTCTCCGCTCCGCCGCCCTTGAGCGGGTCGTCGGAGGTGCCGCCGGAGGAACAGCCTCCGAGAAGAGCCGCCGCCGCGGCGAGCGCGACTGCGACCGCGCCGGGGTGCCTCGTGATGGACCGGGTGCTGCTCTTCGCCGTAGTAATCACCCATTGATCCAAGCCAGCCGCTCTTCGGTCAGTCAAGAGCAGCCTGGTCACAATCGGCGTCGTGCTGCGGCGGGTTGAGGCGCTCTGCCTCTCACCTTCTGCGCACCCCGGGCGACACCGCGACCCGCGCGACCGCCCAGAACAGTGCGAGCGTGACCAGCGCCAGGACGGCGACCAGCGTCGCGCCGCCCACCACCTTCTCGTAGTTGACCTGGAAGAGGCCGTCGACGATGTACCGGCCGAGGCCGCCCAGGCTGACGTACGCGGCGATGGTCGCCGTCGACACGATCTGGATGGCCGCCGAGCGCAGGCCGCTCAGGATCAGCGGCAGCGCGACCGGCAGTTCGACCTGGAAGAGGATCCGTGACTCGTGCATGCCCATGCCGCGGGCGGCGTCCACCGGCGAGGGGTCGACGGACCGCATGGCCTCGTAGGTGGTGACGAGGATCGGCGGGACGGCGAGGACGACCAGCGGGATCATCACGGGCAGCATCCCGAACCCCAGCAGGGTCGTCATCAGCACGAGCAGGCCGAAGCTGGGCAGGGCCCGCCCGGCGGTGGCGACCAGGGACAGGGCGTTCCCGCCGCGCCCGTAGTGGCCGGTGACCAGGCCGATCGGCAGTCCGATCGCGGCGGCGAGGGCGAGCGCCTCCAGGGTGTACTGCACGTGTTCCGCGAGGCGGGCCGGGATGCCGTCGTAGCCGTGCCAGTGGGCGCTGTCGCTGAAGAAGGCGTTGACGAAGTTGAGTACGTTCACCGGGCTGCGTCCTTGAGGGCGGGCGCCTGCTCGCGGCCGGCCGTGCCGCTGGGCATCCAGGGCGTCAGCAGCACGCGCACGAGGACCAGCAGGGCGTCGACGAGAATCGCCAGCAGGGCCGTGGTGATCACGGAATTCCAGGTCAGTTCGGGCCGGTTGTACATCTGGGCGTCGTGGAGCAGGTTGCCGAGCGCGCCCTGGTTGCCGATCAGCATGCCGACGCTGACCAGGGAGATGCTCGACACGGTCGCCACCCGCAGGCCGGCGATGATCGCCGGGACCGCGATCGGCAACTGCACCTGGAGGTACCGCCGTACGGGCCCGAAGCCCATGGCGGTGGCCGCGGACAGGGTCTCCTGCGGCACCGAGCGCACCCCGTCGACGATCGCCGGCACGAGCACCACCAGGCTGTACACGGCCAGCGGGATCATGACGGTGAGTTCGGTCTGCCCGGTGTAGTCGATGAGGACGACGAAGAACGCCAGCGACGGGATGGCGTACAGCACGGTCGTGACGCCGAGGACGGGCGGGTAGAGCCAGCGGAAGCGCACGCAGAGCTGGGCGAGCGGCAGCGCGAGGAGCAGCCCGGCCGCGACCGGCAGCAGGGCCTCCCTCAGGTGCAGTCCGACCAGGCCGATCCAGCTGTGCTGGAGGTCGCTCGGGATGTCGAAGAAGTCGTGGAGGTAGTCGCTCATCCGGCGACCTTCTCGTCGTCGCGTCCCGCCGCGTGGGCGCTGCGGATCGCCTCGCCGATGGTCGCTTGCGAGACGACGCCGGTCACCCGCCCGCCGGTGTCCACGGCGACGGCCCAGCCGGTCGGCGACAGCACCGCGCAGTCGAGGGCGGCCCGCAGCGAGTCGGTGCCGGGCACGAACGGCCGCCCGTAGGACAGCAGTTCCTCCGGCCGGACGTCCCCCGCGACCAGGTCCCGCGGCTCGCTCCAGCCGAGCGGCCGGCCGTCCGCGTCGGTCACCAGGAGGTAGGGGGCGTCAGGGTCGGCCATCTGGATCTGCTCGGCGGTGGCGTCGAGCGGGATCACCGGCTCGCTCGTCAACTCCAGCCCGGCGGACGGGAAGAACGACAGGCGCCGGATGCCCCGGTCACCGCCGAGGAAGTCCTCGACGAAGGCGTCGGCGGGGCTGGACAGCAGCTCGGCCGGGGGCGCGTACTGGGCGAGGTGGCCGCCGGTGCGCATCACGGCGACCATCGTGCCGAGCTTGATCGCCTCGTCGATGTCATGGGTGACGAAGACGATGGTCTTGCCCAAGTCCTCCTGGATGCGCAGCAGTTCGTCCTGGAGTCCCTTGCGCACCACCGGGTCGACCGCCGAGAACGGCTCGTCCATGAGCAGCACCGGCGGATCGGCGGCGAGCGCCCGGGCCACGCCGACGCGCTGCTGCTGGCCGCCGGACAGCTGGTACGGGTACCGCTTGGCGAGCGCGGCGTCGAGTCCCACCCGCTCCATCAGCTCCGCGGCCCGGGCCCGGGCCTTCTGCTTGCCCCAGCCGAGCATGCGGGGCACGGTCGCGATGTTGTCGACGATCGTGCGGTGCTGGAAGAGGCCGGCGTTCTGGATGACGTAACCCATGGACCGGCGCAGGGTGGTGACGTTCTGTCGCTGGATGTCCTCGCCGTCGAGGAGGATCGTTCCCTCGCTCGGTTCGACCATTCTGTTGATCATCCGCAGAGTGGTCGTCTTGCCGCAGCCCGACGGCCCGACGAGGACGGTGATCGAGCGGTCGGGTATCTCCAGTGAGAGCCGGTCGACCGCCACCGTGCCGTCCGGGTACCGCTTGGTGACTGAATCGATCCGTATCAAGACGCCGGGGCCCTTCGGGTTGGCGGAGCGTATGGGCATGGTCGTACGGCTGTCGCCGGTCGAGTCTAGACGGCGGTCCTTTCCGGCCCCGGGGCGCCCGGGAGCCCCGCCTCGTCCAGCGGCAGGCGCACGGTGAACACCGTCGCCCCCGGTTCGCTGTTGAGCTCGATGCGGCCGCCGTGGGCCCGGACCAGGGACTGGGCCACCGCGAGGCCGAGGCCGCTGCCGCCGCGGTCGCGACTGCGACCCTCGTCGACGCGGTAGAAGCGGTCGAAGACGCGCTCCTGGTCCTCGGGCGGGATGCCGGGACCCGCGTCGGTGATCCGGACCAGAGCGGCGCCGGAGGCGACAACGACCTCCACGGACACCGGGGTTCCGGGCGGGGTGTGCACGGCGGCGTTGGCGAGGAGGTTGTCCAGGACCTGCCGGACGCGCTGCGGGTCCAGTCGCACCTTGACCGCCTCCGTGCCGGTCGTCACCGTCAGCGGGTGGTCCGGCCGGCTGGCCCGGAAGGCGTCGGCGGCGTGCTGGACCAGCTCCACCAGGTCGGCGTCCTCCAGCCGCAGCGGCGCCTCCACCTCCGCCGCGTCCAGCCGGGCGAGCAGCAGCAGGTCGTCCAGGAGGATGCCCATCCGGGCGGCCTCGGCACGCAGCCGGGCCAGGTGCCGGTCGCGTTCCTCGGGGGCGTTGGCGGCGGCGTACTGGAAGAGGTCGGCGTAGCCGCGTACCGACATCAGCGGGGTGCGCAGCTCGTGCGAGGCGTCCGCGACGAACCGGCGCAGCCGCTGCTCGGCCTCCGCGCGCACGGCGAGGGAGTCGTCGATGTGCTCCAGCATCGTGTTGAAGGCGGTCCGCAGCTCGTCCACCTCCGGGCCGCCGTCCCGGCCGTCGGCGCGCAGCGACAGCCGGGCCGCCGACTCGGTCAGGTCGTGCGAGGCGATGCCGTGCGCGGTGGACGCCATGTCGCTGAGCGGCTTCAGCCCGCGGCGCAGCATGCGGCGGCCGAAGACCACCAGCGCGAGCAGCGCGAGCCCGAAGGTGACGACCTGGATGGTGATCAGCTGCCCGACCGTGTCCTCGATGTCCTCCATGGGCGCGGCGCTGACCAGGACCACCCCGGGCTCGACCTCGCAGGCGCGCAGCCGGTAGGTTCCCGCGCCCTTGAGGTGCTCGGTGCGCAGCAGCTCCGTGTGCGCGGCGCTCTGCGCCGAGGCGAGCGCGGTGAGGTCGTCGACGTCCTCGGGCAGGTCGGCGGGGTCCTCGGGCCTGCGCAGCTCGGGCCTGCCGTCCGAGACGTCGTACACGGCGTAGAACCAGCTGTAGTACTTCTTGCCCGAGAGCGTGCCGTAGTCGGCGATGCTCTTGGACTGGGCGATCTGGGCCTGTGCCAGCTGGGTGTCGAGCTGGGCCGACAGGTAGTCGCGCATGTACGTGGTGAGGGCCGTGCCGACGACGGCGAAGACGACCAGCGCCAGGGCGCCGAGGCCGAGGGCCAGCCGGGTGCCCAGGCGCATCCCGCGGTAGGCCCGCCGCAGCCGGGCGATCACTCGGAGGCCTGTCGCAGGACGTATCCGAATCCGCGCACGGTGTGGATCAGTGGCGTGCCGCCGTCGTCCGTCTCGTCGAGCTTGCGGCGCAGCCGGCTGATGACCAGCTCGACGACGTTGGAGCGGCCGCCGAAGCCGTACTCCCACACGTGGTCGAGGATCTGCGCCTTGGTGAGCACGGTGGGCGACTTGCGCATCAGGTAGCGCAGCACCTCGTACTCGGTCGGGGTGAGGGACAGCAGTCTGTCGCCGCGCCGCACCTCGCGGGTGTCCTCGTCCATGGTCAGGTCGCCGACCTGGAGCACGGACCGCTGGAAGGCGGGGCCCGCGCTGCGCCGCAGCACGGTCCGCAGCCGGGCCATCAGCTCCTCCACCGCGAACGGCTTGACCAGGTAGTCGTCGCCGCCCCGGGTCAGGCCCGCGACCCGGTCGGCGACCCCGTCGCGCGCGGTGAGGAACACCACCGGCACCATCGTGCCGGAGGCGCGCAGCCGGTCCAGGACGCCGAAGCCGTCGACGCCGGGCAGCATCAGGTCGAGCACCACGATGTCCGGGTGGAACTCGGCGGCCCGCTTCAGCGCGTCCTCGCCGGAGTACGCCGTGACCGCTTCCCAGCCTTCGTAGCGGGCGACGGTCGCGACGAGGTCGGCGATGGGCGGGTCGTCGTCGACGACGAGGAGTCGTACTTTTTCCACCCGCTCATAGTGCTTCACGTCTCGTGTGCCGCCATAGCCGCCCGAGCCTTCGCCGCCGGATCGATAAACTCTTGAAAGTTGAGCGACAGTAATCCGACAGCTCCCCCGCGACAAGCTCGGTATCCCAGGATCCGATCAAGGAGCTGCCGATCGTGACGACCCTCCAAGAACCCGCCGCGGCGACCCGGCCGGGCGTGCGCCCCGGAGTGGTGGGCCGTGCCGGCCTGTACGCGCTGCTGCTCGCCAACGCGGTCGTGGTGACCGTCTTCTTCGTCCAGGCCGGTTTCGCCTCGAACTCGCTGATCGTGCTGGGGCGGCTGGCGGGGCTGTACGGGGCGCTGCTCATGGCGTTCCAGCTGCTGCTGGTGGCGCGGCTGCCGTGGTTCGACCGGCGGATCGGCATGGACCGGCTGACGTCCTGGCACCGCTGGACGGGCTTCTCCGTGCTGTGGCTGCTGCTGGCGCACGCCGTGTTCATCGTCTTCGGCTACGCGCAGTCCTCGTCCCTGGACCCGGTGAACCAGCTGGTGGATCTCGCGGAGACCGTCGAGGGCGTGCTGCGCGCGATCGTCGCCCTGGCGATCATCATCGCGGTCGGCGCGGTCTCGGCCCGCTCCGCCCGGCGCCGGCTGGCGTACGAGACCTGGCACTTCATCCACCTGTACACCTACGTCGCGGTGGTGCTGGCGTTCACGCACCAGGTCGCGGCGGGTACGTCGTTCACCTCGTCGTCCGTGGCGCGGACGTACTGGTACGCCGTGTGGGGCGTGGCCCTCGCGTCGGTGTTCCTCGGCCGCCTGGTCCTGCCGCTGTGGCGCAACCTCCGCCACCAGCTCCGGGTCACGGCCGTCGTCCCCGAGAACGACGACGTGGTCTCGGTCTACATCACGGGCCGCGACCTGGACCGGCTGCCCGCCCGGGCCGGACAGTTCTTCCTGTGGCGGTTCCTGACGAAGGACCGCTGGTGGCAGGCCAACCCGTTCTCGCTGTCCGCCGCGCCGGACGGCCGTACCCTGCGCCTGACGGCCAAGCGGGCGGGCGACGGCAGCGCGGCCCTGCGGCACCTGAAGGTCGGCACGCGCGTGTTCGCCGAGGGCCCCTACGGCGCCTTCACCACCCTGCACCGCACCCGCCCGGACGCCCTGCTCATCGCCGGTGGCGTCGGTGTCACCCCGATCCGGGCCCTGCTGGAGGAACTGCACGGCCACGCGGTCGTGATCCACCGGGTGGCCACCGACCAGGACGCCGTCCTCCACGACGAGCTGCGCGAACTCGCGCTCGCCAAGGGTGCCGAGCTGCACCTGGTGACCGGGCCTGCCGTACCGGACCGGCTGGCGCCGCAGGAGCTGGCCCGCCTGGTGCCGGACATCACCGCCCGGGACGTCTACCTGTGCGGCCCGCCGCCGATGATGAACGCGGTGCTCGGCAGCCTGCGCGAGCTGGGCGTGCCCAGGACGCAGACCCACTTCGAGCGCTTCAGCCTGGCCGGCTGAGGAGGAGAGATTCGTGAAGCGAGCCATACCCGTCCTCGTCCTGAGTGTCGCGGGGCTCATCCCGGTCTGGCGGTACGCGCCGTCGCACGACACCGGCGCGTCGTCCGCGACCGAGGCCGCGGCGCCCGCGTCGACCCCCTCGGCCTCCTCCTCCGCCCCTTCCTCGGGCGGCTCCACGACCACGGTCGTCTCCGGCTCGACCATCGACACGGAGAAGGGACCTGTGCGGGTCGAGGTCACCTTCGACGGCGACAAGATCGACTCGGTGCGGATGCTCCAGCAGCCGAACCATCCGCAGACCACGGCCGCCGTGCCCAAACTGATCGAGGAGACGCTCCAGGCGCAGGGCGCCGACATCGACACGGTGTCCGGTGCGACGATCACCAGCGACGGCTACAAGGAGTCGCTCCAGGCCGCCATCGACGCGAGGGGCTGACGGCATGCGGCGCGTCGAGCACGTCATGGGGTTCCCGGTGTCGGTACGGATCGACGACGAGGGTTTCCCCGAGGCACCGGTGGACGCCCTCTTCGCCTGGCTGCGTGAGGTCGACGCGCGGTTCAGCCCGTTCCGCCCGGACAGCGAGGTGTCGCGGCTGGACCGGGGGGAGGTGCGCGACCCGAGCCCGGCGCTCCGGGAGGTCCTGGACCTGTGCGAGGAGTACCGGATCGCGACTGGCGGCGCCTTCGACGTACGCCTTCCCGGCCGCGGCCTCGACCCCTGTGCCGTGGTGAAGGGCTGGTCGGTGCAGAAGGGAGCGGAGCTCCTGTCGGCGGCCGGTGCTCGGCGCTTCTGCCTCAACGCGGGCGGCGACGTGATCGCCTCCGGCGGACCCTGGCGCGTCGGCGTACGCCACCCCGAACACGCCGACCGGCTCTGCGCGGTCCTGGACCTCACGGACCGGGCCGTCGCGACCTCCGCCCGCTACGAACGCGGCGACCACATCCTCGACGCCCGCACGGGCCGCCCGGCCACCGGTCTCCTCAGCGTGACCGTCGTGGCCCCGGCCCTGACCGAGGCGGACACGGTCGCGACGGCGGCGTTCGCCCTGGGCGCGCAGGGCGTCGAGTGGGCGGCGGCCCGCGAGCGCTGCGAGGTGTTCGCGGTGGACGCGGACAGGCGGGTGCTGCGGAGCCCGGGGTTTCCGGTGGCCGGGGCGGGATCCGCCGCGGCGTAGACCCACCGCCTCCCGGAACCGGCCGTGTCTGGTCCCGCCCCTTCCCGGAACCGGCCGTGTCTTCTCCCGCCCCTTCCCGGAACCGGCCGTGTCTTCTCCCGCCCCTCTCGCTTTCGCTGCCGGACACCGGGGCGTCACACCGGCCGGGCACGTTTCCGGGGTCCCCCTGACTCGCCCTGCATCGTCCGCCCCGTCCCCGGGCGTGACGCGGAAGGACGACGTACGCCGTGTCCCAGCTCCGGCTCGAAACCCTCCCCGCCCCTGCCCCGCTCCCCACCGCACCCCGCCGCTGCTCCACCACCGCACGGCTCGTCCGGCCGGCCCTGGTCCTGCTTCCGCTGGTGCTGGTCGGGGCGTGGGCTCTGGCCGACCGGCGTGCCGCGTACGAGGGGGTCGCGCGGCTGGCCTCGGCCGACCCCTGGTGGCTGCTCGTCGCGGGCGCGTGCACGTGTCTGACGTGGGTGGCCGCCGCCTGTGTCCGGCAGGGCGCCCTGCCGGAGCGGCTGCCGACCGGGCTGCTGGTGGCCTCGCAGTTCGCCGCCGGTGCTGCGAACCAGGTGCTGCCGGCGGGCATCGGCGCGCACGCCGTCACCCTGCGCTTCCTCCAGCGCCGTGGCATCCCGCTCTCCCGGGCCACCGCCTCACTCGCCCTGTACTCCCTGGTCAAGCCGGTCGCCAAGACGGTGGTGCTGCTCGCGTTCCTGGTGGCGTTCCCGGACGTACTGCGGCTCGGCGCACTCGTCCCGGACGACCGCACGCTGCTCCTCGCGGCGGGCGGCGCGCTGCTCGTGCTGGCCGCGACCTCCGTGACGCTCGTGACCGTACGGGCGCTGCGCCGCCCCGTCCTCTGCTTCCTGCGCACCGCGCTGACCGACGCCCGCGAGCTGCACACCCGGCCCGGCCGTGTGCTCGCCCTGTGGGGCGGGGCGGCCGCCACCCCGCTGCTCCAGGGCAGTGTGATCGCCACGGTCGGTTTCTCGCTCGGGCTGCCGCTGTCCTGGACGCAGGTGGTCCTCGCGCTGCTGGTGGCCGGCACCGCGGTCGGGGCGGTGCCGGCGCCGGGCGGCATCGGCCCCGTGGACGCCGCGCTCGTCTTCACCATGGCCGCGTTCGGCGCCCCGGTGGCCACCGCCACGGCCACCGTCATCGGCTACCGCGTCCTGACGGTGTGGCTCCCTCTCCTGCCGGGCGCCCTGGTCCTGTCGGCCCTTGTCCACCGCAAGGTGCTCTGACGGCACCCCGGGCGGCCGGCTGAGGCGTCGCCCCGGGGCCTGCCGGAAGCGACGGTCGCCAGGCCCGACAGGGCCTGGACCGGCTCCCCAGCAGCACCTTCACGCCCCAGGGTCCGAGCGGCACCGCGTCGCCGTACACGATCTCGCACGCGGCGGCCGTCCCGGGCGGTCGCCGAGGTGGCCATCGCGACGATGCCGTTGTGGCCGCTGGAGTTGGAGATGACGACGAACAGGTCCTGGGGACGCGGGGCGGCCAGGTCGTAGAGCCGGGCGGGCGCTCGAGGAGCGGGTCGTCGAGGACGGCCGGGTCCCCACCGCCGTGGGGGACGAGGTCGGCGATGCTCAGCCGGTTCGTGGGGACGAATCCGCCCGTCCGGCGGCGAGTTCGAGAAACGAGGGCCTGCGCATGGCCCGTGCCGGAGGCCTGGACGACACGGTCCCCGGGCGGCTCAGCCCTCCGCGGGCGTCAGCCGCAGCGCGATGCTGTTGATGCAGTACCGCTGATCCGTGGGCGTCGGATACCCCTCACCCTCGAACACGTGACCGAGGTGGGAGCCGCAACGGGCGCAGCGCACCTCGGTGCGGACCATGCCGTGGGAACGGTCCTCGATCAGTTCCACCGCGTCGGTGTCCTTCGGGTCGAAGAAGGACGGCCAGCCGCAGTGGGACTCGAACTTCGTGTCCGAGGTGAACAGCTCCGCTCCGCAGGCGCGGCAGGAGTAGACGCCCCGCGTCTTGGTGTCGGTGTACTCACCGGTGAAGGCGGGCTCCGTGGCCGCCTGGCGCAGGACCGTGTACTCGCCCGGGGTCAGCTCCGCGCGCCACTGCTCGTCCGGCTTCTCGATGTCGTACGGCATGAGCCTCCAGCCCCTCAGTTCGACAGACGGTCCAGGATGTGCGGGCCGAGGTCGGTGACGTCGCCCGCTCCCATGGTGAGAACGAGATCCCCCGGCTTCGCCATTCCCGCGACCGCGGAGGGGACGTCCGCCTTGTCGTGCACCGGCGTCACGTCCGCGCCCGCCGCCCGGGCCGCCTCGATGATCAGCTCGCTGGTCACGCCGGGGATCGGGTCCTCACGGGCCGGGTAGATGTCCAGCACGACCGAGGCGTCCGCCAGGGCCAGGGACTGACCCATCTCCTTGCCCAGCTCCTGGGTCCGCGAGAACAGGTGCGGCTGGAAGACGACCAGGATCCGGGCGTCGCCCGCCGCCGCGCGCATGGCCTCCAGGTCGGCGGTCATCTCGGTGGGGTGGTGCGCGTAGGAGTCGATGACCTGCACGCCCGCGGCCTCGCCCTTCAGCTGGAGCCGCCGCTTCACGCCCGTGTAGGCCGCCAGCGCCGCGGCCAGCTCCTCGGCGGGGACGCCGAGCGCCACGCCCGCCGCGAGCGCGGCCACCGCGTTGTGCGCGTAGTGACGGCCGGGGACGGAGACCGCGAAGGTCAGCTCCTTGCCCTCCAGCACCACGGTGACCTCGCTCTTCAGGCCCTGCGGCACGACCGACAGGATGCGCACGCCGGCGTCCTCGGACTCGCCGTACGTCACCACCCGCACACCGCGTCCCGCGACCCGGCGCGTCAGCTCCCGCGCGCCCTCGTGATCGGCCGCGACGACCAGGGTGCCGCCCTCGGTGACGCGGTCCACGAACGTCTCGAACGACTCGTAGATCTCTTCCATCGACGCGTAGTTGGCGTGGTGGTCGAGCTCGACGTTGAGGACGATCGCGACCTCGGGCGCGTACTTGTGGAAGCTGCGGTCCGACTCGTCCGCCTCGGCGACGAAGATCTCGCCCTCGCCGTGCAGCGCGTTGGAGCCGGGCGCGTCCAGGTCCCCGCCGATCGCGTACGACGGTTTCAGGCCCAGCTCGCTCAGCGACACGGCCAGCATCGAGGTGGTGGTCGTCTTGCCGTGCGTACCGGCGACCGCGATCGGGCGCAGGCCCTCCATCAGGGCGGCGAGCGCGTCGGAGCGGTGCACGACGGGGATGCCGAGCTCGGCCGCGCGGGCCAGTTCGGGATTGTCCTGCCGGATCGCCGAGGACACGACCACACAGCTGGCGTCGTCGGCCAGGTGCTCCGCGGCGTGCCCGATGCGCACCGTCACACCCAGCGCCCGCAGCGCCTCGGCCGTCGCCGACTCCTTGGCGTCACTGCCCGCCACGACGGCCCCGCGCTGCGCGAGGATCTTGGCGATCCCCGACATCCCGGCCCCACCGATGCCGATGAAGTGCGGTCGGTCCATGGCGGTGGGAAGGCCGGGTGCCATGTGTGTCTCCCTGTACGTGTGCGGAACGTTCAGCGGCACAGCCTATGCCGAAGCGTCCGAAGACGTTGACACCACAGGCGGCTACGCCTTGCTGTGCGAGAACAGCTTCAGCACCGGCACACCGACCTTGTGCCGCGCCTGCGACGCCCAGTCCCGGTGGAAGAACTCCTCCACGTAATGGGGGTCGGTCAGCACGATGACCTCGTCCGCGCCGACCTCCTCCACCAGAGACTTCAGCGCGTCCAGCGGATGATCCTCGATCAGCCGCCCCTCGGCCTCGCTCCCGGACGCCCGCAGCGCCGCGAGCGAAACCTCCAGCGCCCGCTGCCCGACGCTCAGCGCCTCCTCGCCCTCCGGTGTCTCCCCCTCGCGTACGGCATCGTCGAGCTCGCCGAGCGCGATGTCGTCGATGGCCCGCAGCAACCGGTCCGCCTGCTCGCCGCGCGGCTGGAGCAGCACCTGGAAGGAGACCGGCTCTTCGCCGTGCAAGGTCGTGACGAACTCCACGTCGGCGGACGTCAGGGCCTTCTCGATCATCAATACGCTTGTGAACACCAGGCGCCCCTTCTGCTCCCGTGGGCCTGTGGCCCCATTCCTCCGTGGGCCGTGCCGGGCCCTGCGGACACCATCCTGTCCCGTGTTCGACGGGTGCTGCCGGGTCCAGTGTGCCCTCCGGAAAGCAAACAGAACGGCACATTCCGCCGACTACCGGACCGGCGGCGAGCACGGTACCGATTCCGGACCTACCGGCCGGTTCGGCTTCCCGGGTGCCGAGACCTGTACCCCGTGCCGCGCGGTTCAGTACCTCAGGACCGCCCGTACCGCGTGAACAGGAAGCCGTCCTCCTCAAGCACCGACAGCAGCCTGAAGCTCTGCGGCACCGCGACGGCGGGCCCCCCGGCGATGCGCTGCGCGTCACCCGCGGTGAGCATCGGGGAGACGGTCAGGCACAGCTCGTCGAGCACGCCGGCCGCCACCAGCTGCCCGAGCAGCCGCGGGCCACCCTCGGTCAGCAGCCGGGTGTGGCCGAGGCCGGCGAGGGCCTGGACGGCACGGGCGGGGTCCACGCCGATGCCGTCCCCGGCGGTGACCACCCGGGCACCCGCCTTCTCGGCGGCGGCGAGGCGGTCCGGGGCGGCCGAGGCGCCCGTGAGGATCAGGGTGGGCACCAGGGGCGAGGTGAACAGCGGCAGCGAGAAGTCCAGGTCGAGGCTGGCGGAGACGACCGCGATCGCGGGGGCGGGGCCCTGCCCGGCCGCCTCCCTCGTCTCCGCGAACTCGGCACGCGCGCGTGCCGGACGGTACCCCTCCTGGCGCACCGTCTGCGCGCCGACGACCACGACGTCCGCCAGCGCCCGCAGCGTGCCGAAGATCCGCATGTCGGTCGCGCTGGAGATGGGCTGCGAACGGCCGTCGTGCTGCGCGGCCCCGTCCAGCGTGGACACCATGTTGGCCCGCAGCCATGGCACCGGCCCGCCGGACCCCGCCCGGGGATACGCGTACGCGGCGGCCAGCTCGGCCAGGCTCCACTCCCGCCCGGCCCCGCCACGACCGTCCTCCCCGGGCATCCCGCCCGAGTCCGGAGCTGCTGTTTCATCGGTCACAGGGAACAGACGTCGCATGCTGGTCAGTGTTCCACGCCCCGTAGCATGGTGAACCGTGTCCTCCTCCCCTGCCCCCTCCGGAACCGGCCCCATGACCGACCCGGCCCCGCTGTCCCTGTGCGCCCGTGAGCCGCACGTTCCCGCGGACCGGCTGGTCGCCGAGATGGTGCCGCCGCCGCGGTTCGACTCGGTGCGCTTCAGCACGTACATCCCGGACCCGAACCAGCCCAGCCAGACGGAGGCCGTCCGGGTCCTGGAGGGCTTCGCGGCGGGTCTCGGCCAAGAAGCGGGCGGCTCCGGCAAGCGGCGGCTGTTCGGGTTCGGCAAGGCGCCGAAGAAGGCCCCGGCCGGCCCGCGCGGCGTCTACCTCGACGGCGGTTACGGCGTCGGCAAGACCCACCTGCTGGCGTCCCTCTGGCACGCCACCCCGGCCGAGCCCGAACTCAAGGCGTTCGGCACCTTCGTGGAGCTGACCAACCTGGTCGGCGCCCTCGGGTTCCAGCAGACGGTCCAGACCCTGTCCGGCCACCGACTGCTCTGCATCGACGAGTTCGAGCTCGACGACCCCGGCGACACCGTCCTGGTCTCCACCCTGCTCGGCAGGCTCGTCGACGCGGGCGTCGCACTCGCCGCCACCTCCAACACGCTGCCCGGCAAGCTCGGTGAGGGCCGGTTCGCCGCCGCCGACTTCCTGCGCGAGATCCAGGGACTGTCGGCCCACTTCCGCGCCCTGCGCATCGACGGCGAGGACTACCGTCACCGCGGCCTGCCCGAGGCACCGCCGCCGTACTCCGACGAACAGGTGACCAAGGCGGCACACGCCACCGAGGGCGCCTCCCTCGACGCGTTCTCGCCCCTCCTGGAGCACCTCGCCCGCGTCCACCCCAGCCGGTACGGCGCCCTGACCGACGGAATCAAGGCGGTCTGCCTCACCGGCGTGCGGCCGGTTCCCGACCAGTCGACGGCGCTCCGGCTCGTCGTCCTCGCGGACCGGCTCTACGACCGTGAAGTGCCGGTGCTGGCCTCAGGTCTGCCCTTCGACCAGCTCTTCAGCGAGGAGATGCTGAACGGCGGCTACCGCAAGAAGTACTTCCGGGCCATCTCCCGGCTCACCGCCCTGGCCCGCGACGCGGCCAAGCTGGCGAACACGCGGTAACCACCGTTCCACTATCGCGCCAACTGCCGTAGCGCAAGGGTTGCTTCAAGCCAACCCACCTACGGTTTTCAGGCTCTCTTCAGCTTGAAACGTTAAGTTAACCCTGCAAACGGCTTTGCAGGGTTAACGTGTTTCTTGACCAGTCATTGACTAAGTGTTGGTCAGCGCTAGATGTGCGAATCACCTGAAGGGGGGCGCATGTACCGAGGTACGACGGCACGGACCGTGGTTTCGATCCTCGCCGCCGTCCTGCTCGCCCTCCAGTTCTTCGCACCGACGGCGTCCTTCGCGTCCGCGCACACGCCCCGTGAAGTCGAGGCCAAAGCTCAGCCCGGAACTGAACCATCCGGCGTGTCCTCGCGCCCCGGAACCAAGCTCTCCGGGAAGGCTCTGCGCGACGAGATCGCGAACTGCCGCGCCGGACACCCTCAGGGCCCGACCGGCCCCTTGCGGACCCGCGACCGGTTCCACAGCGCCGACTCGGCGCCATCGGCACCCGACCGGCCGCTGCTGAGGCACATCCCGCCGACAGCACCGGAACGGGTCACACCCGGCGTGGCGCACGAACGCACGTCGAGATCCTCGACGTCGCACACTCCGGCAGCACTTCAGGTCTTCCGCTGCTGAAGAACAGAGCAGTTCCATCCCCCACCTCTGTCATGCCCGTCCGACGCGCCCCCACTGCGCGCCAGGAGGAGTCACCACACTCATGCAGCCCCTCATCGACAACGCCCGCATGTTCGGACAGCGCCCTGAGGAGTTCGCTCGCCTCGCCGAGGGCCAGTCCCCCGACGTCCTGTTCATCACCTGCTCCGACTCCAGGGTCGTACCGGCCCTGATCACGGGCGCCCGGCCCGGCGAGCTCTTCGAGCTGCGCACCGCGGGCAACGTCGTCCCCCCGTACGCCTTCGGACACCCCACGTCGGAGGCGGCCACCATCGAGTACGCCGTGGAAGTGCTGGGCGTCAAGGAGATCGTGGTCTGCGGCCACTCGCACTGCGGCGCCGTGGGCGCGGTGGTGCGGGGCGACGACCTCACGGCCGTTCCCGCCGTACGCGACTGGCTCGCGCACGCCTGCGACGAGCCCAAGTGCGCGGACCCGACCGACAAGACGGTCACCGAAGCCGTACAGAACCACGTCCTGACCCAGGTGGAGCGGCTGCGCTCCTACCCGTGCGTGGAGAGCCGCCTGACGGACGGCCGGCTGCGGCTGCACGCATGGTTCTACGAAGTGCACACCGGGACCGTGCGGAACCACCGTGCGGACACCGACACCTTCGAGACCCTGTGAGGGACACCATGACCAAGTTCCCTTACCTGAGGCAGGACTTCCTCGCCTCCATCGTCGTCTTCCTCGTCGCCGTGCCGCTCTGCATCGGCGTGGCCGTCGCCTCCGGTGTCCCGGCCGAACTCGGCCTGATCACCGGCATCGTGGGCGGCCTCGTCACCGGGCTCATGCGCGGCAGCAGCCTCCAGGTGTCCGGGCCCGCCGCCGGCATGACCGTGCTGGTCTTCGAGGCGGTCAGCGAGTTCGGCGTGGCCTCACTCGGTGTGATCGTGCTGATGGCCGGTCTGCTCCAGCTCGCCATGGGCTTCCTCGGGATAGGCCGCTGGTTCCGGGCGATCTCCGTCTCCGTCGTCGAGGGCATGCTCTGCGGTATCGGTCTGGTGATCATCGCCGGGCAGATCTACGCGGCGGCGGGCCTGAAGGCCCCGGAGACCGGCATCGGCAAGATCGCCGGTCTGCCGGGGGCGTTCGCCGACGCCCTGGGCAGCACCGAGGCTCTGATCTCGCTCGCGATCGGCGCGGGCACCATCGCCGTCATCGTGCTGTGGAAGAAGCTGCCGAAGGCCGTGCAGTCCGTGCCGGGCGCCCTGGCGGCGGTGGTCCTGGCCACGGTCGCCACGCTCACCCTCAGCCTGCCGGTCGCCACCGTCGAGGTGGAGGGCCTGCTCGGCGTCATCCAGCCGCCCGGGACCGACGCCTTCGGCCAGCTGACCGGCCCGGCCATCTGGGGCACGATCATCGCGTTCGCGCTGATCGCCTCGGCGGAGAGCCTGTTCAGCGCGGCGGCCGTGGACCGGCTGCACGACGGTCCGCGCACCCAGTACAACAAGGAGATGATCGCCCAGGGCGCGGGCAACACCGTGTGCGGTCTGCTCGGCGCGCTGCCCATGACCGCGGTGATCGTACGCAGCTCCGCCAATGTCAACGCGGGTGCGAAGACCAAGGCGTCCCGTGTGCTGCACGGGGTGTGGCTGCTGCTGTTCGCCGCCGCGATGCCGTGGGCCCTGGCCCTGATCCCGCTTCCCGCCCTCGCCGGCATCCTGGTGCACGCGGGCTGGAAGCTGATCCCGTTCCGCCAGGTCGCGGCGCTGTGGCGGGCTCACAAGGGCGAGGCGCTGATCCTCGTGGTCACCGCGGTGTCGATCGTCGCCGTGAACATGTTCGAGGGCGTCCTGATCGGTCTGGCCCTGTCGGTCGTCAAGACCGCCTGGGAGGCCTCGCACGTCAAGCTCGAGGTCATAGACAAGGGCGCCGGTCCCATCCAGGCGTACCTGTCGGGCAACGCCACCTTCCTGCGGCTGCCGAAGATCCTCGACAGCCTGGAGGCCCTGCCGCAGGACCGCCCGGTCGAGCTGGACCTGTCCGGTCTGCACCACCTCGACCACGCCTGCCGCACGGCCCTGGAGAGTTGGGCCGAACGCCACAGCGCGACGGGCACGGAGCCGGTGAAGGTCACCGAGCCGGAGCTGTCACCGGAGGCCGAGAAGGTCACGGTCGCATAGCGACGTAGCCGGAACGCCGACACCCCTGGTCCGGGGCGCGCCTGAGAAGCGCGCCCCGGACCTTCGCGTGTGCCCCTGGTCGCCGAGGCATGGCCCCGGACTCGATTCCGGGCATATCGTGGCAGGAACAGACGAAACGGGACCTCTGGACGGGGAGGTCGGCATGGTCGATGAGCTGATCGGGGCGGTGGCGGCGGTCGGAGCCGGGGGGCTGGTGTATCTGGCCTCGGCGGCGCGGATCGTCAAGCAGTACGAGCGCGGGGTCGTCTTCCGGCTCGGGCGGCTGCGCGGGGAGGTGCGGCGGCCCGGGTTCAACCTCATCGTCCCCTTGGTGGACCGGCTGCGTAAGGTCAACATGCAGATCGTGACCATGCCGGTGCCCGCCCAGGAGGGCATCAGCCGCGACAACGTGACCGTGCGGGTCGACGCGGTCGTGTACTTCAAGGTCGTGGATCCGGCGGCCGCGGTCGTCAACGTCGAGGACTACCGCTTCGCCGTCTCCCAGATGGCTCAGACCTCCCTGCGCTCGATCATCGGCAAGAGCGAACTGGACGACCTCCTGTCCAACCGGGAGAAGCTCAACCAGGGCCTGGAGTTGATGATCGACAGCCCGGCCGTGGAGTGGGGCGTGACCATCGACCGCGTGGAGATCAAGGACGTGTCCCTGCCGGACACGATGAAGCGCTCCATGGCCCGCCAGGCCGAGGCCGACCGTGAGCGGCGGGCCCGGCTGATCAACGCCGACGCCGAGTACCAGGCCTCGAAGAAGCTGGCACAGGCCGCTCACCAGATGGCCGACACTCCCTCGGCGCTGCAACTGCGCCTGCTGCAGACCGTGATGGCCGTGGCGGCGGAGAAGAACTCCACGCTGGTGCTGCCCATCCCGGTGGAGCTCCTGCGGTTCCTGGAGAGGGGCCACCAGGAGGGAGGCCACCAGGAGGGAGACCGGCAGGCACCGGAGCCGGCGGAACACCCCGTCGACCGGACGGAACAGGCCATGGACGATCTGCGGCGCGCGGTTGAGCAGTGACCCACGCTACGCGCGTGGTTCCCGTGGCCCGCACCAGGTGATAGACACAGCGGGATCACAGCTCCTGTCCGCCAGCAGGAAGGTTTCCCCATGACCGAAACCGGTCGTTTCGCCACCCGACGTCAGGTGCTTGCCGGGACGGGTGCCCTGGGCGTCGGGATCGCGTTCTCCGGCGCCCTGTCCGAACTCTTCGCCGGTACCGCCGCCGCCCAGAACCTCGGCCACGACGGCTACGGCCCGCTCCTCCCCGACCCGAAGGGCCTGCTCGACCTGCCGGAAGGGTTCAGCTACCGGGTCCTCTCCCGCGAGGGAGACCCGCTCCGCTCCGGCGAGGGCAAGGTCCCCTCCAACCACGACGGCATGTCGGCCTTCGCGGGCAGAGACGGCCGGGTCCATCTGGTCCGCAACCACGAGAACCGCGCGGACGGCAAGGTCCCGGTCCCGGCGATCGAGGGCCTCACCTACGACCCGGCAGCCAAGGGCGGCTGCACGGGCCTGACGCTGGACTCCCGTAACAACGTCCTGTCGGAACGCGTGGCGATCGCCGGCACGGCCGTGAACTGCGCGGGCGGGCCCACCCCGTGGGGCACCTGGCTGACCTGCGAGGAGACCGAGGACAAGGCGGGTACCGCCGGCTACGCCAAGGACCACGGCTACATCTTCGAGGTCGACCCGGTCGACCCGCGCCGCACGGGAGCCGTACCGCTGACGGCGATGGGCCGCTTCCAGCACGAGGCGATCGCCGTCGACCCCCGGCGGGGGGTGGTGTACGAGACCGAGGACGCCTTCCAGAAGCCCTTCGGCCTCTTCTACCGCTTCCTGCCGGACCGGCCGCTGGGCGGTCGGGGTTCGCTGCGCGCGGGCGGCCGGCTCCAGGCCATGCGTGTGCCCGGCGTGCCGGACCTCTCCTCGGTCCAGGACATCGGCGCGGAGTTCGACCGCGTCGAGTGGGTGGACGTACCGGACCCGCAGGCCGCGCAGACGCCGATCCGGCTCCAGGACTTCGGCCGCAGGGGCATCACGCACGCGCAGAAGCTGGAGGGCTGCTACTGGGGCGGCCGGTCGGTGTACTTCGTGTCGTCGTTCGCCCGCAGCGCGGAGGGTTCGGCGGCCGACCACTTCGGGCAGGTCTGGCGCTACGACCCGGACCGGCGTCGGCTGACCCTGGTGATCGTCTTCGGCCCGGACACCGACATTCAGAAGCCGGGAGAGTCGCCGGACAACATCTGCCTGGCACCCAGCGGCGGTCTGATGGTCTGCGAGGACGGCGACGGCGCCCAGCACGTCTACGGCGTGACCCGGCGCGGCGAGGTGTACGCGATGGCCCGCAACCGGCAGAACATCGGCACCCCGGAGAAACCCGAGTGGGGTGAGTTCGCCGGAGTGACGTTCTCGCCCGACGGCGACACGATGTACGTCAACTGCTATCGGCCCGGCACCACGTTCGCGGTGACGGGCCCCTGGCGCCGGTAGGCACGGCTCTGATCCGCCGGGGCGCCGGGCGCGGAACCCGGCGCCCCGGCGGATGATCGAGGCCCGGGGAAGGGAAGGGAGCCCGGTGGCGGAGAAGGGCGAACCGGAGAAGGACACGGCGGACAAGGGCAGAACCAGGAAGCCCGAGCGCGGGATCTCGCTGCGGGAGCGGCTGCGCGTCCCCGCCGGTGAGCCGGTCGACCTGTCCCGTCACGACGCCGCCGCCACTCCCGGCGGCCCGGACGACAAGGCCGCGGCCAAAGTCGCCACGGCCCGGATCGGTGAGCAGCTCGCCGGCCTTCAGGAACGGCTGTGGGCGGCGAGCACCGCGGGCGACCGGCGCCGCGTCCTGCTGGTCCTCCAGGGCATGGACACCAGCGGCAAGGGCGGCACGCTCAAGCACGTCATCGGCCGGCTCAACCCGGCCGGCTGCCGGATCACGGCGTTCAGGGCACCGACCGCCGAGGAGCGCGCGCACTCCTTCCTGTGGCGCGTGGAGAAGGCGCTCCCGCTCCCCGGCGAGCTGGGCGTCTTCGACCGCTCGCTCCCCCACTCTCGGCTCCGCTCGAGCGGGCGGTGCCCCCATCGAGGACGTCCTGGTCGCCCGCGTCCGGGACCTCGCGCCCCGCGCCGTGATCGACGACCGCTACGAGCGGATCAACCGTTTCGAGCGGTCCCTCGCCGACGAGGGCGTGACCCTGATCAAGTGCTTCCTGCACATCTCCTACGACGAGCAGCGCCGCCGCCTGCTCAGACGCCTCGACAAGCCGGAGAAGCGCTGGAAGTTCGCCCCGTCCGACATCGACGACCGCGCCCTGTGGCCCGCCTACCAGAAGGCCTACGAGACGGCCCTGGAACGCTGCGGGACCTCGTACGCGCCGTGGTACCTGGTCCCGGCCGACCGCAAGTGGTACCGCGACTGGGCGGTCGGCCTGCTGCTCCTGGAGCATCTGCGGGGGCTGGATCCGCGGTACCCCGAGGCGGACTTCGACGTGGCGGAGTGCCGGAAGCGGCTGCTGCGGCAGTCCTGATGCGGGCGGCCGGGCCTGATCCGGGCGGTCAGGCGGCCAGCAGGGCGTCGATCTGGCCGACGGCCTCCTTCAGACCCTCCTCCATGCCCATGGTGATCAGCTGGTCCATCTGCTCACGGGAGTCGAACAGGGAGCGCATCTCCATCCGGGTGCCGCCGTCGTGGTCGCTGAGCCGCACCCTCACGGACATGGTCGGCATGTCGTCCTTGGGCTTTCCGTCGTCGTCGGCGAAGCCGTCGGTGAACTCCAGGGAGGTCGGCTCGGTGACCGAGGTGATCCGCCACCAGCCGCGGTGCCGGTCTCCCTCCGGGCCGGTCATGACGTACGTGACCTCTCCGCCGGGGGTCAGGTCGTGCTCCTCCACGGTCGCCGGGTAGGTCGGCGGGCCCCACCAGCGCTCCAGCTGCCGGGGGTCGGCCCACAGTTGCCACACCCGCTCCACCGGGGCGGCGAAGTCGGCGATCAGGGTGAGGGTGAGGTTGTCGAGGTCCTTGTCGACACTGGTGACGCTCATCTCTCGGGTCCTTCCGGGGTGTCGTTCTCTTCGGTACCGGGGTCCTCCGCGAGCAGCCGGGCCATCCGGTCCACGCGTCCGCGCCATTCCGACTCGAGTGCGTCGAGAGCCTGGCGGGCGCGGCCCACCGCGTCGGGGTCGGTGCGCACGAGCTGCTCCCGTCCGCTGCGCTGTTTGCTGACGAGACCGGCCCGTTCCAGAACGGCGACGTGCTTCTGCACGGCCGCGAAGCTCATCGGATAGGCCTCGGCCAGCCGCGAGACCGACAGCTCCCCGCGCACGCAGCGGCGCAGTATGTCCCGGCGCGTGGTGTCGGCCAGGGCGTGGAACAGCCGGTCCACCGTCTCGTCGTTCAGCTCGCCCAGCTCATCTACAACCATTTGGTTGTACGTTAGTCCTGCCGGCCCCTTCTGTAAAGCGACCCGCCGGACACTGAAGCGGGCAGTCGGGGGTACTCGGGGGCTCATGAGCGAGAAGCCACAGGTCAGAAGCTCGTACTGGCTGGAAACCGCACCGGACGGCCGGCATCCGGCCCTCACGGAGGACCTGGACGTCGACGTGGCGGTGATCGGCGCCGGGATCGCCGGACTGTGCACGGCGTGGGAGCTGACGCGGGCCGGGCGGAGCGTGGCGGTGCTGGAGGCCGGGCGGGTCGCGGCGAGCGTCACCGGGCACACCACCGCCAAGGTCACCGCCCTGCACACGCTGGTCTACGACAAGCTGCGCCGCACCCGCGGCCCGGAGGGCGCGCGACTGTACGCCCGCTCCCAGTCCGAGGCGATCGAACGCGCGGCCGGGATCGCCGAGGAACTCGGCATCGACTGCGACTGGGAGGCCAGGAGCGCCTACACGTACGCGCGCGACCCGGGCCGGGTCGACGAGCTGCGGGCCGAGGCGCGGGCGGCCGCCGAGGCCGGGCTGCCCGCCGCGTTCGTGGAGGAGACCGGGCTGCCCTTCCCGGTGGCGGGCGCGGTCCGGGTCACCGGCCAGGCCCAGTTCCACCCGCGCAAGTACCTGCTGGCCCTCGCCGCCGACCTGGTCCAACACGGTGGGCGGATCTTCGAGGACACCACGGTCCTCGGCATGGACGAGGGCGAGCCGTGCCGCCTGTCGACCACGACCGGGGCGACGGTGCGGGCCCGGGACGTCGTCGTCGCGACGCACTACCCGATCTTCGACCGGGCCCTGCTGTTCACCCGGCTGACGCCGAAGCGCGAACTGGTCGTGGCCGGGACGATCCCCGCGGATCAGGACCCGGACGGAATGTTCATCACGCCCGACGAGAACACCCGCTCGGTGCGCACGGCACCGTACGAGGGGGACCGGCGTCTGCTCATCGTCACCGGTGAGCACTTCACGCCGGGCACGGGCGACCCGCGGGCCGCTGTCGAACGCCTCACCGCCTGGGCCACCGAGCACTTCCCGGACCTGGACGTCACCCACCGGTGGGCCACGCAGGACAACAGCCCCACCGACACCGTGCCGATGGTCGGCCTCCTGCACCCGGGCGCCCGGCACGCCTATGCGGCCACCGGCTTCGGCGGCTGGGGCATGACCGGCGGCATCATGGCGGGCAGCCTCCTCGCCGCGCAGATCACCGGCGAGGAGCGCGAGTGGAGCGGGCTGTACGACCCGCGCCGGCTGAAGCCCGCCGTGCGGGAGGCGCCGTCGTTCCTGATGACCCAGGCCAAGGTCGCCGGCCACTTCGTCGGGGACCGGCTGCGGCCGTCGCCGCCGGTGGAGTCCCTGCCGCCCGGTGAGGGCGCCGTGGTCCGCGCCGACGGCCACCGCGTCGCGGTCTACCGGGACGACGACGGCACCCTGCACGCCGTCTCCGCCCGCTGCACCCACCTGGGCTGCCTGGTCGCCTTCAACTCCGCCGAACGGGCCTGGGAGTGCCCCTGCCACGGCTCCCGCTTCGACACGGACGGCAAGGTGATCCAGGGCCCGGCGACCAAGCCGCTGGAGCAGCGGGACATCTGACGGCCGGGTGACGCCCGTGGTCGGCACGCATAAAGGGCCGATCCCGTTCATATCTTCATACGGTGATCACCCTTCTCCGCCGTATCGCCGCCGTCTGTGCCCTGAGCACGGCCCTCGCCGCCTGCGGGACCGGCCGGTCCCCGCAGGCGGCCCCGCCGCCGGTGTCCGCACCGCCGTCGCGCCCTCCGACCCTCGCCCCCGGCCCCGCCGGCCTGACCCCCGTCTTCGAGCACGGTCCCCGCACCCTCGGCCGGACCGTCGCGCTCACCTTCGACGCCGACATGACCGCCGGGCAGGGGGCACGGGCGGCGGCGGGTGAGCGGTTCGACCATCCGCGGCTGATCTCGACACTGCGGGCGCTGAAGGTGCCCGCTACCGTGTTCATGACCGGGCGGTGGGCCGAGCAGTACCCGGACCAGGCCCGTTCCATCGGCCGGGACCCGCTCTTCGAGGTCGCCAACCACTCCTACAGCCACTACGCGTACACGCGGGACTGCTACGGCCTGCCGACCGTACCCGAGGAGCGGATGCGGTCGGACGTGGAGCGGGCGTACGCCGCGTTCCGGAAGGCCGGTGTGGCGGACCCGATGCCGTACTTCCGCTTCCCCGGGGGCTGTTACGACCGGCGGGCGCTGAAGGCGCTGACACCGGCCGGCGTGACCGCCGTGCAGTGGGACGTGGTCGGCGGCGACGCGTTCGAGACGGACCCGGACGTGGTCGCCCGGCAGGTGCTGGACGGAGTGCGGCCGGGCTCGGTCGTCGTGCTGCACTGCACGCGCAGCGCCGCCCCGGCGACCGAGCGGGCGGTGCGCGCGATCGTGCCCGCGCTGCGCCGCGAGGGCTTCAGGTTCGTGAAGGTGTCCGAGCTGATCGGGGCGGCGGACAGCGGTGCGCGGACCCGCCCGGAGACACGCTGACCGGCCTACGCTGGACGTATGAGCGAGAACGACTACTGCCTGATCGACGCGACCAGGCCGCCTCGGGCGGACGGGCCGCCGTACGCCGAGTGCGTGCTGTGCCGGGATCCGACGGAGTACCCGGAGTCGTACAAGGGCATCACCCTCTGCCCGGTCTGCGAGTGGCAGGAGGCGCAGCGCACGGCCTGCTCAGGGTGATCTGCCTGCTCAGGGTGATCTGCGGGCGGCGAGCGCACCGGCCAGGGCCAGGGCGGCGGCCGTGACCAGGGCTGCCGTGGCCAGAGGCAGCAGCGGCAGGGGGACGGTGCCCGACCGTGAGCCGGTCACCAGGCCCCGCACCGCCGCCTGCGCCGGGGAGCCGGTGGCCACCAGGGACAGCAGTGCCGCGAGCAGCAGGGCCAGGACGGCCCGGCCCCGCGACCGCAGCAGCGGCCGGCTGGTGAGCGCGCCGACGGCCGTGCCGAGCAGCGCGCAGGCCAGGGCGGCGAGCAGCCCGGCCCCGCAGGCGGGGGCGAGCGGCACCGGGGTGCGGTGGTCCGAGGCCACCGGAGCGCTCAGCAGCGTCACGCCGAGGGTCGCGACCGTGCCGAGCGCCGCCGCACCGGACAACGCCACCAGCAGACAGGCCACATGAGCGCGCGCGGGCCCGACGGCCGCCGCCACACAGCCGCGCGCGGCCTGCGGCTCGGCCGTGACACAGATCCGCGCCAGCCAGGCGGCGACGGGCAGCAGCGCGGCGGCGGAGTAGCCGAGCGAGTCGAGCACCGGCTGCCCGGCCTGGACGCTGATCGCGAGGACGGCGGCGTACAGCAGGAACGGCGGCAGCCAGCGCTGGGAGCGCAGCAGCAGGGCGGCGTGGTAGCGCAGGAGGGCGGTCATCGGCGGCTCCCGGGGGCGTCCGCCTGCCGCGCCACACTCACCACGTGCCAGGGCGGGCGGGCCGTGAGCAGGGCGCGGAGCAGGACGTCGGAGTGCGGGGCGGGGACGGTGAGGCGGTGGCTGCCCGGCGCGGTCTCCTCGGCGGAGGTGACGGTCCGCCGCACGTCGTCGGGAAGCCGTCCGTCCGGCGGTCCCTGGACCTCGACGGTGACCTGCGGTCCGGACGGCGGCGGACCCGGCACGGCGCGCTCGACGAGGCCCCCGTCGCGCACGGTGTACGTCGCGTCGGGCAGGCCCGCGAGGCGGAGCGGGTCGTGGTCGACGAACACCACGGATCCGCCGGCCGCCGTGCGCTCGGCGACCGCCCGCTCCAACTCGGCGCGGGCGTCGCTGTCCAGGCCGGTCCACGCCTCGTCCAGCACCAGCAGCTCCGGCTCCGCGAGCAGGGCCTGGGCGACCGCGACCTTCTGGCTGCTGCCCTTCGACAGCCGTGCCATGGGCGTGCCGGCGTGGGCGGCGGCGCCGAGGCGCTCCAGCCACTCGGCGGCTACGCGGGCGGCCGCCGCGCGGGTCAGGCCGTGCACGGCGCCGAGGTGCGTGAGGTAGCCGACGGCGGTGAACGGCAGGGCCGGCGGGAACCGCTCGGGGACGTATGCCGTGCGCGGGCGGCCGGTGATCCGGCCCTCGCTGGGGGCGTCGATGCCGGCGAGCAGCCGCAGGAGGGTGGACTTTCCGGTGCCGTTGGCGCCCTCGACGCGGACGAGCCGGCCCGGGGCCACCGTCAGGTCGACGCCGCGCAGCACCCAGGGGCCGCGCAGGCCGTAGCGGCGGCCCGCGTTCTCCAGGCAGAGGTCGGGTCGCATGGGCCCATCCTCCACGATCTTCCGGCTGGCACACTGGGATTCGTGAGCGAAGAGCCGACGCCCGTGAGTGACAGTCCCTTCCGGTCCGAGCCCTCGTCCCGCGACACGGCACCGCAGTTCGTGCTGCCGCTGGTCGTACGGATCGAGCGGGCGGACCCGCCGGCGCGTACGGACGCGCTGGAGACGGCCGCGCGGGCCGTGCTGACGATCCTCGACGACGAGCGGTCGGCCGGTGAGGGCGCGTGGGCGCAGGCGGTGCGGGACTGGCAGGACGCGCGGATCCGCAAGGTGGTGCGGCGGGCGCGCGGCGCCGAGTGGCGGCGGGCGGAGGCGCTGCCCGGCATCACGGTCACCGGCAAGGCGGCCCAGGTGCGGGTCTTCCCGCCGGTCCCGCTGGACGGCTGGCCCAAGGACCTGGCCCGGCTCCAGGTCTCCGGCACCGACCTGGACGACCCGGAACCGCCGGTGGACGCGGACCCGGCCGCGCCCGTGCTGTGGCTGAACCCCGACCTCGGCATGTCGGCCGGCAAGGCGATGGCCCAGGCCGGGCACGCCGCGCAACTGGCCTGGTGGGAGCTGACCGACGAGGAGCGGGCCGCCTGGCACGACGCGGGCTTCCCGCTCTCCGTACGGACGGCCGACCCGGCCCGCTGGCCCGAACTGACGTGCAGCGGCCTGCCGTTGGTCCGCGACGCGGGGTTCACGGAGATCGCGCCCGGCTCGTGCACGGTGGTCGCGGACCACCCGGCGCTGCGCCGGGAACCGTACGCGCCCGGCGGTCCGACGCCCACCCGTTCGGAGTAGCCGCGGGCGCGCCGGTAGCGGGCGGGTGCTCCAGTGGGGTTACCAGACAACCCCGACCCAGGAGGCAGCCATGACCAGCGCCGCGCCCCCTCCCCCCGCCCCACCCGCTCCCGACGACCGGACGCCCGGCGGCTCCGGCCCCGGCGGTTCCGGCGACCCGCTGGCGGCCGGGGGCCTCGCTCTCGGCGGCACCCTGATGGTCGTCTACGGCCTGTTCGCGGTGCTCCAGGGCATCACGGCGATCGCCGACGACGAGGTGTACACGAGCTTCGGCGAGTACGTCTTCGAGTTCGACCTGACCGCGTGGGGCTGGATCCACCTGATCGTCGGTGTGCTCGTGGTGGCGGCCGGGCTGGGCCTGTTCACCGGGGCCGCCTGGGCCCGGGTCGTGGGCGCGGTCGTGGTCGGACTGGCACTGATCGCGAACTTCATGTGGCTGCCGTACCAGCCGTTCTGGTCGATCATCATGATCCTGACCGGTCTGTTCGTGCTGTGGTCGGTGTTCAACTACCGCTCCTCCCGCGCGGCGTAGGCGCCGCTCCGGGTCGCTCTGGGCCGCTCCGGTTCAGGTGGGCGGCGGGCGCCGGTCGCGCGCGGCGACGACCGTGTGCAGCCGGCGCGTGAGCGCGGTGGCCGCCGCCGTGAGGAAGACGAACGTGTACAGGATCTGAGCGACGGTCACCAGGCGGGCCTCCTGCCCGCTCGGGGTGATGTCGCCGTAGCCGACGGTCGCGAGCGTGACGACGGTGAAGTACAGCGCGTCGACGCGGGTGCTCAGGCCGGTGAACTGGCCCGGCCGCTGGGCGAGGGCGTAGTACCCCGACGAGAAGACCAGCACGGCCAGGCACATCAGCAGCGGGATCATGACGCCGGGCCGGGTGTGCGGCTTCTCCAGCACGACGTCACGCACCTGGCGCAGCAGCAGCGCGGCCAGCAGCGCCAGACACAGAGCGAACAGCGGCCAGCCCAGCCAGGGGCGGTCGACGCCGAGCCCCTCCAGCGGCAGCAGGAAATAGGCCGTGCCGACTGCGACCACCAGTCCCCCGGCCCCGGCCCACACCCGCCGGGGCGAGGCCGGGGCCGTCTGTTCGCTGCCCTCGCGCATACGTCCGGTCTACGACGCCTCGGGGAGTGGCGCGACCCCGGTGCCTCCGTCGGTGGAGCCGGAGGGCAGCGGGGAGGCCGCCGGTGGGCCAACCTCAAATGTTCCTCTGAAGGCGCCCGTGGCGGGGTTCGGGGGCGGGCGGCTGGGCCATACCCCCCTCACGATCGAGGAACCGGCCGTGCGGAGGAGGGGACGATGGAGCGACTGGGGACGGGCATCGGGTGGCGACCGGAGATCGCGGACGCCGTGGAGCGCATGCCGGGCATCGACTGGGTCGAGGCCGTGGCCGAGAACGTCTGCCCCGGGCATCTGCCCGAGTCGCTGCGGCGGCTGCGCGAGCGCGGCGTCACCGTGGTGCCGCACGGCGTCTCGCTCGGCCTCGGAGGCGCGGACCGCCCCGACGACGCCCGCCTGGCCGCGCTGGCCGAACGGGTGGAGGCACTCGGCTCACCGCTGGTCACCGAGCACATCGCGTTCGTACGGGCCGGTGGTGCTCTGACGGCCACCCCGCACCTGGAGGCGGGCCATCTGCTGCCCGTCCCCCGGACCCGGGACGCCCTCGACGTCCTCTGCGAGAACGTGCGTATCGCGCAGGAGGCGCTGCCGGTGCCGCTGGCCGTCGAGAACATCGCCGCGCTGATCTCCTGGCCGGGCGAGGAGATGACGGAGGGCCAGTTCCTGTACGAGCTCGCCGACCGCACGGGCGTCCGGCTCCTCATCGACGTGGCCAACCTGCACACCAACCACGTCAACCGCGCCGAGGACCCGGCCAAGGCCCTCGCCGAGCTGCCCCTGGAGGCCATCGCCTACGTCCATGTCGCCGGCGGCTTCGAACGCGACGGCGTCTGGCACGACAGCCACGCCCACCCCGTCCCCCGCCCGGTCCTCGACATCCTGACCGACCTCGCGTCCCACGTGTCCCCTCCGGGAGTCCTCCTGGAACGCGACGAGAACTTCCCGGAACCGGCGGAGCTGGAGCGTGAACTGGGGGCGATCCGGAGGGCGTTGGAGGCCGGCGCCGTGGAACGTGTGAAAGCGGAGGTCCGCTCGGCGGGCACCGCGCTCGCCGTACGACGCGCGGAAACCGGGCCCACGGCGCCCCTGAACAGCGGCGCCCCGGAGAAGGCCACGGGCCCGCGGCGCGAAGCGGCAGGTGCGCTCGCGCAGCGGAAGGCAGACAGGCCTGACGCGGAGGCCGCCGCCGGGAGGCACGACGGGGCCGGACGGGGCGATGAGGACGGGGCGGTCGGGGCGGCACGGGGCGCCCTCGGCCTGCCCCACCCTGGTGGGGACGGGGCCCGGCAGCGGGTCGGGCTCGCGCAGGCCGCGCTGCTGTCGGCGCTGGTCGCGGGGACGCCCGTACCCGAGGGGTTCGACCGGGTGCGGGTCGGCGTACAGGCTCGGGCGCTGGCCGCCAAGCGGGCGGATGTCGTGGCGAAGGTCGCGCCCGAGCTGCCGGAGATCCTCGGGACGGACTACCGTACGGCTTTCCTCGCGTACGCCCAGACCCAGCCGATGACCGACGGCTACCGGCGCGACGCGCTCACCTTCGCCGAGCACCTGCTGTCCGCCGGGCGGCCCGGGGACACCGCGGTGCGGCGGGAGCTCCGGGAGTGGTGGCTGGAGCGGTCGGGACCGTCGCCGCGATCGCGCCGCCCGGTCCGCCGGCTGGCCCGCGCCACCCGGAAGGTGTTGCTCCGGCGCTGACCGGAACCGTCAGTTCTTCGACACCGGCTCGTCGTTCTGCACCGCGTCACCGGTCCTCGCCGCCGGAGCAGTGAAGCGGAACGTCACATACCGACAACACTGCGTCGGGATCGTGTACGAGGCATGGTGTTTCCGGGACCGTGTCACATACAAAAAACATATGCTCTGGGTTCTCTTCCTGCTGGCGGCCTGGATCGTGGCCGGCACGGCGTGCACGCGCCTGTGCCTGGCCGCCGTACGCGCCGCGGCCGCCGACGCGGACACCGGACGCGTCCATGAACTCACGCTCTACGAGGCCGCGTTCCTCTCCGGCGGGCCCCGGCGGGTCGCCGACGTGACCCTCGTCGCCATGGCGCGCCAGCGCCGGCTGCTCCTGGCCCGCACCGGCTGGGCGACGGTCGTCGATCCGCGCGGGCGGGACGAGATGGAGCGGTCGGTCATCGGGGCCATCGGCCCCGATGGGCAGTCCCGGATCGCGCCGGTGCGGGCCACCGCCGCCACGGCGGACGCGGTACGCGGTATCGCCGACCGGCTGGTGCGCGCGGGGCTCGCGGTGCCCGACAGCGCCCGTACGACGGTCGCGGCGGCCGTCCGGCAGGTGCGCTCGGCGACCGTCGCCGTACTCGGTCTCGGCGTCGCCGCGCTGCTGACGCCCGCCCCGCCGGACATGCCGCGCCATCTGGTCGCCCTGTGGTTCGCGCTGCCGCTCGCCCTGACCCTGAGCTGCCTCGCCGTCGCCCGCATCGAGGTCCACCCGTACTCGCGCTGGGCCTCCCCGGCCGGCCGGCGGCTGCTCGGCGACCTGACCCGGAACGCGGACGGCACCGCGGACGACCGCACGTACCTCACCTCGGTGGCCGTACGCGGCGTCCGCGCGATCGGCGAGCCGGACCTGCGCGCCGCCTTCACCCACCGCGAGGCACACGACTGACAGAACGGGGGCGCACAGGGGCATTGGCGCCGACACCGGCAAACGGTGCTTGCCTTCCCCAACCGCCCCACGAAGCATCCCTTTCGCCGCCACCGTGCACCGAAGGGATACGCGATGAGAGCCGCCCTCCTCTACTCGGCCGCAGGGTCGCTGCTGCTGAGCGCCCTCACCGCCGCCCCGGACACCGAGGGCGCGAGGGCGACGGCCGAGCTGCGCGGCACCGCGGTGGCCGCCGCGCGGGCGAAGGCGGCCGGCATCGACTTCGGCCCGTGCCCCGACGCGCAGGACCTCCCCGGCGGCATGCAGTGCGGCACGGTCACCGTCCCGCTGGACTACGCACGGCCCGACGGCAGGCAGATCGAGCTCGCCGTCGGCCGCGCCCGGGCCACGCGCGAGGACCCGCACCCCAGCAAGCGTGAGGTCCGCCGCCAGGGCGCCCTCGTCTACAACCCGGGCGGCCCGGGCTTCTCCGGCCTGTACTTCCCCCTCATCGGCCTGCTCCCCGAGTGGAAGCGGATCGCCGCCGCGTACGACCTCGTCGGCTACGCCTCGCGCGGGGTCGGCCGTTCCGCGCCGCTGTCCTGCAAGGACCCCCAGCAGTTCTTCCAGGGGCCGGCCCAGGCGCCGACGCACCCCTCGGAGGCGTACAAGAAGGAACGCATCGCGCAGGCGAAGGCGTACGCGCGCGGCTGCGCCGAGCGGGCCGGCGGTGCGCTGCGGCACTACCACTCGCTGAACAACGCCCGCGACCTCGACGTGCTGCGCGCCGCGCTCGGCGAGGAACGGCTGACCTTCATGGGCTCGTCGTACGGCACGTACTTCGGAGCCCTGTACGCGACGCTGTTCCCCGCCCACGTACGGCGGATGGTGTTCGACTCGGCGGTCGATCCCGACCCGGCGCGGATCTGGTACCGCAACAACCTCGACCAGTCGGCGGCGTTCGAGGGCCGCTGGCGGGACTTCCGGAGGTGGATCGCCCGGCACCACGACGTGTACGGGCTGGGCAGGACCGCGCGGGAGGTGCGGCACAGTTACGAGCGGGCGAGCGCGCGGCTGGCCGTCGAGCCGGCCGGCGGGAAGGTCGGGCCGGGGCAGTTGCAGGGGGCGTTCCTCCAGGCCGGGTACTACGACGACCAGTGGCCGCACCGGGCGCACGCGCTGTCGGCGTACCTCAAGGGCGATCCCGGGCCGCTGGTCGAGCAGGCCGAACAGCACCCGGAGGCCGCCGTCGAGGCGGAGAACGCACGGGCGGTCCACGTGGCCGTCGAGTGCAACGACGCCCCTTGGCCGACGGACTGGGAGGTGTGGGACCGGGACAACACCCGGCTCGCGCGGGTAGCGCCCTTCGAGACCTGGCACAACGTGTGGACGAACCTGCCCTGCGCCTACTGGGAGGGACCGCGGCAGAAGCCGCTCGACGTCGGCACCGGGCCGGGCGAACTGCCGCCGACGCTGATCCTGGCCGCCGAGCGGGACGCCGCCACGCCGTACGACGGCGCCCTCGAACTCCACCGCCGCCTCGCGGGCTCGGTCCTGGTGACGGAGCGGGACGCCGGCTCGCACGGCCTGGCCGGCGGGCCGAACGCCTGCGTCAACGGCCACATGGAGGCGTATCTGCTGGAGGGCCGGCTGCCGGGACGGCGCACCACGGACTGCGCCGCGCGTCCGGAACCGAAGCCGAAGCCGCTGTCGACGGCCCCGGAGAAGCCCGGGGCCGACCGACCGCTCCGCTGATCAGGCCAGACCCGCGACCAGCTCCGCGAGGTCCTTGCGGCGGCCCGTGAAGAACGGGACCTCCTCGCGGACGTGCCGGCGGGCCTCCGAGGCGCGCAGGTGACGCATCAGGTCGACGATGC